>CAVPLE010000104.1:0-12711 GCA_963705865.1 uncultured Holophagaceae bacterium | reverse complement strand
CTCACCCCGGAGTTGCTAATGGCCTTGAAAGGAATCTTGCCTGGAACCATGGTCCTTCTCCTCAGTGGATGTGCCACTACACCAACACCTATCTTGGTTGCACAGCCGGTACCGCAGGATCGAATTCTCATCCCAGACTACTTCAGACGTCATAAGGTTGACGACGTTGAGGTTATAATTAAACGCGATCAGGATTTTAGTGGGAATGGCACTGGTATTTTGCTTCACCTTGATGGCAAGCCGATTGCGAAACTCCGTTCAGGAGAGATCGTTCACATATATCTACCATCAGGCCGATATTTACTTGGCGTGCTTCCTACCGTCAATTTATTTGGTTCGCATGACCTACAAGAAACAGAAGCAGTCATCTCTCCCGACACTCCACAGATCTACCGAATTCATACTGGGAGTGGGGGTGACATGGCATTCCACATTTCTCGGTCCAGTTATTGATGTGTGGCACTGAACCTTTCAATTCCTGCCATCAGCCGCCTAGCCCTCCACTCTCTCTCAACCTCGCGATTCCTCTGCTTCACTCATTGCCTCGGTGCAGGCTGGGCCGGTTAAATCCCATCGTTAGGATTTCCTAAATAATTCACCATTCATAACAACCTGGAGTCCCAAATGTCATCAGCCTTGCGCACATTTTTATTTACAGTGACACTCTTAATCTTATATGGTTGCGCTTCACCGAATTCATTAATGCAAAAACCACCAATGATTGAATATATTTCTCCACAACTACCGAAGATAATCACATCAACTATTTCCCTTGAATGGTCCAAACATAATGCAACAGTAAACACTATGATCAGTGGAGATGGCTTTATTATCAGCATCATTTCAGCCGCAGATGGTTCGGCGCTGGCAACAGCCTCAATTCTCCCGAGTGGTACTGGCAGTATTGTTCGCTATGCTGAAGCTTGGCACGCCGGATCACCAAACTGGTTCTCAGAGGCTGTTCTTCTATGCAAACCCACTCAGCCTGTTGCGCCCTGACTCCTAATCCGGTCCCCACTCAACCGGAACGACCAAAATTCTACATCTCCCGGTTCTGATTTCTTGTCTTCGTTTGACTTTCGGCCGCCAGGCGGTGCCAGTTTGCTTACTTTCCCCGGTGTCAACGAATGCGCCGCCCTCAGCCGTTTTGGAATCGGATGGAGAATTGGATTCGTGCCTAATCTAGTATTTATTGCACTTGTATTGATCACTTGGGAATTGGATCTTACGGATTCAGGCTTGGGTACAAACTGGAAGGAAGCCTAGAGGATCTATTATGTTTCATGTGATTTCCAGAAAACCATGTGAAATCGAGCATTGTTCAAAGAAGTTGTCCATAGCTCTGCGATGCCAGGCTCTGTTGACTCTTGCCCTTCCCAAAACACACGTACGGTTTGAATACGATTGGCACAAGGCTGCTTCGGTAACCGCCAAGGGTTATGAGACGCCACGCTTCATCACCGTCCACGCCAGATGGGTTCCAGTCGACATGGCCCTGGAAAAGAATAGCGACGAAAACGAAGCCTATATGGAGTTTCTTCGAGCAGATGATTCCCAGCTGGAACAGACTCGATACATTCAGGAAATCCAGATAAAGAGGCACAGACGAAGCCTTTCGGAGGCGTTGGCCCAGGCGAAGGAATTCCGGCTCCTTTTAAAAAGTGTCGAAAGACATGGAATCCATCGACCCGTCCTATTGGTCGACGTCGCCGAGTTTGATCTCCCCTACCGGTTCTATCGATTTGATGGGCACCATCGGGCCATCTGCGCAAAATTTCTTGGTATGGACCTGGTTCCTGCGTTCATCTTCAAGGTGACTCCGCCCCACATTCTTCCCCTAGACACCACACAAAGTTAAGGAGCGTTCGATGGCTGTATCCGTCTTCGTGGGTGCCAGTGTTGACGGGTTCATCGCGCGCTTGAATCATGACCTCGACTGGTTGCCGGCCGATGGAGGCGAGCCCCACGGTTACGAGGCGTTCCTGGCGAGTGTTGATGCCCTGGTCATTGGTCGCAAGACCTTCGGAAAGGTGATGACGTTCGAGCATTGGCCGTACGGTTCCAAGCGAGTCGTGGTGTTGAGCAGCCGCCCTCTCAAGCTGCCGCGTTCCATCGGAAGAACGGTCGAGCAGATGGCCGGCTCACCGGCTGAGATCGTCGCCCGCCTGGCCGCGACCGGAGCCACGAACCTGTACGTCGATGGCGGCATCACCATCCAACGGTTCCTGCGGGCCGGGCTGGTGGACCGTCTCATCATCACCCGGGTTCCCGTGCTGATCGGGGAAGGCATCCCGCTCTTCGGCACCCTGCCTCACGATGTGCAGCTGCGCCACGTCGCCACGCACACCTTCCCGAGCGGTCTGGTCCAAAGCGAGTACGAGGTGCTCGGCTGACCTCGCGTTCACGCCGGAACCCAAGCACACGCGCCGGGGCCCAGCCAACCTCTTCTATCGAGCACGCCACTTTCCAGACCACCGAGGTTCCCCATGCCCTTGCTCAACCGGATCCTGTTTCCTGTTTGTTCGTGTTTCGGGCCTTTGTTCATGGTGCTCGGCCCTCCGCGCCGTGGCGGGGGGTTTTGTCAGGAGTTCTAAACCCTTCCCGGGCTTGGAGCATCTTAGGGATGGATGTGCGCGGAGGTGCCCATGCTTCCCAGTCTGCTGATGTTTCCCATGATGGTCCTCCAGGCCCCGGCGCCCCTGCCGGTGATGGCGGCCAAGGACCTTCCCAAGGCTCCGCGGGGCCCCATGGTGCCCCACCGCCGGGATGAAGGAGCGGAGCGGGGCATCCCTGGCAAGACGCGCCGCGCCGCTCGGAGTGGGCCTTCCCTTGCGGCCCTGCAGCTTCCAGCTGGCAGCGTGCGGGTTACAGATAAAATTCCTGATATCAGCGGCTGGCGAGCCTACGCCATCGAGGTGCCGGCGGGTGGCAAGGTGAAGGTGCAGGTGGTGGAGGGTCGGAAAGCCTGGTTCCGAGTGCTGGGCGTGAACGCCTGGGGGCAGGATGAGCCCGGGCTGCTCCAGAACCGGATCCCCACCGGCGAACCCCAGGCCACCTACGAGAACGTGAGCAAGGAAACGCACACCGTCTACTTCATCGTGGACACCCTGGACGCCAACATGGTCGGCGAGCCCTACACCATCGACGTCACCCGCGAGTAGGCTCGACCTTCGGCGGATCCCCGGGCAGCTTCTGGAGCCTGAGGGGCAGCGCATCGCTGAAAGCCTTCTTCAGAGGGGCCGGGGCGTGACTCCAGGCCTTCAGGGCGGCGGCGCGGGTCGGATAGGCGCCGTAGCAGGCCTGCCACCAGCGGAAGCCATCCGCACGCACGAAAGGCAATACGAGAACATCCGGGGCCTTGACCCCTGCGGCGCGGGCCACCTGCTTCAGGCCCTCGGCCCGGCCGGACACCACCAGGCGCAAGGTCCAGGACCCTTCGGGCGCCGCTGCCCGCAAGGCGGCGCCGCGGTGCAGGGCCTCCTGGAGGTCCATGCGTTCCAGCGGCTTCACAGCCTCCTCCGGATCGATCAGATCCTTTTCCGTGAGCACCCGGCGCGGCGCCTCCACCTGGATTTCGACGCTGCGCGAGGAACCACCCAGCAGGTCGCTGACGCTCAGGGTGTAGACCGTGGTCTTGTCCGGCACCACGGCGATGCTGGATTGGCCATCCAGTTCCAGGCCGCCGGGTTCCAGGCGGACCTTGGCATCCCCCTGGCAGATCCACTTCAGGTCCACCTGCTCACCGGGCTTCACCACCGTGCGGTTGGCCTCGAAGCTGCAAACGCTGACGGTGGGGGTTTTGGCAGCCTTGGCGAGGGCCTGGGCCTGGTGCCCGAGCACGGCCACTTCCACCGTCCGGCTCTGGCCGCCGGCGGCGTTGTTGGCGGTGATGGTGTAGCGCGTGTTCTCCAGGGGCGTGACGGTGACTTCGCTCTTGCCGTCCAGTTCGAGGCCACCGGGTTCCAGGCGCACCTTGGCGCTGCCCGCGCACTCCCATTTCAGGACGACCGGTTCACCGGGGAGCACCGCCTTGGCGCTGGCGTCGAAAGCGCAGATGCGGGCGGCCTCGCCCAGGGGCAGGCCGGGTGTGACGCGCACTTCGGCGTGGCCGAGTTCCGCGCCGCCGGGTTCAGCGCCGGGCCCCGCGTCGAAGAGGCGGTAGGTGGTCGTGTAGGCCGGCCTCAGCGTCACCTGGGAGCGTCCCGGCAGGATCATGCCGCCCGGTTCCAGCCGTACCTGGTTGGACTGGGGACAGGCCCAGGTCAGCAGCACCGATTCACCGGGCCGGACCTCCTTCGGCTCGGCGGTGACCACCGCCACGGGAGCGGGAGCCGGAGCCTGGGCGTAGAGGGCCACCAGGGGCAGGAGTGGAAGCATCCAGCGAGTGTACCCGCTCATACCGATTTGCCTCCGCCGGTTAAGGACCCACCACGGAGGCACGGAGCATGGGCACACGGGAGGCGCCGGGTCGGGATGCCCCAAGGAGGATCCGGGCCCGGCGCCTCCCGTGGCTTCCGGCTTGGCCGGAAGCGGCTTCCGGCCTGCCCATGACCGAGGAACACGGAGGCCCGTGCCACCTCCGTGGCCTCGGTGTCTCCGTGGTGAATCTCTATCGTTGAACTCGACTTGGCATCAGTTCCCCAGGTAGGTGAACCAGAACCGAACGCCCAGGTACGAGCCCTCATAGCCCTCGGGCAGGCGTTGCAGGGGCGCGGCGCGCAGGACGGCCATGCGGGCGCTCTCGTCCATGGCGGCGTTGCCGCTGGGGATTTCCACCCGCACCCGGTCGAGGCTGCCATCCCGGGCGATGCGGAAGTAGATCTGCACGCGGCCCTGGGTGCTGGACACGCGGTTCCAGTTCGAGGTGATGCGGGCCTGAACCTGCTGCAGATACCACACAAACGGGAAGTTGCCGTCCACCCCGCCCACCAGGCCCACGCCGCCCTGGACGCCCGAAGTGGGGTTCAGGCCCGGGATCCCGCTGCCCGCACCGAAGGCCGCGCCATTGCCCGAACCCACGGCACCCGCCACGGGGTTGGCCGTGGCGGTCTTGCCCTTGGCGGCGGTGGTGCCCGTGCCCTGGCTCGTGGTGTCCTTGCTATCCCCCTTGGCGGCGGACTTGGTGGTTTTCATGGCGAAGGGATCCGGGGCCGTGGCGGACGGCGTCGTATCGCGGACGGGGGCCACCTCTTCCACGCGCCGCAGGCGCTCGCCGGTCTTGCCCACCTCCATGGCTTCGGCGCCACCGGATTGGCCGCCCATGGCCGCGGGCAGGTTCACCCAGGTGATCTTGACGTCCTCGGCCTTCTCCGGTCCGCCGCCCTTGTGCCAGAAAAAGGCCACGCCGACGGTGAGGTGGAGGGCCAGGCTCAGGGCCAGACCCGGCCCCCAGCGCAGCTCGCCCAGGTGGGCGCGCGTGCGGAGGTAGGCCTGGAGGTCCTGGCTCATTTCGCTTCGGCAGGCGGAGCGGCGATGGGCGCGGCGATGGGGGCGGCGGCGGTGACGAAGCCCACCTGGGTGAAGCCCGCCTCGCGGATGGCGTCGACCACCTGGATGACGCGGCCATAGGGCACGTTGTGGTCAGCCCGCACCAGCACGGGCCGCTTGCCGCCGCTCTGGGCCTTGGCCTTCAGCTGGTTCGCGAGGACCGGCAGGGCCAGGAAGGCTTGGTCGAACTGCAGGCGGCCGTCGAAGGTGATGGAGACCGTGAGGGCCTCGCTTTCCAGGTTACGCCCGGTGCGGCTCTCCGGCAGTTTCACGTCGACGCCGGTCAGCATCATGGGCGCCGCGATCATGAAGATGATCAGCAGCACCAGCATCACGTCGATGAGCGGCGTCATGTTGATGTCGGCCATGGCGCCGCGCCTGCTGCCTGGAGTGAATGACACGGGGACCTCGCTCGGGGAGATTCCAGTTTAGCGCGGCCTAGACCGTCACTGGTGTCACGGCGTACCTCCCCTTCGCATCGCGGCTCACGGTGCCCGCCGGGATCTCGGGGTCGTGTTCGAAGACGAGGATGGTGTTGGTGCCCGTGACTTCGGCGAGGAGCTTCTGGCGCTCATTGACGCAGGTGACCACGTCCAGGTCGTAGCCCATGACCCAGGCGGGCTGGATGTGGCGGGCGGTGGGGATGAGGTCGGCCAGGTAGACGAGCCGCTTCCCGCCGCTCTCGACGATGACGTTCTGCAGGCCCTCGATGTGGCCCGGCGCGGGGCGCACGGAAATGCCGGGCAGGAGCTCGGCGATGCCATCCACGGTCTCCAGCAGGCCCGCGGCTTCCAGCGGTTCCCAGTTCTGGGGCAGGTAGCTGGCCTTCACGCGCAGGTGCGGGTGCCTGGCGTCGGCGAGATCCTTCGCCTGCACCACGTAGCGGGCGTTGGGGAAGCTGGGCACCGGCTTGCCGTCGGCGCCGAAGCGAGTGCTGCCGCCCGCGTGGTCGAAGTGCAGGTGGGTGAGGAGGCAGAGGGTGATGTCCCCCGGCTTCACGCCATGGCGGGCGAGATTGGCGTCCAGCACGCCGCGGCCCTCGAACTTGAAGCGGGCCATGAAGTCGTCGGTCTCCTTGTCCCCGTTGCCGTTGTCCACGAGGATGACGTGCTTCTTCCCGTCCACCTCGCCGCGGATCAGCAGGCAGTTGGTGGCCATGAGGATCTGGTTCTCTTCGTCGGCGGGGTAGAGCTTGTTCCACACGACCTTCGGCACGGTTCCGAACATGGCGCCGCCATCCAGTCGGAAGGTGCCGCCGCTGACGATCTGGACATCCCAGGGACCGAACTGCATGGGCGCTCCTGTGCGTGATGAATTCAGGGAAAGAAACTGAAAAGTTTAACCGCAGATGACGAAGATTTCGCAGATGAAAAACAAAGAAGTGGTATCTGCGGCCATCTGCGACATCTGCGGTTTCAAATAAAAGCCTTTAAAAGGCAAGCACTTTGCGGGCGGCCGCCAGCAGCTTGTCGGCGTTGGGGAGGATGGCGCGCTCGAGGATGCGGTTGAAGCCCACCGGCGTGAACTCGGAGCCCACGCGCTCCACCGGGGCGTCCAGCCAGACGAAGCACTCGGAGGCGCAGATGGCCGCCAGCTCGCCGCCGAAGCCGCCGAAGACCTTGTCCTCGTGGGCGATGAGCACGCGGTGGGTCTTCTTCACGGACTTGATGATGGCGCCGGTATCCAGGGGGCTGAGGCTGCGGAGGTCGATGACCTCGGCGGACTTGCCCTCCTTCTCCAGCTTGCCCGCGGCCTCCAGGGCGAAGTGGACGGGCGTGCCGTAGGCCAGGATGGTGAGGTCGGAGCCGACCCGGCGGACGCGGGCCTTGCCGAAGGGCACGGCGAAGTCCGGCGGCACCACGGCATGGGCCATCTTGGCGTTGTAGAGGAACTTCGGCTCGAGGTAGAGGGTGGTCCCGCGGCTGCGCAGGGCCGTGCGCAGCAGGCCCGCGGCGTCGTCGGCGAAGGCCGGTACCACCACGCGGATGCCGGGCAGCGTGGTGAGCCAGCCTTCGACATTCTGCGAGTGGTAGAGGCCGCCGCCGATGTAGCCGCCGGAGGCCAGGCGGATGGTGACGTTGGGGGCGAACTGGCCGTGGCTGCGCCAGTAGTCGTGGCTGCATTCCACGATCTGTTCGGCGGCGGGCCAGATGTAGTCGGCGAACTCGGCGCCCTCCACCACCACGCGGATCTTGTCGTCCAGGCGGGAGAAGCCGTTGGCGGTGCCCACGATGAAGTCCTCGGCGATGGGGGCGTTGAAGACGCGCTGCTCGCCGAACTCCTGCTGGAGCCCCTTCGACACATTGAAGATGCCGCCCTTGTCCCGGTTGGCCATGTCCTGGCCCCAGATGAAGGTGTCGGGGTTGAGGCGGAACTCCTCCTTCAGGGTCTGGTTCAAGGCGGTGATCACGCTGACGGGGGTGCCTTCAGCGTGGTGCGTGCCATCCGGGTACTGCGCGGAGATCCAGCCCTCGGGAATGACGAAGTCGTGGATGGTGGCCGGATCGGGATTCGGAGCGGCCATCGCCTGGTCGTGGGCGGCCAGGTAGCGGGCCTGGTTTTCCGTCTCGATGGCCTTCAGCTCGTCCTCACTGAGCCCGCCGTGCGCCAGGCAGTAGGCGCGGAAGCGGGGCAGGGGATCCTTGGCCTTGGCCTCGGCGCGCTCGGCGTCGTCGCGGTAGAGCTCGTGGCGGTCCGAATTGGAGTGGCTGCCGATGCGCACGCACATGGCGTAGACCATGGCGGGGCCCTTCCCCGTGCGGACGTAGGCGATGGCTTCCGCCACGGCGCGCCGGGAATCGAGGAGGTCCAGGCCGTCGCACTTGATGATCTTCAGGTTCGCGTAGCCGGTGAAATTGTCGCAGATGTACGGATTCGCGCTCTGGTCGCGCTTGGGCACGGAGATGCCGTAGCCGTTGTCCTGGACGATGAAGACCACGGGCAGCCGCTCGCGGTCGGCGCCGTTGATGCCCTCGGAGCAGTAGCCTTCCGACAGCGAGGACTCGCCCTGGCTGCAGAACACCACGGCGTCACGCTGGTAGTACTTCACGGCGCGGGCCAGGCCCACGGCGTGCTGGATGTGGTTGCCCGTGAGGCTGGACACGTTCTGGATGCCGATGGACGGCTTCGCGAAGTGGTTGCTCATGTGGCGGCCGCCACCGGCGACGTCCGTGGCCTTGGAAATGCCATTGAGGAGGATCTCTGCGGGCGTGATTCCCGCGGCAAGGCAGGTCATCATGTCGCGGTAGTACGGGAACAGGAAATCCTGGCCGGCGCGGAAGGCCAGTCCTGTGGCCAGCTGGATGCCATCGTGGCCCGCGCAGGGCGCGTGATAGGACCAGCCGATGGCCTGCTTGAGATAGTTGGGCGCTTTGTCATCGAGCAGGCGTCCGAGCTGCATCAATTCATACCAGTGGCAGAGCTCCTCGTGGCTGGGGGCGGTAAGCCCATCCGGCGTGTTAAGGGCAGCTTTCACCAGGGTCGGGGTATCCAACATCCACCTCCACGAGGCCGGGTTCCACCGGCTGTAACAGAGCCTTCCATCTTCCCATGGACCCGCCTGGCGGGCCAGCTCACAGGCCCCGGATCATTTCCGATGATGGATCCAAACCAGGGCTGTGCCTTCGCGATTGGCCTCGGTAAAGGCTTTCGCGGCGCGCGTCAAAGCTGACTTCAAGGTCATGTCGTCCTCCCCGGGGAACCACAGGGTGGCGCCGGTGGGATGGTCTCCGAGGATCCCGCGAAGCCGCGTGATCAGGACTTCCGCGCCCTCTTCGCTGGTGTGGGGCATGATCAGCAGGTACTGATCCGCCGACAGTTCGATGAGCAGATCCTCGCCCCGCAGACGAGCGGCGGCGGCGGCCAGGCGGCCCCGGGTGCCCGTCACCAGGGGTTGGGACCAGAGAGCCAAGGCGATGGGTTCTTTGCGACGGCGGGCCATGAACAGCGAGGCACGGAGCCAGATGTCGAGGTAGCGCCGATTGGGCAGGCCGGAGCGGGCGCTCTGGAGGGCGCTGTCCTCCACGATGGCGCCGCTGAGTTCCAAGGCGTCCAGGGCCCCGTGGAGTTCCTGCTTCATGCTCTCGGATTCCAGGGTGCGCGCCATCAGATGGCCCATGGCCCGGATGAGCTCGGTCTCACCGCGGTCGAAGGGTTTGGGGGCGCGGTGCTGCACGCACAGGGTCCCCACCACGTTCTCGCGCTCCTTCAGCGCCACACCCGAGTAGGCCCGGATGCCGAGTTCCTTGAAGCCGGAGCTCTTCCGCCAGCGCGCCTCCAGGGAGGCGTCCCGGATGGTGAGGGGGCGATCCGGATGGGCCATCACCCAGGGGCAGAACCCCTTTTCCGGAGCCTCGAACACACCCTCCATGTCGGCGCCATCCGCCACGGCCCACCAGAAGACTTCGTAGCCCAGCCCCGCGACCCGGGTGAGCAAAGCGCGGTCCACGCCGAGGCGGTCCACCAGCAGGGCGAGGCCGTGCTCGAAGAGGCGGGCCGGATCCGTTCGGCTGGCATTGAGTAGGTCCGCCAGCGCGGCGAGGTGATTCCCCTTGGCGCTGCGACGCTTGACCGCCTTTCCAGGGCTCACGCTTGTCTCCAGAAGGTGTCCCTAGGTTGCCGGCTTTTTGCCAGAGTGCAAGAGGCAGGATCGAACGGATTTACCAGCTCACCACTCGGAGGCTGGGACTGATCTCCTCCTGGAGCAACCCCTCGATGTAGCGCAGGGTGCCGCTGGTGGAGGAGGGGCAGGAGCCACAGGCGCCGTGGTAGCTGATCTGGAGGGTCTGGCCGTCGAAGGAGATGACCTCCAGGCCGCCGCCATCCCCGGCCAGGCCGGGGCGGATCCGGGTGTCCAGCAGCTGGTTGATGCGCTCCAGGGTGGCGTCGGCGTCGCCGCCAGGGGTCAGCCCCGCCGCGTCGCCGGTGTCGTTCTCCGGCAGCTTCAGGTCCTCGATGGATTCGCAGATGGGGTCGATGAGATCGGTCCACTCGGCCGAGGGATCCTTGTTCACGGTGACGAAGCGGTCCATGTAGAACACGGAGGTCACCTTGCCCAGGGCGAACAGCGCCGAACCGAGCGGATCCCCCACCGCCGCGCCGAAATCCTTGAAAGACCGGGAGCCGGCCTTGAGGATCGCCGGATGCACCAGGAACTTGAGGGCGTCCGGATTGGGGGTGGGTTCGATGTTGATGACCTTGGGCATGGAAGGCTCCCAACAAAGTTTACCAAATCTGTCAGGATTTTCGATACGTATCCTTAGGTCATGACCCGACCCAAAGCCCTTCTCAGCTGGTCCAGCGGCAAGGATGCCGCCTGGGCCCTGCATATCCTTCAGCAATCAGAAGAAGTGGAGGTCGTGGGCCTGCTCACCACCACGAACGCCGCCTTTGAACGGGTGGCCATGCATGGGGTCCGGGAGGCTCTGCTGGAGGCCCAGGCCGATGCCGCGGGCCTGCCGCTCTGGAAGGTCCCCTTGCCGTGGCCTTGCCCGAACGAGGCTTACGAAGCGCTCATGGCCCAGGCCTGCACCCGGGCCGTGGCCGAGGGGATCGAGGTCATGGCCTTCGGCGATCTGTTCCTGGAGGACGTGCGGGACTACCGCGTCCAGAAGCTGGCGGGCTCGGGCCTGAAGCCCCTCTTTCCCATCTGGAACCCAGACACGGCCTCGCTCGCCCGCAGCATGCTGGCCGCGGGCTTGAAGGCCACCCTGACCTGCGTGGATCCCCGCGCCCTGGACGCCTCGTTCGCGGGCCGTGGCTTCGACGCCCAGCTGCTGGCGGACCTGCCGGCCGGGGTGGATCCCTGCGGCGAGCGGGGTGAATTCCACACCTTCGTCTGGGACGGGCCCATGTTCCACCACCCTGTGCCGGTTCTGGGCGGCGAAGTCGTGGAACGGGACGGCTTCGTCTTCGCCGATCTGGTGCCGGCATGAGTCCTTCCCAGGCCACAGGCGCCAGCCTGATGAATCCCGGCAAACCTCTCATCCTGGTGACGGGGGCCACGGGCTACATCGGGGGGCGCCTGGTGCCCCGCCTGCTCGCCGCGGGCCACCGGGTGCGCTGCATGGCACGCAATCCCGACCGGCTGGCTGGCCGCGCCTGGCCGGGGGTGGAGGCGGTGAAGGGCGACGTGGGGGACCCGGCCTCACTGGAGGCGGCCCTGAGGGGCGTGACGCAGGCCTACTACCTGGTTCACGCCATGGGCGAGGACCGGCCGGACTTCCGGGACCGGGACCTGGGCCATGCCCTCATCTTCGCCGCGGCCTGCGCCAAGGCGGGGGTGCAGCGGATCCTCTACCTGGGTGGGCTGGGGGACCCTACGCACCACCGCAGCGAGCATCTGGCCAGCCGCCAGGAAGTGGGGGCCGCCCTGGGGTCGACGGGCGTGCCAGTGCTGGAGTTCCGGGCGGCCGTCATCGTCGGCAGTGGCAGTGCCAGCTTCGAGATGATCCGGCACCTCACCGAGCGCCTGCCCATCATGATCACCCCGCGCTGGGTGAACACCCGCTGCCAGCCCATCGGTGTGCGCAACGTGCTGGGCTACCTTACCGAAGCGCTGGAGCATCCTGAGGTCTCGGGCATCTTCGAGATCGGGGGCCGGGACATCCTCGACTACCGGCGGATGATGCTGGGCTACGCCGAGGCCCGGGGCCTGCGCCGCTACATCCTCCCCATGCGCGTGCCGTTGCCGATCCTGTCGGCCCTGTGGGTGGACCTGGTCACGCCCATCCCCCTGGAGCTTGCCAAGCCCCTGATCGAGGGGATGACCACCGAGGTGGTGGTCAAGGATCCCCGGGCCCTGGAGGTCTTCCGGGTGCGGCCCATGGCTTACAAGGAGGCCCTTGCCCTGGCCTTGGAGCGCCTGGACGAGGATGCGGTGGAGACCACCTGGGCCACGAGCCTCTCGCGCGAGCAGGAGGAACGGGTCCTCGGTTCCCATGAGGGCATGTTCCTGGAACGCCACCACCGGCACATCAAGGCCCCGCCACATCTGGTGTTCGACACCTTCTGCGCCCTGGGCGGGGAGAACGGCTGGCCCGCCGGCAACTGGCTGTGGCAGATCCGGGGCATCCTTGACCGCCTTCTCGGGGGCATGGGCATGCGCCGCGGGCGGCGCCATCCCCGGCAGCTCCGCGTGGGGGATCCCGTGGACTTCTGGCGCGTCGAGGCCGTCGAGGCGGACCGCCTCCTCCGGCTCCGCTCGGAGATGAAGCTGGACGGTCA
>CAVPLE010000103.1:0-34854 GCA_963705865.1 uncultured Holophagaceae bacterium | reverse complement strand
GGCAGGGGTCATGGCAATTCCTTAATCCCTGGCGGTGGCAGCCGCCAGATTCCAAAGCAGTTTACAAGAGGCATGGGCCTTGCCTGAGCAGCCTGCCTTGAGTGGCGAACGAGATCCAGGCTCCGTGCTGGTTTTTCGGCAGACGCGTGACCTCAATCACGTTTGAGTCCGCATGGGCGGTCGTCGAAGGTTCAGGTGTAGGATCATGACCCAGAAGGCATCTATGGCGGCATCTTTCCAGATCATTGCTAGTTAACCGATGAACATTCAGGGGATCGACGCGGGGGCTATTCCCCCCGGCGCCCTGATCCAACAAGGGGTCCATATGAGAGGGAACCGCACGCACTTCGCCGCGGGTTTGGCCGTGGTGTTGGGGATGTCCTGTTTCACGGGGCTTCAGGCCCAGACGGCCCAGACGCGGGCGAAGGTGCCGACCAGCATCCCCCGCTACCAGCCACATGTCGCGGTGAAAGGCCCCATCGATCTGCCGGGGGCGGACGAGCTCATGGACCTCGGCGACGAATGGTCGAGTGGGTTCAAGAAGTTCCACCCCGAAGCCAACTTGATCTACCGGTCGAAGCTCACCAAGGATGCCTTGAAGGACTTCCAGGAGGGCTCCGCCCTGCTCATCCTCGCGGATCGGGAACTCTCGCCTGAGGAGACCAAGGCCTTCCAGACCAAGTTCGGCTACATGCCGATGCGCATTCCCGTCTGCCTGGACGCCAACATTGTCTTCGTCAACAAGGCCAATCCCATCACTTCCATTTCCATGGAGCAGCTCGACGCGATCTACTCCAGGACGCGCCTCGGTGGCAGCAAGGCCCCCGCGATGGTCTGGGGCGACCTCGGGGTCAAGGGTGAGTGGGCCAAGCTGCCCATCGTCGCCTATGCCCGGGCCGAAGGCACGAACACCCGCACCTCGTTCGCCGCCCAGGCCATGCTCAAGGGCGAGTACCGGCCCGGCATCCAGGAGCGCGGCGATTCCTCGGCCCTGGCGGAGGCCGTCATGACGGAGCGGGCGGGCATCGCCTTCGGCACCATGGCGTCCTGGTACTTCGCCAACAAGGTGCTCCCCGTGACGCCGTATCACATCGAGGATGCCCGGTTCCCGAACCAGGAGGCCGTCACCACCAGCAAGTACCCCATGCCCCGCTTGTTCTACGCCTACCTGAACCGGACACCCGGCCAGCCCCTTCCCGGCCCGATCAACGAGGTCATCCACTTCCTCCTGACCCAGGAAGGCCAGAACGCCGTCGCGGATTCGGGGCTGCTGCCCGGCCCGCCGGAGTTCATCCAGATCGCCCTGAAGCGCCTCAGCCGGTAGGCCCGTCGCGCAGAAAGGCCCTCGTGCCGTGGCACGAGGGCCTTTCTGCGTCATGAAGGGATGCAAGCAGAAACCTGGCTTGCCCGGGTTTCTGCGCGGGGGTCCGGGGGTGTGTGCGCAGCGCGGAACCCCCGGAAAGCATCACCCTTTACGCCAACCCACAGTGCCGTCCTTGCGGTCCTCCAGGACGATGCCCATGGCTTTGAGCTGGTCGCGGACGCGGTCGGCCTCGGCCCAGTTCTTGGCGGCCTTGGCGGCCTTCCGGGCCTCGATGAGAGCCCCCACCTCGGCATCAAGGCTGGCCTCCTCGTGGGGCCAGGCGGCGAAGATGGCATCGGCCTCGTCCAGGAAGGCCAGGACGGCGTCCCGCTCCTCGCGGGTGAGGGCCACGTGGTCATCCTGGGCGTTGAGGTCGCTGATGAGGGTGAAGATGGCCGCCAGGGCTTCGGGGGTGTTCAGATCGTCGGCCATGGCAGCCCAGAAGGCCTCGCGGGCCTGGTCCAGGCGGGCCGACGGATCGATGGCCTCGGCCCAGGGGCCGCTGCCAGCCTGGCCTTCGCCCTCCATGCGTTTACGGAAGGCCCGGACGCGCTTCAAGGAGTTCTCGGCGGCGCGCAGGCCCTCGAAGCTGAAGTTCAGCACCTTGCGGTAGTGGTTGCTCTGGATGGCGTAACGCAGGGCGAGGGGGTCCACCCCCTTGGCCACGAGGTCGCGCAGCGTGAAGAAATTCCCCAGGCTCTTGGACATCTTTTGGCCTTCCACCAGCAGGAACTCGCCGTGGACCCAGTGGTTCACCCAGCGGTGGCCCAGGCAGCCCTCGCTCTGGGCGATCTCGTTCTCGTGGTGGGGGAAGATCAGGTCCACGCCGCCGCTGTGGATGTCCACGCGCTCGCCCAGCAACTCCATGCCCATGGCCGAGCACTCGATGTGCCAGCCGGGCCGGCCATGGCCCCAGGGGCTGTCCCACCAGGGTTCCCCAGGCTTGGCGGCCTTCCACAGCACGAAGTCGGTGACGGAGTCGCGCTCGTACTCGTCCGCATCGACAGAGGACCCGGCCTGCATGCCTTCTCGGTCCAAGTGGGCCAGGCAGCCGTACTGGGGCAGGCCGGCGATGCGGTAGTAGACGCTGCCTTCGCGGACATACGCCAAGCCCTTCGCCTCGAGCTCCTGCACCAGGTGGATCATCTGGGGGATGTAGGCCGTGGCGCGGGGGAGGAAATCCGCCCGTTGGACGCCCAATGCCTCCAGATCCTCCAGGAACACGGCGGTGAAGCGCTCGGTGAGTGTCTTCATGGCGCCATGGCGGGCCTCGTTGGAGGCATCCGCGGGAAGAGCGACCTGGGAGTCCCGGATGATCTTGTCTTCGACATCCGTGATGTTCATGCAGTGGCGAACCTCGTGCCCGGCGGCCCTGAAGGTGCGCTTGAGCAAGTCCTGGAAGAGGAAGGTCCGTAAATTTCCAATGTGAGCATAGTTGTAGACGGTGGGGCCACAGGTGTACAAAGAGACTGTCCCAGGTACCCCCGGCACCACCGGTTCGATCTTTCGGGTCAGGGTGTTGAAAAGGGAGATCTGCCGCTGCATCTTCATGGCTCTAGGTAACCATCTTTGTCCGTTCTTCTGAAGGCTTCGTGTGTCCTTATGGGCCTCTTCGGTGGAAAATCCAGGGACCAGGCGCCCGTTGGGCGCGACGACCGCTCGCGCCAGTTAGAGGATGAGAACCGGGCCCTCAGGAACCGCCTGGAAGAAACCCAGGAATTGGTGCGCCACCTGGATGAAGACCGGGATCTCCTCCTGGGGGCCGTGGAGCGGCTCAAGCCGGGACTTTCTCCGAAAGAGCTGGGCATGGCCCTCCTGGAGGTCTGCTTCAAGCCCCTTGGCCTGGCCTGCTTCTATGTGGCCCTGGCGGACTGGGAGCGCGATCAGCTGGAGTTCGTGCTCTACCACGAGGGTGGAAGGGTCCGGCAGCATCCCTCCCGGAAACTCTCCGACCGAGCCGGCCTGTCCGAGCGGGTCCTCTCTGGCCGGCGGGCGATCTACATCCGGACCCTGGAGGAGGGCTCCGCGGCCGGAAGCCTTCTGACGGCCGCGGAACAAGCCACCGGACTCATCCCTCACTCCTGGTACGGCGTGCCCCTGGGCGGCGAGTCCCGGCCGGCCGGGCTCGTGAGCTTCCAGAGCTTCCAGACCGACGCCTTCAGTGAGCGCCGCCGCCGGGTGATGGATGCCCTGGCAGCCCTGATGTCCACCTGCATGTGCACGCGGGAGATGGTTTAACGGCACCGACGGCGCAGTGTCAGGTCCGTTGGACCAGAGCCAGCAGATCGTCTGGCAGCACCCGTGCGCGGTTGTCGGAGCCGGCCACCAGGTGGATGCTTTCGCCCTCGGCCAGCAGCACGCCGTCCCGCTCGATGCGGTAGCCGAAGACGATGCGGCGGCGGCCGGTCTCCCGCAGGAAGGTTCGGACCTGCACCAGTTCATCGTAGTGGGCCGGTGCCCGGAAGCGCACGCGGATCTCATTCACCACGAGACGTACACCCCGCGCTTCCCAGTCTGCGTAGCTCTGGCCGAGTTCACGGAGGAAATCACTGCGGCCAAGCTCCATCCACACGGGATAAGTCGCATGGTGGACGATGCCCATGGCGTCCGTTTCGGCGTAGCGCACTCGGAGTTCGGTCAGCGATTCCATGGCTCAAGCGTACACAAAGAAGCCCCGCGGGGGCGGGGCTTGTGGTGCGCGCGGATCGGGCTCCCGGCTACTCGATGGTGACGCGGATGTGATCGCCCTTATCCGTGGTGACTTCCAGCAGCAGGTCGCCCGGCTTGGCGTCGGCGAGCAACTTCTGGAGCTGTTCGGGCTTTAGGCCCTTCTTCGATTCGCCGTTGATCTTGATCTCGCTCTCGCCGGCCATGTCGAGGATGCCGTTGGCCAGGCTGATGGGCATGCGGATATGCACTTCGTTGGGACCGTCCACATCCTGGCGCTTGACATGGTGATGGAAGGATTTGGAGACGATGTCGACCTTGAGGAACCGCGCGGTCTGCGCGGCCAGAGGAAGGGCGAGGCTGGCCGCCAGGGCCAGCGGGATCATGATGGCGCGCATGGGCGGCCTCCTTGGAAGGGATGGAGTCGGCACTCGCCGGGTCGATTGAGATTACGGGGGGCTGATGTGGAGGATTAGCCCGGATATCCTGGAAGATGGAACGGAAGGCCGCCTGCTTCCATCCAAGGTCCAGGCGCGGCCCGTCCGCCCTCATTCCGGAGTCCCAGCATGAAAGCTCTCGCCGCCCTTCTGCTCATCGCCGCGCCCTTGGTCGCCCAGGGACCCGTGAAGTGGGAGCACGACTACCAGACCGCCCTCAAGCGCGCCAAGGCCGAGAAGAAAGTCATCTTCATGGACCTCTGGACCGAGTGGTGCCCGCCCTGCCAGTACCTGCAGAAGAATGTCTTCCCCAGTGCCGAGGGCCAGGCCGCCCTGGCCAAGGTCGTGCCCTTCTCCGCGCTCGTGGAGAAGCGGGACCGCACCCCCCTGCCCGAGGGAAAGAAGCTGGCCGACAAGTTCAATCTGGAAGCCTACCCGACCATGGTCATCCTCGACGCCAACGGCAAGGAGGTCCGCCGCCAGGTGGGCGCCTTCCGCACCGGCGCCGAGTTCGCGGCGTGGTTGGGAAGCAAATAGACTGGAGACTGGAGGCCGGAGGTACCACCTCCTGATGCGGCCCCTTGGGGCTGCGTCTGTTTTCTGAGGTTGACGACGACCCACCCGTGCTGCCTCGCCTAAACTTCATGATGGGGGCGGCCAAAGGCCGCGTCAGGAATCTGTACTCCAGTCTCCAGTCTCCAGACTCCGGTCTCCAGCCTTCTTACAGATCCTTCACCCCGCCCGGGGTTTTCGGAGGCTTGGGCAGGCGCTGCTTGATGCCTTCCAGCTCATCCTGTTGGGCGCCCATGCTGGGGCGGGGCGGGGGGGGCGGGGGAGGTTTCTTGGGATCAGGCGGAGGCGGCGGGGTCGCGTCCTTCACGAGGGTCTGCAGGTCGTGGATGGCGTCGCGTTGACCGGGCTGCTCCAGGATGAGCCGTTCAAGCAGGGCGCGGGCCTCGACGGGGCGCTGGGCTTCCAGGTGGGCGCGGGCGGCCAGGAGCAGGGCCTGGGCACGCCAGGGCGGCAGAGGGCGAGGGGCGCCTTGACCCACGAGGGGGGATAGCGTTTTGAGGGCATCCTCGGGAAGTCCTACCCGCAGGTCGATCTGGGCGGCCAGGAGCACATGGGAGGGCTTGGCGTCCCCGGGCCGCCAGCGGCGGGCGCCAGGCAGGTCGCCATTCTCCAGGGCCCGCTGGGCGAACCAGGCTTGTACGCTGGGGGGAGCCCAGATCTTCCCCGTCTGAGCGCGGAGGGGGGCCGCCAGGGCCAGCAGGAGGAGCAGGGCGGGGCGCCAGCGGGCCATGGGTTTCCCGGCAAAGGCCAGCCAGAGGGCCAGCCCTGCCAGGGCCAACCAGGCCCCCAACTCGGGATGGGCCGGCTGGAGGGATCGCTGGGCCGGCAGGGGAAGCTTGCCGGCAGCCAGGGCCTGGAGGCCCACGGCGGCGGTTTCGCCATTGGTGAAGACTTGGCCCCCGGTGGCCTGAGCCAGGCGCGCCAGGAACTCCGGGTGGGCGGTGCTGACGGCGGGTTCCGACGTCGGAGGCCGACCCTCAGGGCCGGGTTTGGCCGGAACGGCATGGGGCTGGCCGTCCCCGAAGGCCAGCACGCAGACCGGCAGCTTCGCCTTCTTCAGGGCCGTGGCAGCCCGTTCCAGGGCCGCCTCGGGGGCCTCCCAGGTCTCCTCACCATCGCTGAGCAGGAGGATCACGGCGGGCGTGCCCCGGTCAACCTGGGCGGCCACCTGAGGCAGCCCCCGGCCCAGGCTCGTGCCGGGGGACCCCACGTCGCCGGGCACCACCGCCCGCAGCGCTTCGCGCAGCAAGGTGCGGTCCTCGCCGGGCGGCTGGAGGGGGATGTCGTCGCCCGTGAGCAGGTCCAGGCTCCAGCGCAGGCCCGCCTGGGGCTGGGACCAGATGCGGTCCAGGGCACCCACGGCCGCGTCCCAGCGCGTGCGGCCGCCCGCGTCGGGCACGGTCATGGAGCGGCTGGCGTCCAGCACCACCTGCACCGTGAGTCGCGGGAACTCCGGCAGACCCCAGCGGGGCTCCGCCAGGCCCAGGCCCAGGCCCGCCAGCATGAGCGCCATACCCAGGCCCTGCCAGAGCGGGCGCTGGCCCACCACCTGTACGCCCAGGCCCGGCCGCAGGTGGGCGCGCAGGGCCAGGGCCAGCGCCGCGATTGCCGCGGCGCCGAAGGGCGCCAGCAGCCAGGGGTGGGTGAAGGACAATGGCAAGGGTCAGGCCTCCCAGGCCGCATCCACGGCGGCATCCAGTTCGGTTTCGAGGGCCGCGATCTTTCCTCGCAGGTCGAGGATGGGTTCCCGGGCCTCGCGCCAGGCGCGCTTCAGGAAGTCGCGATCGCCCAGGGTGGGTTCCTTCAATTTCTTGTTCCGCCGCTTCAGGGCCTCCGCCAGCACCGTGGCCTCGTCCAGCTCCCAGAAGGCCTCCAGCCGCTCGCCCACCGTGGCGAGCTGCCAGGGCGCGTCTTGGCGGAGGAAGCGGAGGAAGGGACGGCGGTGTTTTTCAAGGTCCAGGGCCAAGCGAGAAGCTTTTCGGGAAAGGTCTGCGATACCTGGAACAGTAATTCCCTCCGGAATCTGAAGTCCCGAGACAACATATTCGCGGACCTGCAGCCGTCCGCCGACACTCGGATCGCCGATCCGCACAGATAGGTTTTTGACTTGGTCCCAGGTTCCCGAGTGGTTCAGGAAGGCCAAGAGGTTGTAGTCATCCTTCGGGATGAAGTAGCAAGCATTGTTAGGGTGCGCTAAGTCGCCTTCCATGCACCAACGGGGAACCATGGCGATTTCAGGCCAGAGGATCTTTGGATGAGCGAAGTACTCCTCGTAAGCCTCCTGCGCCTGCTGCAACTCGAACCAGGCCTGTTTGGTGGCCCGGTGATCCAGGCCCACGGTCTTGCCGTTCTTGTCGAAGCTGCGGAAGGGCTTCAGGTGCTTGGCCACGGCGGGGAAGCGATCCTGGAATTCCGTTTCGGTGAACCGGTTCTTGGGCGTGTAGATGAGGAAGCGTGGCTCGTCCTGGCGCAGGGCCCAGCGGCGCACCTCGTCGCCGATGACCAGGGGCTTGAGGATCTGGGTCGCTTCGGGATTCTTCGCCACCAGCGCGTCGCGCTCGTTCTGGGTCAGCCAGAAGGCTTCATTGAGGCCGGTCTTGATGCCCCAGCAGATGGGCGTTTCGCCCAGGTAATCCCGCAAGGAGATGCCTTTCATTTTCCGAGTAGCGAAGGCCGCGCCCCTGGCCTCGTCCACCAGCAGCCAGGTGTCTTCACCCAGTTGATCAGCGGGTACGGCGTGGCCATGGGCCGCATCGAGGGTTTCCAGGTCCGCGTCGCTTTGCGGCAGGCGGGGGATCTGGGCGAAGCGCAGCGGGCGAGTCCCGCCGCCATTCACCCGCGTCGCCAGCAGGATGTGGGGCATGACGGCGGCATCCTCGAACACGGGCAGTTCGCCGAAATCCAGCAGGCGGTCGAGATGGAAGCGCGATTTCAGGAAGGCGCGGGAGGGCTGGCCGTACTGGGCGCGCAGCCACTTGTTGCTGACGATGATGCCGTAGCGTCCGCCTTCCTTCAGGAGCTGGGCGCTGAGCTGGAAGAAGTAGCAGTAGAGGTCGGCGCGCTCCTGGTGCACCTCGGGGAAGGCGGCGCGCAGGTGCGGTTTCTGGTCTTTGAACAGCTCCATGCGCACATAGGGCGGGTTGCCGATGACGGCATCGAAGGCTTCCACGCCGGGGAAGAGCTGCCGCCAATCCGCGGTGAGGCTGTTGGCCACGCGGATCTGGTCGCCCAGGTTGGCGAGCTTGCGACCGGGCGTGGCGCTTTCCAGCCAGAGGGAAAGCTGCGCCAGCAGGGCGGCTTCGGCGTGCAGGTCCACGCCGTGGAAGCAGCGCTCCAGCGGCGGCAGGCTCCTCAGGCCCGCGAGGGCCAGGCTGCGGGGGGTGTCGTGGAGCACCATGAAGCCGGGCAGGTCGTCGTGGGCGGTGTCCTCCGGCACATCGGGCAAGGAGGAGGCCGCCGCCAGAGCCTGGCGATAGGCGGGCTCCAGCAGTTCGCGCAGCACCCGCAGCCCCATGGCGAGGAAGGCGCCGCTGCCGCAGGCGGGATCCACGATGCGCAGATCGGCCACGGCGTTCCAGGCGGCATGGAAGGCCTGGATGGCCCACCGGGCGCCCTCGTCGCCGCCTTCAGGGCGCGGCCCAAGCGCCTGGGTGGTGGCCTGGAGGGAGGCCACGAGGCAGCGGTCCACCAGGGGTTTCAAGGTGTGGCGGCAGATGTAGCGCGTCACCCAGTCCGGCGTGTAGTAGATGCCGTCGCTGTGCCGGGTTTCCTGGCGCCCGCCGCGGGCGGCATCGAGATCGCCCAGGCTGGATTCGAAGCAGTGCCCCAGCACGCTGACAGGCAGCTCGGTCACGAAGTCGCGGTCGGCCAGGTGGAACAGCTGCTTGGCCAGGTCCTCGGTGAGGGCGAAGGCGGGGTCATCGACGATGGGATCCTTGCGGAACAGGCCGCCGTTGAAGGCCTGGATCTCCAGCACCGCATGGCTGCCCCGGAACTCCCGCCGGAAGCCTTTGTCCAGGTGCTTGAACAGCATCTGGAGGTTGCGGTGGAGGGGTTTCTCCTCCAGGTGCCCGGTATGTTCCTGCAAATCGGCCAGCAGGCCATCCGGCAGGAGATGGCGGCTCTGCGCGAACCCGGCGAACAGGGTGCGGTTCAACAGCTTCTGGGACGCGAGCAGGGCCTTGGCGGGGGCTTGCGGATCGTTCTGATCCTGCAACAGGCGCTGGTAGTGGCCCTGGGCCGTGTCGCGGACGGCGCGGAACTCCTGGTAGAACGCGCGGGTGATGCGCTCCTGCTCCAGCGGCGCCGCCTGGATCTGTTCGAGCAGGCGGGGGCGGTGGCCCGGCTGGGCGGGGATGAGGTTGGCGGGATCGAGGAAGAAGGCCAGCTCCTGGAGGACGCGCTCGCGATCCTCGTGCTGGAGCCGGTGGAACTCGAACACCCAGGCCTTGAGCTGGCGGGTCTCCCGGGCATAAAGGCGGAGCTCGCGGAAGTTCGAGACGAGGATGAACTCGGTGTGGGCGTGCTTGTCGGCGTAGGAGAAGCCTTGCTGGACGGGGCTCATGGCGTAGGGGCCCTTGGGGGCCTTGTCCAGATCCGTGTCGCTGTCCTTCAGCTCGAAGACCGCGAAGGTGGCGTTTTCTCCCTCACTGCCACCGAACCGGCCGAAGGAGGCATCGGGCCGTTCCCTGTCGGCTTCGGTTTTGTGCTCCTCCCGCATGGTGTAGGGCTGGTCCGCTGGCACCGAACCGTTGGGCTGGTAGCCCAGGCCCTGGTGGAACAGCAGGCTCAGGAACTGGCTGCGGTTCGCCTGCTCCTGGACGCCGCCGCCCTGGTAGTTGGCCAGGCGGTCCGCCCACGCCAGGGCCGCGGTCCGGAGGGCCTCAGCCACCTCCACCTGGGCCAGCAGCTGGTCCAGGCGGGAGGGCGCGATGAGTGGGTTCAGGGCCATGGTCTAGTTCCCTTCGATCCAGGTGGGGCGTGGCTTGCCGCGCTTGAAGGCGAGGTCCGCGGCCAGGGGCAGGGCCAGCAGGGCAGCGGCCAGGAGGAACCAGCGCCCCAGGGGCTCGCCCTCCGTGGGCTGATCCACGGGCAGGAGCGTCTTCTCCAGTTGATCCACGGACGCAAGGCTGCGGGCCAGGCCGCCGGGATCCTCGGCGCTGAAGGACTCGCCGCCGGTGAGGTGGGCCACCTGCTGCAGGGTGGCGTGGTCCACCTCCACGCGGAGGCGGGCGAAGCCGCCGCCCTCCAGGGGCACCAGGCTCTCGCCGTCGGTGCCGATGGCCACGGCGTGGATGCGGATGCCGTTGCGCTGCGCCTCTTCCGCGGCCTCCACGGGCGTCACCCGGCCGCGGTTCTGCACGCCGTCCGTGATGAGCAGGATCACCCGGCTGCGGGCCGGGCTGTCCTCCAGGCGTCGCACGGCGGTCATGAGGGCTGAGCCGATGGCGGTGCCGTCGTCGCGGCTGTCGAGGTCCAGGCGGGCCAGCATGCGGAGCAGACGCGTGTGGTCGGCGGTGAGGGGGCTGAGCGTCACGGGGTGGGCGCTGAAGAGGATGAGGGCGAAGCGGTCGTCGGGGCGGCGCTGGACGAACTGGGCCAGGGTGCGGCGGGCCGCGTGCCAGCGGTCCTCCTCGGGCCGGTCGAGGATCTGCATGCTGCTGCTGCCATCCAGCACCACGGCGAAGTCCACCACGGGCGCCTCGCCGCGCACGGGCCGACGCCATTCCGGCCCGGCGGCGGCCAGGCCCAGGGCCAGGGCCAGCAAGGGCGGCAGCCAGTGGGAGCTGAGGCGCGCCAGGGCGCTTGACGGTCGGGAGGAGGGGATACCCCAGCGGTAGACCACCCGCCAGGCCCAGATGAGCAGGGGCACGGCCACCAGCAGCAGCAGGGGATGGCGCAGGGCGATCATGCGTTCCCCTTACGGTCGCCGCGGGCGTCCAACGCGGCCACCAGCGGCTCCGGGGCCGGAAAGGGCGGTTCGGTGCGGCCGAAGCGGGCGGCATCGAGGCTCTTCGTCCACTGGTCCCACGGGTCGAGGTTGCGGGCCTGGAACTCGGCGGGCCCCCAGGCGCGGGCGGCGTCCCCGAAGCGGGCGGCCAGCAGGTCGCGGCCCAGGGTATGGGCGGCGTCGAGGGTGGCGCGATCCCGCTGGGTCGGAGGCCAGTGTCGGCGGAAGGTGTGGGCCACGTGATGCAGGTGGCGCTTGGCCGAGCTCTTCCGCCAACGGCGGATGGCCCAGGCGGCCAGGCCCAGGGGCGGCAGCAGCAGCAGGCTGGCCCAGGCCCAGGGGAAGGGAATGGCGGGGAGAAGGTCGTCGTTGCCGCCCCCGAAGCCCACCCAGGGACCACCGAAGGGGATGGTGCGGGGCACATCCAGCCGCAGCTCCGGAGCCCGTTGGCCATTGCCCAGGTCCAGGGCGGGGATCACCGCGAGTCCCGGCTCCAGGGCCTGCACCTGGAAGCGCCAACCGCGGCCGTCCGGCAGGGGCTCCAGGGAGCGCAGACGCAGCGGGCCCAGGCGGTCCTCCACCGTGGGCCGCGGTGGTGCGGGCAGGGCGGGATCCGCCTCCCGCAACTCCAGCACCTGCAGTTCCCCAAGCTTCAACTTAGGCGGCGCCTTCCAGGTGGGGGCGGCTCCGGCCAGCAGGCCCAGTGCCAGCAGGCATGCGATCTTTTGAGATCTCGGAATCCGCGCGCGGATTCCGAGCCAGGACAGGCGCTGGGGTGAACCTGCCATGCTCACGCCCCCCCCGCCCGCAGCCAGCCGTTCAGCTTCACCACGGGATCCTCGATCAGGTCCCAACACTGCCGTTCGATGGCGGGAGAGAAGCCCGGATCGGGCCAGGTCGGGGCATGGGGGCCTTCCTGGGTCTCCGGTTGGAACCACACCAGGCGATGCCGCGTGGCCAGGGGTTTCAGCAGCGGTGCCAGACCTTGCAGGCCCGCACCGTTGCTGAAGAGCCAGAGACGATGCCCTTTCCCGTGCTGGCCCCAGAGGCCCAGGGCCTCCCGCCAGCTGGCCTCCGTGGGGATCGCTGGACCACGCTCGGCCAGCGTTTCCAGGATGCGCAGGCCATGGATGCGCCCCCGCTTGGGGGCGATGCGCAGGGCCGGCGTGCGGCCATCTCCGGGAACGATGAGCCCCAGCCGGTCGCCCGTGGCCTGGAGGGTGGCAAAGGCTGCGCCGCAGAGTTCCATGGCCCAGCGCAGGGGCGAGACGGGGTCGCCCAGGAACATGGAGGGCGAGGGATCCACCACCAGCCAGAGCACCAGATCGCGGCTGCTCTCGAACCGCTTCATGATCGGCTCGCCCATGCGGGCCGTCAGGGGCCAGTTGATGAAGCGCGGATCATCACCTGGCACGTAGGGCCGGTTTTCCACGAAGGAGAGGCCGGAACCCATGAGCTTGGAGGGATGCAGGCCTTCGGTCCCGCCGGTCAGGCGTCCGCGCAGGCGCAAAGGCAGGCGACGCAAGCGGGCAAGGAAGCGGGCGGGGAGGGGCATGGGGGTTCAGTATGGCGGAATCTCAGGCTGGAGTCTGGAGGCTGGAGGTGGGAGGTACTGATTCCTGAGGCGGCCTTTGGCCGCACTTGTTTTTTACCTTTGGTCCGGCCCTTCTCGATGGGTCGGCGCCAAACTTATGAGGAAGGCGCGGCGCAACGCGCCGCAGCAGGAAGCAGTACCTCCCGCCTCCTACCTCCCGCCTCCTACCTCCCGCCTCCTACCTCCCGCCTCCTACCTCCCGCCTCCTACCTCCCGCCTCCTACCTCCCGCCTCCTACCTCCCGCCTCCTACCTCCCGCCTCCTACCTCCCGCCTCCTACCTCCCGCCTCCTACCTCCCGCCTCCTACCTCCCGCCTCCTACCTCCCGCCTCCTACCTCCCGCCTCCTACCTCCCGCCTCCTACCTCCCGCCTCCTACCTCCCGCCTCCTACCTCCCGCCTCCTACCTCCCGCCTCCTACCTCCCGCCTCCTACCTCCCGCCTCCTACCTCCCGCCTCCTACCTCCCGCCTCCTACCTCCCGCCTCCTACCTCCCGCCTCCTACCTCCAGCCTGACTCCCCCTACCACTTCACCCGTACCCGGTACGTCAGCGTGGCTTTGCCCTCGGCCGGGACGGTCACCTGGAACTTGCCGGTGCCGGCCGCGGCCTTGGTGCAGGGGTGGCTGCTCTGGAGCACCTCCCAGTCGCCGGGCATGGGCTCCAGCACGGTGACGGTGACGGGCTCCTTCTTGGCGTTCTTCAGCTCGATCTCGAAGGCGGATTCGTGGACGAAGCCGAACTTCCCCTGGCGGCCCAGGCTCTTGTAGTCGGTCTGCTTGCGCCGCGCGGTGACGTCGAAGGCCTCGCCCAGCTTCAAGCGGACCAGCTCGTTCTTCGGGGTGTGATCCACGCTGTCCTCGCCCACGAACTGGGCGCGGCCCTCGCTGTCCCGCTTGTAGACGCGGATGATGCCTTTGGGGAGCGGCATGCCCAGGCGGCTGGATTCCTTGTTGTCGAACTCGACGAACACACCCACCTTCTGCTTGTCGCCCAGGTTGCCGTAGCTGCCGGTGTAGTAGTAGGTCTGGCCCTGGAGCAGGTATTCCTTGCGCACGGGCACGGCGCTGGCGCTGAGCAGGGCCACCTGCTTGGTCTGGTTCACCGCCAGGGTGGTGGGGCGGTCCAGGGTGTAGAGGTGGTATTCGAAGAGGCTCTCCTCGGCCATGCGGGGAGGGGCTGGAGCGGCCTTGGCGGCCAGTCCGTCAAGGGCATAGACGCGCTCCGCTCGCGGCTGGGCCCGGTTCACATCCCCCGCCACCAATTGCAAGGTGGCGCTGGGATAGGCGGCGCCGCTCTGGTTGGTGAGGGTCACCCAGCCGCT
The DNA here is from genome assembly GCA_963705865.1 of uncultured Holophagaceae bacterium. Classification (GTDB taxonomy): domain Bacteria; phylum Acidobacteriota; class Holophagae; order Holophagales; family Holophagaceae; genus Geothrix. Next base: position 20,948 of record CAVPLE010000103.1, on the reverse strand, counting down.
GAGGTCGAGGGTCTTCTCGTCCGGCGCCAGGTTGGCCACGTAGTCGGCCCGCCAGGAGAGGCCGCCCGTGAGGTAGCTCAGCTCCAGCTTCTGCTCCCGGTCGGCGCCACTGTTGAGGCTGATCACCAGGGTGGGCCGGGCCCGCAGGTTGCCGGGCACCTTCGGGAAGATGAGGCGGCCGGGGGCGCTGGTCTCGATGCGGTCCGCGAACTGCAGCACCGTGCCGTTGTTGGTGGCCAGCACCGTGGCCTCCTCGCGGACCTCCTTCGCCCCCGCGCCGGTTTCGTTCGGCACGCTGCGCACCACGGTCACCTTCTCGCCCACGTACTTCTCCAGCAGTTTCTGGGGCGTGAGCAGGTCGAAGTCGAAGTTCTGCTCCGCCACCCAGAAATCCTTCGGGTGGGTGAGGTTCCGCAGGAGCGCCGTCTCGGGCCGGATCTGGGCGGACACCTCCTGGAAGGCCAATCTGGATTCGCCCTTGGGCAGCCGCACCTCCCGGGTGTCCTTCACCAGTGCCAGGTTGTCGTTGTAGATGGTTACCGCCAGGGCCTTCTGATCCTTCAGCGTGGTGACCGCTTCCTGGGCGACCAGGAGCGAGGGCAGGGCGGCGAGCAGCAGGGCGGGGCGCATGGAACCTCCAAGGGAATGGGTGCCGGGCGGGTCAGGGGCCCGATACCCAGTCATGCCGTGAGTGGGGATTTCCTTTCAGGGAAAACGTCCCATGATCCCTGTTCAAATTCATTCACAGGGATGCAACGGATGAATGAAGGCAAGTGCGGGTGGATGATCGGCTGGGGTTTGCAACCAACCTCACATCGAGGGATCCCATACCTTTACACAATTCCGACCTGCGGATTTCGCCGCGTACAAGGCCTTATCTGCGCGGTCGATCGAGGTTCCAGCCGGGAAGTCCGCGTCAAGGAGTGTCAGGCCGAAGGAAGCCGTGATATGGATTGGTTCCTTCTCACCTATATCTATTTCCAATGCGGCGAGTTCTTCGCCGAGGCTCTTGACCCTGTCAAACCCCGCTGTCAACTCGGTGTAGGGCATGCACAACAAAAACTCCTCCCCGCCGTAGCGGAATACCTTGTCGTAGGGGCGGAGATGTTTGATCAGGTAGTGCACCGCTGCGACCAGCACGAGATCACCTGCGGAATGTCCGTGGAGATCGTTGATGGCCTTGAAGTTGTCCAAGTCCATCATGGCAATGTAGCAAACCTGTGCGTGACGCTTCACCAGCTCCTGTTGTTCACGCAATGTCGGCAATATGTCGAAGCGTGTAATAGCTCCGGTAAGGGCATCGTGATTGAACAAAGAATTTTCCAATTCCCGTTCCAAGGCGGATATCTCAAGCCGCAGCCGTTCGAGCGCATTTGAAAAATTGTCGTAATCGAGTGGGGCGATGGGACTACCCGCATGTGCTGAGATCAGCAACAGCATGGCCAGGTGATGCATGCGGTGATGTTCCTCGCCCATGGCGATGAACCCCGGGTGGTTGCGCAGATTTTCAGGTGCCTCGCTATAGTACCATTGGCCAAATCGACATTCCGTATGGGCAGTATCGCTGAGGTCGTGCTTGTCACCAGGCAGCCCGCAAGCGAGTGTGCGAAGCAGTGCTCCATGCCATATCTGGTGGTTATAGAGCGCCTCTTTCAGTTGGGCAACGATCGCCTGAAGCTGGTCCCGGGTGACTACCTCAAGCGCCATGATTTATCCCCTATGGGCAATCAGAATCCAACTCGTCAATTTAGCTCATCCGCTCAGGCTTGATTCAAGCTACTCCTTTGAAGGTTGAAACCCAACCTTTACCTACGACCAGCGACAAGCCATTCAGCGGTGGGGAGCATTGTTCATCGCGATTAAACGGCTTTGATCCATCCGGGCTCGGGAGGAACCTCTCCGGTTCTGAAGCCACGGGCGGCCTTCTAGGCGAGCTCGCTGCCAGCCGCCAGTTCCTGGATGCGCGCCAGGCCGCTGTCGAGCTGGCCCTGGAGGAGCTTCTCGGCGCCCATCATGGCCATCATCATGGGGATGTCGGCCTCGTCCACCAGGCGCAGGGTGCAGCCCTCGCCGGCGGCGGCGATCTCGAAGCGCAGCTCGTGGTCGAACATCTTCTTGGCGCCGGGTACTAGCATCACCCGTTGGCCGGGCACGCGCTCCTTCACCACCAGCTCCTGGGGCATCTTCATGCCCATGACCTCGATGACGTAGCTGTGCTTGTCGGCGTCGCCCTGGAAGTTCATGGCGGCAGGTTCCAGGAAGGCCCGGTGCTTCGACAGGTCCGCGAGGAAGGCGTACAGCACGTCAGCGGAGACGGGCAGCGTGGCCGTGGCGGTCTTGATCGTGGTCATGGAAGCTCCGGGGACGAAGGAACCATCGAACCATGAAGCGGGCGGAGCGGCGAGGCCCTACCTCCGGACAGGATGGCTCACCGGGCGTACACCCGCTCGCCGAAGAACGCCGTGCCGATGCGGATCTGATCTGAACCAGCGGCGATGGCTTCTTCGAGGTCGTCGCTCATGCCCATGCTGAGCCGCAGGGGCTGGCCGAGCGGCTGCTGGAATCGCTCGCGGAGGTCGGCCATCTGGCGGAAGGCGGCTTCCAGGCCGGGGGGCGGGATGGCCATGAGTCCTCGCAAGGGCAGGCGGGCATCGTCGCCCAGGCCCTCGATCAGGGCAGGCAGATCGGCTTCGGTGCACCCGCCCAGCTTGGTGGCTTCGCCCCAGAGATCCACCTGGATCCAGACGGGGCGTATCACATCCAATTCCTCCGCCAGCCGACGCAGGCGCTCCACCAGCTCCGGGCGGTCCAGGCTCTGGAGTTCCGCAAAGTGCTGGAGGGCTGGCTTGGCCTTGTTGCGCTGCAGGGGGCCCAGGAGCACGAAGGCCAGGTCCGGCGCGGCCACGGCCTTGTCGGTGCCTTCCTGCACGTAGTTCTCGCCGAAGCGCGTGAAACCGAGCGCGGCGGCCTCCCGGATCAGCGCCAGAGGCTGTTTCTTCGACACCGGCAGCAGCTCGACGCTTTCCGGAGCGCGGTTCGCGGCCTCACAGGCGCGGGTGACGCGGGTCCGCAGGCCCTCGACGCGGTCGGCCAGGTTCACGGCAGGAAGAGGATCCGCTGGCAGGATTCACAGGCCACGGCACCCTTGGCTTCCTTCAACTGGAAGAGGAAGGGACCGCGCAGCTTCACGTGGCATCCCGAGCAGGCGCCGTTCTCCACGGCCACCACCACGCGTCCCTGCCGGGCGGCGGCGAGGCGATGGAATCGCGTCACCTCGGGCACGGCCAGCTTGGCCTCTAGCACGGCCTGCTTGGCCTTGAGCTGCTTGCGTCCCTCGACCTGGTTGGCATGCTCCCCCAGGAAGATGGCATGGAGCTCATCGAACTGGGCCTTGAGCGTGAGGCGCTCGGCCTCCAGGGTCGCCAGGGCCTGTTCCAGGGCCAGGGCCTCGGTTTCCAGAGCCTTCAGAGGCCGGGCGATCTGAGCCCGCATGCGCTCCTTCTCATCCAGTTCGCGGATGGCGGAGGTGTATTGCACCTTCTGGCTGGTGGTCTTCACAGCGGCGCGGGCGCGGTCTTCGTCCTTCAGGGCCTGGACCAGTTCCTTGGATTTAATCTGGATGTAGTTGCGGGCCGTATCGAGGGCCCTGGTCTTTTCCGCCGTCTGTTTCTCGATGGCCTTCAGCCGGGTGTCCATGGCCGCCAGGTCCGGAGGCAGGGCCGACAGGTCGCGCTCAATGGTCCGAAGGTAGTCCAGGGTGGCTTGCAGGTCGCGCAGGATGGCAAGGTGTTCCATGAAATAAGGCTACACCCACCCGAGGTCAGGAATCGGAATTTGGATATCTGACATTACTGAGAAGAAAATATGAATCGAATACACTAAAATTTGCAGTCACTTTGAAAAATCCTGCTTGACCCGATGGAGGGCGGGTGCCAGACTTGGCACTCGCTGTGGCTGAGTGCTAACAGCTCCATCTGTCCCATTTCTCTTCTTTCCAAGGAGGTCCCATGGCCATCAAGCCTCTTTCCGACCGTGTCGTGCTGAAGCGTGTCGACGCAGCCGAGACCGTCAAGGGCGGCATCATCATCCCCGACACCGCCAAGGAGAAGCCCATGGAGGCTGAAGTGGTGGCCGTCGGTGAAGGCAAGATCAACGAGAACGGCACCCGCAATCCCATGTCCGTGAAGGCCGGCCAGAAGGTGCTGATCGGCAAGTACAGCGGCACGGAAGTGCGGATCGACAACGTGGACCACGTCATCGTGCGCGAAGACGAAATCCTCGCCATCGTCAGCTAACGACTCAGAGACCAAGGAGACACACATGGCCAAGTCCATCATCTATGCCGAAGATGCCCGCCAGGCGATCCTGCGCGGCGTGAACAAGCTCGCCGACGCGGTGCAGGTCACGCTCGGCCCCAAAGGCCGCAACGTCCTCATCGAGAAGAAGTTCGGCTCCCCGCTCATGACCAAGGACGGCGTCACCGTCGCCAAGGAGATCGAGCTCAAGGACAAGCACGAGAACATGGGCGCCCAGCTGGTGCGTGAGGTCGCCTCCAAGACCTCCGACGTCGCCGGTGACGGCACCACCACCGCCACCGTGCTGGCCCGCGCCATCTACCGTGAGGGCATCAAGGCCGTCGTGAGCGGCGCCAACACCATGGAGATCAAGAAGGGCATCGACCTCGCGGTCGAGACCGTCGTGAAGGCCATCGACGAGATCAAGAAGCCCGTCGAGGGCAACGCCATCGCGCAGGTGGGCACCATCTCCGCCAACGGCGATGAAGAGATCGGCCGGATCATCGCCGAGGCCATGGGCAAGGTCGGCAAGGACGGCGTCATCACGGTGGAAGAGGCCAAGGGCCGCGACACCGAGCTGACCGTGGTCGAGGGCATGCAGTTCGATCGCGGCTACCTCAGCCCCTACTTCGTGACCAACCCCGATCAGATGAAGGTCGAGCTGGAGAATCCCTACATTCTCGCCTACGAGAAGAAGGTCTCCAACATGCGCGACCTCCTGCCCCTGCTGGAGCAGGTCGTCAACAGCCGCCGCCCCCTGCTGATCATCGCCGAGGACGTGGACGGCGAAGCGCTGGCCACCCTGGTGGTGAACAAGATCCGCGGCACCCTGAACGTGGCCGCCGTGAAGGCCCCCGGCTTTGGCGACCGCCGCAAGGCCATGCTGGAAGACATCGCCACACTCACCGGCGGCAAGGCCATCAGCGAGGATCTGGGCCTGAAGCTCGAGAACCTCACGCTGGCTGACCTCGGCAGCGCCAAGAAGGTCGTTATCGACAAGGAGAACACCACCCTGGTCGAGGGCGCCGGCAGCACCGAGGCGATCCAGGGCCGCGTGAAGCAGATCCGCGCCCAGGTGGAGACCTCCACCAGCGACTACGACAAGGAGAAGCTGCAGGAGCGTCTGGCCAAGCTCGTGGGTGGCGTCGCCGTCATCAAGGTGGGCGCGGCCTCTGAGACCGAGATGAAGGAGAAGAAGGCCCGCGTGGAAGACGCCATGCATGCCACCAAGGCCGCTGTCGAGGATGGCATCGTGGCCGGCGGCGGCGTCGCGCTGCTTCGCAGCCTGACCAAGCTCGCCGAGCTGAAGGTCACCGGCGATCAGGCCACGGGCGTGGACATCGTCCGCAAGTCCCTGGAGGAACCCCTCCGCCAGATCGCCAACAACGCCGGCGTCGAGGGTTCCGTGGTCGTGAACACCGTCCGCGAGAGCAAGGGCAACCACGGCTACAACGCCGCCACCAACGAATACGGCGACATGGTGAAGTTCGGCGTGGTCGATCCCGCCAAGGTGACCAAGTCCGCGCTGCGGAATGCCGCCTCCGTGGCCGCCATGATGCTGACCACCGAAGCCATCATCACCGAGCTCCCCGAGCCCAAGTCCGCGGCACCCGCGGGCCCCGGCATGGGCGGCATGGAAGACATGTATTAGTAGCTATCAGCTATCAGCTGACAGCTCTCGGTTCCAAAATACGCCTCGCATCCGCGGGGCGTATTTTTTGGGTCTGGCCGCCTGGGTGCCCTGCGATAAGGAGACTTGGCTATCCAGTAAATGACCTGCCGAAGTGATAAAAAACGACCAGCACGGGGATTGAGGCATGGAGAAAAAACCCTGCCCAGATCCGGCAGGACAACCCGGGGGCAAGGACAGGTCTAACCCGCGTCTTTCCTGGGAAGGGTCTCGCGCATGCGAGACCTTTTTCTTATATACGACAACATCGTCATTTTTAATTCACACCAATGGGTTGACTATGCAATCGGCCGGGCGGATGCTTCCAGTCGAACCCCCGGGAATACCTCCCAGGGACCTTGAAAAGGCAGGGGAACCCATGGGCATGGGCCTTCTCTTCGACGCCACGCGCTGCATCGGTTGCGGCGCCTGCAGCTCCGCTTGCAAGGAGCAGAACAAGCTACCCGGGAAGGTAGAGGAGGTGTTGACGGCCTACACCTGGACCACGGTCCAGGAAAAGGAAGGTCTCAACGTGCGCCGGCTCTGCATGCACTGCGAGGTGCCAACCTGCGCCTCAGTCTGTCCCGTGGGCGCCCTGACCAAGACCCCAGAGGGTCCCGTGGTCTACGATGCCGAGCGCTGCATGGGCTGCCGGTATTGCATGATGGCCTGCCCCTTCGAGATACCGAAATACCAATGGGACCGACCCGTGCCCGTGGTCGGCAAGTGCATCATGTGCGCCGGCCGCCTCAAGGAAGGCAAACCCACCGCCTGCGCCGAGGCCTGCCCCACGGGAGCCACGATGTTCGGGAAGAAGGAGGATCTGATCTGGGAGGCCCGGACTCGCATCCGCCAGAAACCAGGCGAGTATGTGGACCACATCTATGGGCTCACCGAGGCCGGTGGCACCTCGGTCCTGATGATCTCCAACGTGCCCTTCGAGAAACTGGGCCTCAAGTCCAACCTGCCCGGAGAGCCCCCGGCCATGAAGACCTGGCAGGTGCTGTCGAACATCCCCGACTTCGTCGCCGTGTGGGCCGTCTTCCTCTACGGCGTCTATTGGATCACCGCCCGGCGCGAGGATGTCGCCAAGGCCACAGCCCACGGGAACGGCCGCGATGGACAAGGCCACGGACGGGAGGACCGGTCATGAACACCCTCGCTACGCTCGCGCCCCGCAAGTTCCGCCCGGGTTTCTGGACCGGGGTGTTCGTGATCATCTTCCTGGCGTTCTGTGCCGTGACCATCCTCCGCTACACCAAGGGCCTGGGGGCGGTCACCAACCTCAGCGACCAGTTCCCCTGGGGCCTCTGGATCGGCTTCGACCTTCTCTGTGGCGTGGGTCTCGCCGCCGGGGCGTTCACCCTCACGGCGGTGGTCCACCTCTTCAATCTCCATCGCTTCGAGCCCATCGTGCGCCCCACCATCCTCACGGGCTTCCTGGGCTATGCCTTCGTGATCGTGGCGCTGCTGCTGGATCTGGGCCAGCCATGGCGCATCTGGCACGCCATCATCTACTGGAACACGCACTCGGTCATGTTCGAGGTGGCCTGGTGCGTGATGCTCTACACCACGGTGCTGGCCGTGGAGTTCGCTCCAGTGGTGCTCGAGTATTTCGGCTTCCACACGCCGGCTAAGCTCATCCACCAGCTCATCACACCCCTGGTCATCCTCGGCGTGCTCCTCTCGACCCTGCACCAGTCCTCGCTGGGATCCCTCTACCTCATCGTCCCCAGCAAGCTGCATCCGCTCTGGTACTCCCCCATGCTGCCGCTCCACTTCTACATTTCCGCCATTGGCGCGGGCATCGGCATGATCATCCTGGAGTCCTACCTCAGCAAGCGGGCCTTCCACCGGCACCTGGAGATGGATCTCCTGGAGCCCCTGGCCCGGGGCATGGTGGTGGCGCTGGGCATCTACGGCCTCATGCGGCTGCAGGGGATCGCCCGCAACCATGCCTTCGGGACGATCACGGGCTTCAGCTACGAAGGGCGCATGTTCCTCATCGAGTTCACGCTGGGCGTGGTGTTGCCGGTGGTGCTGATGTCCTTCCGGAAGCTGCGCACGAACCCCGATTGGCTGGTGGCCGGGGCCTTCCTCGCGGTGCTGGGGTTCGTCATGAACCGCCTCAACGTCAGCATCACGGGCATGGAGGCCGCTTCCGGTGTGCGGTACCTCCCTTCGGCCATGGAGATCACCGTCTCCCTGGGCCTGGTGGCCATCGGCATGGCGATCTTCGCCTTCGCCGTCCGCACCTTCTCGGTCTTCCCTGAAGGGCCGGTCGCAGGCCCGAAGGAGTCGCCGGGGAGGGGCTAGGCATGAGAACCCGCATCGGCACGCGGCTCGTCCTGGGCGCTGGCCTGGCGACCGCGGTGGTGATCGGCGGCATGGCCTTCGCCGTCCTCCGCTCCCACACGGCCCAGCTTCTCGCCGAGCGCACCCGCAGTGCCGACCAGCTCAGCGAGACCATCAAGAGCGCCACCCACTTCGACATGCTGGAGAACCGCCGGGAGAACCTGCACCGCCAGATCCGGGCGGTGGGCGGCCTTCACGGGGAGGGCATCCGGAAGGTCCGGGTGTTCAACAAGGAAGGCCGCATCATGTTCTCCTCGGCGGAAGAGGAGATCGGGACCAGCCTGGATATCCGGGGCGAGGCCTGCTACGCCTGCCACGCCGAGGGGCGCCCCCTGGAGCGCCTGGAGATCCAGGCCCGCGCGCGGACCTTCCGCGCCCCGGACGGAACGCGCATGTTGGGGCTCATCAATCCCATCCCCAACGAGCCCTCCTGCTCCACGGCCGCCTGCCACGCCCACAGCGACAAGCAGAGCCTGCTGGGCGTGCTGGACGTGAACGTCTCCCTGGCAGAGGTGGATCGCGAGATCAGCCACAGCCGGATGCTGATGGGGCTCTCTGCCACGGTGGCCGTCCTGGCGGGCGGCCTGATCCTCTGGTTCCTCAACCGGCGCCTGGTGGTCAAGCCCGTGGCGGCCCTGGTGGCGGGCACCCGGCGGGTGGGCGAGGGGGACCTCGGCACCACCATTCCCGTGCACGGCAACCATGAGCTGAGTGAACTGGCCAGTGCCTTCAACACCATGTCCCAGCGGCTGGCGGAGACCCAGCGCCAGCTGGCCCAGGCGGACAAGCTGGCCTCGGTGGGACGGCTGGCGGCCGGCGTGGCCCACGAGATCAACAATCCGCTCACCGGCGTGCTGAGCTATGCCTCTCTGCTCCGCAAGCGGCTGGATGGCGATGTTCCGGCCTGCGACGACCTGGATGTGATCGTCCGGGAAACCGTGCGCTGCCGGGGGATCATTCGTGGGCTCCTCGACTTCGCCAGACCCACACCGCCCGCCCGGAAGCCAATGGACTTGAACGAGGTGGTGCGACGGGCCGTATCGGTCGTGATGACCCAATTGTCCCTCAACCAGGTGGATCTTTCGTTGGACTTGGCCACCGAGCTGCCTGTGGTTCTGGCGGACGCCAACCAGATCCAGCAGGTGGCGGTGAACCTGCTGCTCAATGCCGGGGACGCCATCGGCGACGGAGGCGGTACCATCCGCGTCACGACGCGCCTCGGGGCCGAGGGCACCGTGGAACTCCTGGTCCATGACAACGGGCGGGGCATTCCGCCGGAAGACCTGCCGCGCATCTTCGAGCCCTTCTACACCACCAAGGGCAATCACGGCACGGGCCTGGGCCTCGCGGTCAGCTGGGGCATCGTGGAAGCCCACGGCGGGGCCCTGGAGGTCCGCAGCGATCCCGACCAGGGCACCTGCTTCACCCTTCGCATTCCCACGTCCGCCGGCGGCGGCCCGATCCTTATTCCCACCACCACCTAGGAGGTTTTCCATGACCGCCCTATTGATCATCTTCATGTTTGTCGCTTTTGTGGGCATCGACTTCCTGGTGCGCACGAGCCTCCGCCGAATGCGGGAGAAGCAGGCACGGCAGGCTCGGGAGGCCGTGCTGAACACCGCCATCCACCTCGATTTCACCTACGAGGCCAAGAGCCTCAAACGCGTGGAAGTGCCCAATCCCAAGGCTCGCATTCTGGCCGTGGACGACGAGGCGGTGGTGCTCGATTCCTTCCGTCGCATCCTGGTGCTGGAAGGCTTCAGCGTGGATACGGTCGAGCACGGCCCCGAGGCCCTGGGGCTGATCCAGCGGCACGATTACGACTTCCTCTTCACCGACCTCAAGATGCCGGACATGGATGGTGTCGAAGTGGTGAAGGCGGCCAAGCATCTGCGGCCGGACGTGGATGTGGTCGTGATCACCGGCTACGGCAGCATCGAGACGGCGGTGGAGACCCTCCAGCACGGCGCCTGCGAGTACATCCAGAAGCCGTTCACCGCCGACGAACTGGCGGAATTCGCGAAGAAGCTGCTCATCAAGCGTGAGGCCCGCATCGAGGCCCAGCGGCGACCCAACGTGCGCGTGGTGGCTCCGGAGATGGCCGAGGTCGTCTCCGCCAGCGAGTTCTGCGTGCCCGGCGGCGCCTTCCTGTCCACAGGCCACGCCTGGGTGCGGATCGAGCCGGAAGGCCAGGTCCGCGTCGGCATCGATGATTTCGTGCGGAAGGCGCTTGGCAGCGTGAAGGCCGTGGTGCTGCCGGAACGCGGCAAGACCTACCGACAGGGCGAGACCCTGTTCACCCTGAAGGGGTCCGATGGACTCGTGCACGTGGCCGCGCCGCTCAGCGGCCGCATCGAGCACGACAACGCCGGTCTGCTTACGGAACCGGCCGAACTGATGCACAGCCCCTATGACCGCGGCTGGGTCTGCCTGATGACGCCAAGCGATCTGGCCGGCGAGCTGCCGACCCTCAAGATCGGCCAGCCCGTCATCGATTGGTATCAGGATGAGATCACCCGGCTGCGGAATCCCGATTCACCTCAGGTGACGGGAGCCGGCGCCCTGGACTGGTCCATTTTCGAGCGGCAGTTCCTGGGCCAGAGCGAGCACGCCAAGGCCTGAAGGTACGGCACTCCGAGAGAGCTTCGAGCCCTAGGCTTCGAAGCTCTCTTTGGCGTGATAGCTGGACCGCACCAGGGGCGCGGATTCCACACGCTGGAAGCCCATCTCCATCCCTTTCTGGCGGTACATGTCGAATTCGGTGGGTTCTACAAAACGCTCAAGAGGCAGGTGCAATTCCGAAGGCGGGAGGTACTGTCCGATGGTGGCGATGTCCACGCGGGAGGCGCGCCAGTCCGCCATGAGGGACAACACCTGCTCCGGCGTCTCCCCCAGACCCACCATGATGCCGCTCTTCACGCGCATGGCCGGAGCGTGGGCATCGCGCCACTCCGCCGTCCGCCGCAGCACCGTGAGGCTCTGGGCGTAGTCGGCGTCGGGCCGCACCCGGCGGTAGAGGTGGGGCACCGTCTCCACATTGTGGTTCAGGACGTCGGGCCGGGCCTCCAGCACCGTGAGCAGCGCGGATTCGCTGCCGCGAAAGTCGGGGATGAGCACTTCCACCCCGCAGTGGGGCGACAGGGTGCGGATCCAGTGGATGGTGGCCGCGAAGTGCGCCGAGCCGCCGTCCGGGAGATCATCCCGGTTCACGGAGGTGACCACCGCGAACTTCAGGCCCAGCCGGGCCACGGCCTCGGCCACGCGTTGGGGTTCGCCCGGGTCCAGTTCGCCGGGGCGGCCCTTGCCCACGTTGCAGAACCCGCAGTGCCGGGTGCAGACATCACCCATGAGCATGAAGGTGGCCGTGCGATGCACCCCCCAGCACTCGTGCAGGTTGGGGCAGCGGGCCTCCTCGCAGACCGTCACCAGCCGCTGCTCGCGGATGAGGCCTTCGACCTCCGCCACCACCTCCGGGGCCGGCACGCGGATCTTCAGCCAATCGGGGCGGGGGCCGGGGAGGACGGGGGGGCGGGCCATAGCCCTCCATTGTCGCCTGCCTCTGCACCTTGGACACCGTTCAATCACCAGGCTCGGCATTGAACGAGTGCTTCATATGCCCCTAAAACTTAAAGGCAAACAAAAAAATAATTAACCACCGATGAACACAGATAAACACCGATAACTGCATGAAAAAATCAGTTCATCTTTATCGGTGTCCATCGGTGTCCATCGGTGTCCATCGGTGTTCATCGGTGGTTTGAATTGCTTATTCGGTGACGCTGTCCAAACCCGTGCCCGGGCTAGAATGGAACCATGTCCGATACCCCCATGGAACTTCCAGAATCCGTGGCTGAAGTTCCGCCTGCGCCAGAGCCCTCGAAAACCTTCGAAGCGCCCAAGGGCTTCGAAACGAAGTTCCGGGGGCTGGCCCTGCACCTGTCCGCCTTCGACGGCCCCCTGGACCTCCTGCTGCACCTCATCCATGAGCAGAAGCTGGACCTCCTGAACCTGCCCATGGCGGATGTCACGCGGCAGTACATGGACTACCTCGCGCTCATGGAGGAGCTGAACCTGGAGATCGCGGCGGAGTTCGTGGCCATGGCGGCCCAGCTGTTGCAGATCAAGTCCCGGCTCATGCTGCCCCGCCCGCCCCAGGAGACCGGCGAGGAGGATCCCCGCGAGGCCCTGGTGCAGCGGCTGCTGGACTACCAGCAGGTGAAGGCCGCGGCCATGGCGCTATCGGATCGCGAGTCGGACTGGCAGAAGATCGCCTTCGCGCCGGGCCTCGATCTGGAGGACCACAAGCGCGTGGAGGAGGAGCCCATCCGCGCCACCCTCTTCGATCTGCTGGGCGCCTACCGGGAAGCCCTGAAGCGCCTGCTGCCGCCGCCGCCCGTGGAAGTGCGAACCCAGCCCAAGACGCTGGAGCAGCGGGTGGTGGAAGTGTTGCGCGACCTGCAGGATGGATTGTGGAAGCCCTTCCAGGGCCTGCTGGGGCAGGCTCGCAGCCGCGAGGAACTGGTGCTCACCTTCCTGGCGCTGCTTGAATTGGTCCGTACGGGCCGCATCGCCTTGGTTCAGGGCGAGACCTTCGGGGAGATCCGCGTCAAGGCCGCCGAGGCCGCGTGAACGACGCGCCGGAATCGCTGCGCACCGCCTGCCGCCTGGCCTACCTCGCGGGGCTGGCCCTCTGTCTGGGCACGCCCATCCTCGTCGGGGCCCTGATCCTGTCCGGCCTTGCGCCCCCCGGGAGCCATCCGCCAGAAGGAACTTACCTCCAGGTGGGCCATCTCTTCACCGGCCTGGTTTTTTTCTCCGCCGCCTGGGTGCTCTGGCGGCGCGGGGTGGTGCTGAGGGCCTTTCCCAGGGTTCCCGCTCCGCAGCAGGCCGGGGTGATCCTCCGGGAGACCCTGCTCTATGCGGCGCTGTTCGAGCTGAGCAGTCTCTATGGCCTGGTCTACTGGCTGTTGGTGGGCACCTACGCCGCGCGGCACGTGTTCGGCTTCATCGTCCTGTCCCCGCTTCTGTTCCTGGCCTTCACCCCGCGGCTCCGCCACTGGGCGAAACCTCCGGAACCACGTCCCGGGGGGGGCATGTGAGCCGCCTGGCATTATCCTGAGTGTCGCCAGTCGAGATCCACGGGGGCCCCATGAGCGAACACGAGACGCGGCCAGGCCAGGAAGGCGCCCCAGACCAGACCCACAAGCTTGTCCTGCCTGTGACTTCCGATCCAGTCCAGCGGACTCAGAAGATCTCCATCCAGGCCGGGACTTCCGGGCAGACCCAAATGCCGGGCGCTCCGGGCGGTGCTTCCCGGCCGTGGACATGGAAACTGCTCCTGGGCTTCGGGATCATTCTCGCGCTGGGAGGAGCGGCCCTCCTGTTGTCCTCTCGGCGCCCGGAGATCCAGGTGCCCAAGCCCCAGGCCGGAGTTCGAGAAGCGGGAGCGCCGGATGCGATCCGGGCCTACCTGGACCAGGCTGAAGCGGGGGACGTCCACGCCATGCGGATGCTCGGCGTGATGTACTACTACGGCCTCAACGTGCAGCAGGACCGGGAGAAGGGCCTGCATTGGTACCGTCAGGCGGCAGAGAAAGGCAGTGACGCGGCCCGTGAGGATCTCTCCAGACTCGAGGCCGGGGCCGGGAAGTAGGCCTCAAAAGGTGACCACCACCTGCAGGCTGCCGCCCCAGAAGTGGTAGGTCGAGACCTTCTCGCCCCAGGTGGCTTCCGCCTTCAGGGCCAGGGAATCGGTCAGCGGCCAGTGCCCCGAAAAGCTGGCGAGACGCTCTTGCGGACGCGGCCCGAGCAGGGAGGTCCCGGCGCTGGTCGTGGTGCCCATCGAGCCAGACCCGGTGCCACCGTAGCCGAACCTCCCCCCGTAGCCGCTGCCTCCGGTGGTCATGCCCGTGGCCGCGGAGGCAAGACCGCCCCCGGAGGCCGTGCTTTCGATGATGCCGCGCCCCCAGGCCAACCGCAGGTTGTGCCACATGGCGAAGTCGTTGCCGCCGAACCTGAGGTTCACGATGCAACCGCTATCGGAATCCCCATACGGTTCGTACTGGAGCCGCTGGTACCAGAAGGAAGCGCCCCAGGACTGGCCCTGATAGCCGGGACCCGCCTGGAGCAGCCGGACTTCCTGGTCCCCCTCGAAGCGGCTGAGGGCACCCGCCAGATCAAGCTTCCATCCGTGGGCGACATCCAGGTGGAGGTCCACATCCACCCGGCCCTTCGGCAAGATGTCCGTGTTGGTGCCGCCGCTGACACCCAGGAAGATCGATGAGGCTTTGCCAACCAGCAGGTACTTGCCCACCGTGAAGAGCGTGCCCTTGCCTTCGGGCCGATCGAACCCCACGGCGGCGAGCTGCCAAGGCCCGCCGCTGGTGGGGTAGATGGTGCCTTCGAGCGTCCAGCCCTTCCAGCGCCCGTAGCCATCGGAGAAGGCCTGGTCGTAGCCCCCGATGGCCACGCGGGTGATGGTTGAGGGCTCGGGAAGGTCCAGGTCGAAGGGTGCTTCCTGGGCGGACAGCCCCAGGCAGGCCAGCAGGAGAAGGGCGGGTCGCTTCGCCATCGGGGCTCCGGGTCAGTGAGGTCAGATTCGTTCAGGGTGCAGCCGTTCAACGTCCCCGGCCACCCCGTCCGGTCATTCGGCCAGATCTTTGGCCTGCGCCTGGGGTCTGGCCGCAGCTGCCGTCGCGCTTGCGGAGCTGGTCCCGGGACCTCGACTGATCGCGGGTCTGGGCCTGATCGCGGGCCTGAGCCTGGGTCCGCGTCCGGTCCTGGGTCCGGGTCTGGTCCTTCTGGGGGGTCTGGGCTGAGAGGGCGAGGCTCGCGCCGAGGACCGCGGCCAAGCAGATCGTGGTTTTCATGGATGCCTCCTGGTGGAGGTGCGGAATCGTCCGCACACCCCGAGAGAGGAGCCACCGGCACGGTGGGTTGAGGAAAATCCAATAGACCTCAAGGTAAATGAGTCGAATCACTTCCATGAGACTGGGAAGATTTCCATGTCGCAATGCGCGCAGTGGCAGCTGGGCCCACCGCCTGCGCCAGATCCACCTCGCTGGCTTCCCGCACGCGGGTGGCGCTGCCGAATGTTTGAAGCAGCTTCTTCGCCGTGGCGGGGCCGATACCGGGAATCTGCGTGAGTTCCGTCTGGAGGGTGCGCTTGGCCCGCAGGGCCCGGTGGTAGGTGATGGCGAAGCGGTGCGCCTCATCCCGGATTCGCTGCAGCAGCTGCAGCACCGGCGAGGATTTCGGGATCCTCAGCGGTTCGCTGGAGCCCGGACGGAAGACCAGTTCCTCCTTTTTCGCCAAGGAACCCAACTCCAGTTGCTCCAGCCCCAGTTCCTTCGAGGCCGCCTCCGCCGCATGCAGCTGTCCCAGTCCACCATCGATCAGCACGAGATCCGGAAACTCCTGCTTTTCCTCCCGCAGGCGCCGGTAACGGCGCATCACCGCCTCGAACATGTTGGCGAAGTCGTCATTCTGCTCATTGGTCATCTTGAAGCGGCGGTAGCGGGCCTTGTCGGGCACGCCGTCGCTGAACACCACGCAGCTGGCCACGACTTCGCGGCCCTGGCCATGGCTGATGTCGAAGCATTCGAGGCGCCTCGGCAGGTGGCTCAGACCGAGGAAAGCCTGGAGCCCCTCCAGCACGGCCTCGTTCAGTCGCGCTGGTTCGAACTTGCGCTCCAGGGCCAGCCGCGCGTTCTCCTGGGCCATGGCCAACAGATCCACCTTCTCGCCCTTCTTCGGCACCTGGATCTGGGGCCGGGCCCCGCGCATGCCCCCAAGCCAGTCCCGCAGGAGCTCCGCGTCGTCCGGCTCGATCTCGGCCAGAATGCGGCCGGGCACGGGGTCCGCGCTGTAGACCCGCTGGAGCACTTCCGCCAGCACGGCGCCGTCGAAGGCCTCCACATCCTCCAGCACGTACTCCTGCCGCCCCATCATGCGGCCGTCGCGGAGCATCAGGCGATGGACGCAGGCCCGGCCGTCCAGCACCGCGCTGCCGTAGACATCCGTGTCCTCCAGGTTCGGGCTGGCGGCTTTTTGCCGCGTGAACCAGGCGTCCACCTGCTGGAGGGCGTCCCGGTGCTGGGCGGCCTGCTCGAAGGCGGCGGCTTCGGCGGCCTTCCACATGGCGGCCTCCAGCCGGGCCTTCAGCTCGTCGCGCTTCCCTTCCAGGAAGAGCCGCGCCTCCTTTGCCTGTTCCCGATAGTCCGCTTGGCTCACGGCGGCGATGCAGGGCGCCGTGCAGCGGTGAAGCTGGTACTTCAGGCAGGCCCGGCCGCGCTTGCCGTCGATGTCGATGTCGCAGTCGCGGATCTGGAAGAACCGGTAGACCAGCTCCGCGGTGCGGTAGGCCGTGCTGGCGGGAAAGAAGGGCCCGTAGTAGAGGCCGCCATCCTTGCGGACTTTGCGCGTGACGAAGACCTTCGGGAAGGCCTCCTTCCAGGTGAGCTTCACGTAGGGGTAGCTCTTGTCGTCCCGCAGCAGGATGTTGAAGGGCGGCAGGTGTTCGTTGATGAGGTTGTTCTCCAGCACCAGGGCCTCGAGCTCCGTCTCGCAGACGATGAACTCCAGGTCCCAGATGCGGGCCACGAGGCGGCGCGTCTTGGCGTCCAGGTGCTTGTTCTGGAAGTAGGACTTCACCCGGTTCCGCAGGACCTTGGCCTTGCCGATGTAGAGCAGGTTCCCCTTCTGGTCGCGGTAGAGGTAGCAGCCGGGGCGCAGCGGCAGGTCCGAAAGCTTCCGCTGGAGGGCGGGGGACTTGTCGGCGTTGTTCCGGATCGTGGCCACGACTCAGTGTAGCTGTCAGGTGTCGGCTATCAGCTATCGGCTGTCAGCTATCTGTTATCGGGAGCGCCGGGATTTGGGACAATGGGGGGATGCTGAACCTCGAAACCTTCCCCGTGGGCCCGCTGGGCTGCAACTGTTCGCTGCTGTGGGAGCCCGCCACGGGCCTGGGCGTGGTGGTGGATCCCGGTGGCGATGGGGCGAAGATCCGAACGCGCGTGGAGGCCCTGGGCTTCAAGGTGACGGCCCTGTTGCACACCCACGCCCACTTCGACCATGTGGGGGCCACGAAGGAATTGCAGGACCTCTGGCAGTGCCCAGCCCACCTGCATGGGGATGACACGTTTCTCATCGAGGCCCTGGCGCAGCAAACGGGGATGTTCGGCATGCCGCCCATCCCTCAGCCCGAGATGACGGCCCTGAATGCCGGAGACCACCATTTGGATCTCGCCACGTTGCATACACCGGGGCACACGCCAGGTTCCTGCTGCTTCCACGGTGCGTTCGAGCAGGGTGAGGTGCTGCTGGCGGGGGACACGCTCTTCCGCGGTGGTGTGGGCCGTACCGATCTCTGGGGCGGCGATTGGGAGGCGCTGGAACAGAGCATCCGACGGGAACTCTACGTGCTGGACGGCGCCACCCTGGTCATCCCCGGACATGGCCCCGCCACCAGCCTCGGCGAGGAGGCCGAGCACAACCCGTTCGTGAAGCGGTAGGTCAGCAACTGAAGCGGAAGACGGCGCTCATCGACAGCCAGGTGATGGCATTCTCCGCGAAGGAAGCGCTGCAAGAATAGCAGATATGTGGGTTGCTTTTTGCTGGCCTACCGGAGCACTGGTGGCATGATGGGTCAACCCTCCGGAGATCCTCCATGGACACCCTGCTCGCCTCATCCTTCGGCTGCTTCGGCCCCGTTGCGATCATTCTCCTCATCTACTTCTTCGCCTGCCTCAAGGTCGTGAACGAGTACGAGCGGCTGGTGGTCTTCACCCTCGGCAAGGTGGAGGACAAGCCCAAGGGACCGGGCCTCTGCTTCGTGTGGCGACCTTTCCAGACCGCCATCACCGTGAGCCTGCGCACCACGGTGCTGGAGGTTCCGAGCCAGGATGTCATCACCCGCGACAATGTGAGCCTCAAGGTGAGCGCCGTCGTCTACTCCCGGGTGCTGGATCCCAAGCAGGCCATCATCGGCGTGGAGAACTACTATTACGCCACCAGCCAGATCGCGCAGACCACCCTGCGTTCCATCCTAGGCGAGGTGAGCCTGGATGAGCTGCTGGCCGACCGCGAGAAGCTCAGCGCCCGCCTGCGGGAGATCATCGACCGCTCCACGGAGCCCTGGGGCGTGGAAGTGAACAGCGTCGAGCTGAAGAGCGTGGACCTGCCCGAGCAGATCCAGCGCGCCATGGGCAAGCAGGCCGAAGCTGAGCGGGAAAAGCGGGCCAAGGTCATCGCCGCCGAAGGTGAACTCCTGGCTTCGGAGCAGCTGCTGGAAGCCGCCAACAAGATCAGCCAGAACCCCACGGCCATCCAGATGCGCTACCTGCAGACGCTCACCGAGATCGCCGTGGAGAAGAACAGCACCATCGTCTTCCCCCTGCCCATGGAACTGATGAAGGCCTTCGAGAAATTCATCAAGTAGGGGCCTTCCAGCCCTGCCAGGCCACAGCCTCCGCCTTCGCCAAGGCGGAGGCTGTGCCTTTCCGACCGCCGTAGGTTTCAGCGTCCACCGCATCCGCCAGCAGCGCCAGTTCCTCCCTCCGCTCCGGCCGGATGGCCGCGAGCCGGAACAGCCAGGCCCGGGCCGTTTCGCCAGCCAGCGGGGTCGCCATGCGCCGCGTCCGGGCCAGCAGGGGGCGCAGCGCGCGGATGTTCCCGGGGCCCGGGGGCACCGGGCGCCAGACCTTGCGGGTACGCCAGGTGAGCCAGCCCGCCGCCAACAGGGCGAGCCCCCAGGACCAGCTGGTTGGCGGTGTCTTCCAGCGCCATTCCCAGCCCTGGAGCCGGGTCTGGAGCCAGGACAGTCCGGCCACCTGATCCTGATCGGAAAAGCGCACCACATGGCGATCCCACTGGTAACGCAAGGTGTCGAGCCAACGGGAGAGGACGCCCAGCCCGAGCGGGCCGCCGCGCGGATCCTGGCCAGCGGCCGCGGGGGTGGGATCCGCCACATGCCAGCGACCCTGGTCCCAGTACTCCACCCAGCTGTGCGCCTGGTCCTGGCTGACGCGGAAGTAGCCACCTTCCGGGATCCAGGGCCCCAGGCGGAAGCCGTTCACCACCCGGGCGGGCACCCCGCGGGCCCGTAGCATCAAGGCCATGGCCGAGGCGAAGTACTCGCAGTGGCCGGCCTGGGTGCGGTCCAGGAAATCCTCCAGAGGGTTTGCCGCCCGGCCGGAAGGGTTGTCCAGGGTGTAGCGGAACCCGCGCAGGGCCCGTTCCAGCACGCGCGCCAACTCCGGCGTCGGCAGGATGCCTGGTGCCAAGCGGAGGCTCCAACGCCGAGCGGCCTCGTGCTCGGGCCCCAATTCCGTTAGATGGTCGAGTCGCCGGGGGGAGAGCCAGGGCTCGGAAGGATCCGGGCCTCTGGAACTCCAGGCCACTTCCAGGGGGCCCGGGCGGGTTCGAGGGAAGCGCCACCGGAGGCTTCCGCCGCCACCGCGACGCAGGGCGAGGTCGGGCGTCACGCCGGACACCCCGTAGGGCAGCGTCAGAATGCCCTGGGCGCTGGGGGAGAACAGAAATTCCGCCCGCAGGGGCTCAGAAGCACTGCGTGGGCTCCGCAAGATGGGCGGTGTGAGGTCGGAGATGCTCCAGCGCATGCCCTGGATGGTTTCCAGGGCCACTCCGCGCAGCAGGTCCAGCCCCGGCAGGGCGGCCGGGTCCGTGCCGGGGGGCGGGGCGATGCGCAGGACGACTTCGGGATTGGGTTCGATGGGACCGCCGCCGGCGAGATCCATCTGGTCGCCGAAGCCCGCTCGGGTCGCCATGGCGGCGGTCCCCAGGAAGGCGGCGGGACGGAAACCGGCGTTCAGGCGCGGAAGGATCAGGAAGAATCCCACTCCCAGGACCAGCGTCGCGCCCATCCAGGCCGGAAGACGGCCATAAGGGGGACGGGAGAGAACACCTCGACGAAGGCTTGCGGAGGTCTCCCAGCTCTGCTGGAGCAGGGCCGCCGCCGCCGAGCCGAGCCAGCACAGGGCCCAGAACAGAAACACCAAGTCCGTGGTGCTCACGGCCGTGGTGAGGAAGAGCAGGAAGCCCATGAGCACCAGCTGGCGCCGCTGGGGGAGTTCCCGGGGCAGGGCCAGCCGCAGGCCGGCCAGCACGAAGAGGGTGTGGATGGCCACGGGGAAGATGCCATGGCCCCGGGCGAGGTCGGCCAGGAAGAAGACCAGGGCGCCCAACTCCAGCCAGCGATGGTGCCGACCGAGATCCCAGCGCAGGATCTCCACCCCGGCGGCCGCTGCCAGGGGCAGGGCCATGACCCCCAGCTCCCCGGGCTCGTAGATGCCCGTGGACACGGCCGCCCCGAAGGCCACCCAGAGAGGCAGGTGGTCGATCCAGCGCGCCCACCTCACGGCCAGACCCAGCTCCCGAGGGCCGCGGGGCGGATCGCGCCGGTCACTTCGGGAAGGTTCCCCGGCAGGCCCAGGGCGCTGGCCGCGCCGAGCAGCGCCCAGCTCACGGCTTCTCTCGCGCCAGACGGGAAGGCCGTGTCGACTTCCAGGGGCAGGGGCAAACGGGAAGCCAGCTCAGAACGCAAGCGCTCGTGCCGCGTGCCACCCCCACTGACCAATCCGCGGACACCTCGGACCAGGGGGGCGAGCGGC
>CAVPLE010000102.1:0-15521 GCA_963705865.1 uncultured Holophagaceae bacterium | reverse complement strand
GCCGGTGATCGCCCGGCGCTGGATCTCGCTGGTCCCAGGTCGGGTTCGTAGTGTCGGACCCGAACGTCGTGGTGGGGCGCGCGGCTGAGCCTTGCGCACCCGAGGAGAGTGTCACAAATCGCGGTGCCCGTAGACTGAGCAGTCGACGTTTGACCAGAAAGAGGGCGTACCTGCATGAGCGGCCATTCCAAGTGGGCCACCACGAGCATCAGAAGGCCGTCAAGGACGCGCGCCGCGGCAAAGAGTTTGCGAAGCTGATCAAGAACATCGAGGTCGCCGCGCGTACCGGTGGCGGGGACCCGGCAGGTAACCCGACGCTGTATGACGCCATCCAGAAGGCCAAGAAGTCCTCGGTACCCAACGACAACATCGAGCGCGCCCGCAAGCGTGGCGGCGGCGAAGAGGCCGGCGGCGCGGACTGGCAGACGATCATGTACGAGGGCTACGGTCCCAACGGGGTCGCTGTCCTCATCGAGTGCCTCACCGACAACCGCAACCGGGCCGCCGGTGAGGTGCGATGGATGACGCGCATCTTCTCGTTCAGGACGTACTGCTTGTGGTCCTGGTCCAGGCGCTGCCGGGTCTTCTCGTCGAGCGTGCGATCCACCTCGGAGCGTGCCGAGTCGAGCTCCAGCAGGTGCAGCAGGGCTTCGAGCCGGGGCTCGATCTCCAGCAGCTCGAGGATCTCCTGCTTCTGACTCACTTCAGCGGGCACGAGGCCGGCCACGGTGTCGATGGCCTTGCCCAGGGGCAGCTCGCGGATCTGGTCCATGCTGAGCAGGCGCGAGGCATCGGGGTTCCGGCCCAGGAAAGCCTCCACCGCCTGATGGAAGGGCTGGAGGGATTCACCGGCCGGTTGGCTGGGCTCGGCCAGCAGGTAGGCTTCGGCCTGGATGACTTCGCCGCTGTCGTCATAGCGGCGCAGGCTCACCCGGGCGATGCCCTTCACGCCCACCTTGTAGTAGTCCTTGGGCAGGGCGATGACGGATTCCACCAGGGCCAGCGTGCCGATGGCGAACAGGTCATCCTGGCCCGGCGACTCCACCTTGGCATCCTTCTGCGTGAGCATCAGGAGGTGATCGCCGGCCTTGATGGCCAGCTCCAGGGTGCGTACCGAGGCCGACCGCCCCACCACGAAGGGCACCCGCGCACCGGGGAACAGCACCATGTCCCGGATGGGAATGGCCGGCAGGGTGAGGGTCTTCGGTACGGCCAAGGTCTTCCCTTCTTCAGCCCGCGGCGGAGATGGCTCTCGAGGGCAGGCCCAGCGTTTCTTCCACCTTCTGGCGGGTGATGCGCAGGGACTCGCGCGAGGTGCGCTTGTCCGAGGGCAGCTCGTACATGGGCTCCAGCAGGATCTGCTCCACGAGGCTGCGGAGGCCGCGGGCGCCGAGCTTGCGGGTGAGCGCCTGCTCGGCGATGGCGTCGATGGCGCCGTCCTCGAAGCTCAGGTCCACGTCATCCATGTCGAACAGCTTCACGAACTGCTTGGTGATGGCGTTCTTGGGCTGGGTGAGGATGGCCACCAGGGCCTCGCGGTCCAGGGGCGTGAGGCCCGCCACCACCGGCAGGCGGCCCACCAGCTCGGGGATGAGGCCGAACTTGATGATGTCCTCGGGTTCCACCAGCCGCAGCAGGTTCTCCTTGTCTTCTTTCGACGAGGGCGTAGAGCCGAAGCCCACGGCCTTGGCCCGGATGCGCTGCTTGATGATGTCCTCGATGCCCACGAAGGCGCCGCCGCAGATGAACAGGATGTTGCTGGTGTCCAGCTGGATGAACTCCTGGTGCGGGTGTTTGCGCCCACCCTGGGGCGGCACGTTGGCGACGGTGCCCTCCACCAGCTTCAGGAGGGCCTGCTGCACGCCCTCGCCGCTCACGTCGCGGGTGATGCTGGGGTTCTCGCTCTTGCGGCCCACCTTGTCGATCTCGTCGATGAAGACGATGCCGCGCTGGGCCCGCTCCACATCGTAGTTGGCGGCCTGCAGCAGCTTGGTGAGAATGTTCTCCACGTCCTCGCCCACGTAGCCGGCTTCCGTCAGCGTGGTGGCGTCGGCCATGGCCAGGGGCACGTCCAGGAAGCGGGCCAGGGTCTGGGCCAGCAGAGTCTTGCCGGTGCCCGTGGGGCCCAGCAGCAGGATGTTGCTCTTGGAGAGCTCGACTTCGGGGCCGCCCAGGGCCTTCCGGGGGGTGACGATCCGCTTGTAGTGGTTGTAGACCGCCACGCTCAGGCGCTTCTTGGCGGATTCCTGGCCGATGACGTAGTCATCCAGGAAGCCCTTGATCTCCTTGGGACGGCTGAGCCGGGCGTCGGGCTTGCCCAGGGGCTTGCCCTGGCGGCTCATGCGCAGCTGCAGCTGGCCCGCCTCCAGACACTCGTTGCAGATGAAGGCCTCCGGCCCCGCGAGGAGCTGCTCCACCTCGTGGGGCTCCTTGCCGCAGAAGGAGCATTTCTGCTCGCGCTTGTACTTGTTCATTTTCGCTCCCGCGACCGGTGCGGACTTAGGCTACATCGTGAATGGTCTTCAGTTCCAGGATCTCGAAGCGCCGAATCCCCGCGGGGATCTGGACCCGCACCTCATTGCCCTCCTCCTGGCCCACCAGGGCCATGCCGATGGGGGAGCTGATGCTGAGATGCTGCGGGTGGCCATCGAGTTCCTCGGGGAGCACCAGCTTGAAGGTGAACTCCTCCTCGGAATCCAGATCCAGGATCGTGACATTGGAGCCGTAGGCGGCGCGAGTCTTGGGCAGGCGGCTGATGTCCAGGCTGGCCACTTCCGAGATGCGCTTCTCGAGGGTGACCAGCTTGTTCTGGAACATGTCCCGCTTGGCGAGGGCCTGTTCGTACTCGGCATTTTCCGAGAGGTCGCCCTGGCCGGCGGCCCGGGCGATCTCCTGGGGGATGTCCACCAGGAGGGCCTGCTTGATGTCCTTGAGTTCCTGTTCGAGCTTCACAAGCACGTGCTTGGGCATGGGACTGTCCTGAAAAGGGGGTCAAAAAAAGGCGGGCCGAAGGGGCCCGGTCAGGCAAGGGGTGGTTGAATCGATTCTACCCACTCTGGAGGTGGAAGCGGAGCCGGGAGGGGCTGGCCCTCGCCGGGGCGGGTCTTGAAGCGCCGGTGCATCCAGAACCACCAGCGGGGGTCCTTGCGGATCTGGGCCTCGATACGGGCGGTCATGAGCTGGGTGGCCACCCAGGCGTCCTTGGCCGCGTCCCCGGTGACCGGCACCTGGAAGGCGGGCTCGAAACGCACCGTGGTGGTGCCGTCGGGATTGGGCCAGCTGAAGACCGGCAGGACCGGCAGGTCGTAGCGGGCGGCCAGGCTGCCGGCTGTGCCGAACGTGGAGGCCCACTGGCCCAGGAAGCGGACGAACACGCCACTGGTGAGGGCGTCCTGGTCCAACAGGAAGCCCACGCCGTGCCCCGCCTTCAGGGCTTTCAGCGTGTCGCGCATGGCGCCGTCCTTGAGGATCACCCGGTTGCCGAACCGGGTGCGGAAGGCCAGGGAGATGGGTTCCAACAGAGGGTTGTCCAGCTCCCGTCCGATGGCGTCAATGGTACGACCATGGCGGCTCTGGGCCAGGGCGACGGCCTCCCAGTTGCCGTAGTGGCCGGTGAGCTGGATGAAGCCCTTGCCGCCGGCCTGAACGGCGTCGAAGTGTTCCAGACCCTCGACTTTGATCCAGCGATCCAGCTCATCGGGCGTCGCATGGCGCAGGCGCAGGAGGCTCACGAACAGGGCCCCGAAATGCCGGAAGCAGGCCCGGGACAGCGCCCGGGTCTCGGCCTCGGACAGGCCCAAGTCCGCGGAGCGCATGTTGTCGCGAACGATGCGGCGGTGCCGGGGGTCCACCAGGTAGAACAGCGAACCGGCCCCTTCACCCAGGGTCTGCACCGTGGTCCAGGGCAGCTGGCCGAGGATCCCATCCAGCAGGCGGAACAGGCCGTACTCGAGGCGGTGCCGGAGGCTTGGGGAGGGGGTGGAGGTCAAGTCGGCCCTAAAAAAAGGGGCGCCTCGGGTGACGAGGCGCGGAAAACCAGTCTACCAGCAACCGGGTTCAGGATTCTTTCGCCAGCATTTCCAACATTTCCACCACCCTGGCCGGAGGAATGCGGTGCGCGCTCGAGCCGTGGGTGGGGAACGCGGCCGGGGCCGAGTCATCGCAGTCCACGTCCGGCCCCCGCAGGGGCAGGGCCCGGGGCCCGATGGGGTTCACCCAGACTTCGGGGCTAGGCCCGAAGAGAGTCACCGTGGGCCGACCGGTGGCAGCGGCCGTGTGGGCCAGCCCCGTATCAATGGCCACGTTGCCCCAGGCCCCGGCCTGGACGGCGCAGGCCTCAGGCAACGTGGTCTTCCCGGTGAGGTTCAGGGAGCCCGGAACCGCCGCGGCCAGGGCCGCTCCCAGGGTGGCCTCGTCCGGCCCCCCCAGCAGTACCCGGGCGGATGCCCAGGCCCTGGAGCAGGCGCATCAACTCTGGCCAGGTGCGGTCCTCCGGGAACCAGCGCTTGCCGAAGCCCCGGGTGCCGAAAGCCAGGGTCGCGTAAGGTTCGCCGCCCCACCCTTCCGCCCTCAGCTTGTCCGGCCCCTTATGGCCGCCCAGCAGCGCCGGCGTGAGGGGCAGCCAGAGGGCCCGGTCGTCGCCCGTGAGAGCCACCAGCAGTGGCTGGATGCGGGTGGCGATGTGCAGGGGCAGGTTCCGGTAGCGGATGCTGTGGTGGTACAGCAGGCGCAGGTGGTTGTCGGCGATGCCGGCCCGGAGGGGCACCCGGCTCAGCCAGGCGGCGAAGGACAGGCGGGCGCTCTGGGAAAGGTTCAGGAAGGCCGCGGGCGGGCGCTTCCGCCAGCCCCGCACCAGGGCCCAGGGATCGGGCTTGGCCGCGCCGCCGCCTTCGATGTGGGCTTCGGCGATGAAGGCTGGATCGGCCTCGGACAGCAGGGCCGCGCCGATGTGGTGGCCCACGGCGATCCACTTCAGGGGGACACCCCGTTCGGCCGCCACGGCGTTCCAATGGTGCTGGAGGGCGCGCAGGAAGGGGAGCGTCATCACCACGTCGCCCAGCTGGCGCGGGAAGCGGATCCACACCTCGGGGGCGGCCCCCCCGATCAGGGCCTGGTCGAACTGGGCCAGGGCCGGATGGCGGCCGTCGGCGCTCACCCGGCCTCCCGGGCCAGGGGCATGGTCATGCAGCGCGGGCCGCCCCGGGCGCGGCTCAGCTCACTGGCCTCGATCTGGACGAGGTACTTCTTCCCGTCCAGCAGGTCCAGGGCCGGATCGGCCAGGACTTCCCGGGCCGTGAGGGCGCGGTAGCCCGCCCGGTCCAGCGCCTCGGCGGTGGCGAGGTTGCGGCCATAGCTGGTGATGACCCCAGGAGCCAGGCAGAAGGCGTTGGCGCCATCCGTCCATTGTTCCCGCTGCTGGAGGATGGAATCGTTCCCGCCGCAGAAGATGGGCTGCAGGTCGATGCCCACCCCCTTCAGCGCCTTCAGCAGGCTCGGGTGGGTGCTCATGCGCAATTCCGGGTGACGCAGGTCGATGCTGGTCACGTTGAGCAGCTCCCGGCTGCCCTCCAGGAAGTAGGGCGGGTAGACCAGACACTCGCCCTCGCTGGTGCGGGTGAAGATGGTGTCCAGGTGCATGGCGCTGCGCTTCTTCGGCATGAGCACCATGAGCAGGTGGTCGAAGCTGCTGTCATCCTCGGCGCGGTGGGCGCGGAGGTTCTCCGCCAGCAGCTGGATGGCGTCGGTCTGGGTGCGCTCGGAGCAGCCCACCACCAGCACCTTGTGGCTCAGCACCAGGATGTCGCCGCCCTCCATGCTCACGGGGGCCTTGATCTCGCCGCGGATGAGGGGCGTCACCTGGTCGAACCACTTGTCGTGCTCGGTGTGGTGCCGGAGCCGCGGGTGGTGGCGGAACACGTAGCTGAGGATCAGCGGCTCACGCTCCCGGGCCCAGGTGGCCATGGAGTTCACGCTGTAGCCGTCGCCGATGACCGAGGCGGGATCGCGCATGAACAGCAGGTTTGGGATGGGGCGCACCCGGTAGTCGAACTCCTCCTCCCAGTGCGTGTGGGCCGGCATGTCGTCCCAGGGCAGGCCGCCGATGACGCTCCGGGCCACCTCCGCCGGGATCATGTCCCGCAGCAGGTTGCAGGTGTCGTCCGGCAGGCCCACCAGCCGCCGCAGGTCCTCGACGAAGGCCAGCTTGACGCCCTCATCCTGCAGGGCCGCGATGAAGAGATCCTGGATATCCAGCACCTCGTCGGCCACCCGGGCCAGCACCTGGCGGAACTGGGCGTGTTCCTGGCGGGCGAGATCGCCGTAGAGGATGTCGTCAAAGAGCAGCTTCTCCATCATCCCGGGGACCATCAGGTCCACCTCGGGGCCGGGATCATGCACCACCACCTGCCGGAGGCGGGCGGTCTCGGAGAACACGGAAAGCTGGATCGGCTGGATGGGTTGCATGGGGGGCCTCGGGGGTCCTGAAACCCCGCAGATTACCACGGAAGCACTGTGTCATCTGCAGCTGCGTCCTTCAGTTGACCTGCGGGTTCAGTATACTTTACCGATTTGGTCGGATATTTTTGTTGAACCCACTGGAGGCTCGTCCTAGCCTGATTATTCCCAATGAAACCCGGGGCAAGACCCCATCTGGAGGCACCATGGCCGCATTTGTCACCCAGCCCGCACCCGACTTCAAGGCCGACGCCCTGGTCAATGGCGAGTTCAAGCAGGTCTCGCTCTCCGATTACAAGGGCAAGAAGGTGGTGCTCTTCTTCTATCCCCTCGACTTCACCTTCGTCTGCCCCACCGAGATCCTGGCCTTCGCCGACGCCCTCAAGGAGTTCGAGGCCCGGAACACCCAGGTCATCGGGGTGAGCGTCGATTCCAAATTCAGCCACCACGCGTGGATCAACACCCCGCGAAAGGAAGGCGGCATCCAGGGCGTGACCTTCCCCCTGGTCTCCGACTTGAACAAGACCATCGCCCAGGACTACAACGTGCTGCTGCCCGCCGGCATCGCCCTGCGCGGTCTCTTCATCATCAACAAGGACGGCATCCTGAAGCACATCACCGTGAACCACAACGACCTGGGCCGCAGCGTGGAGGAAGTCCTCCGCCTCCTGGATGCCATCGACTTCACCGAAGAGCACGGCGAAGTCTGCCCCGCCAACTGGCACAAGGGCGAGAAATCCATGAAACCCACGTTCGAAGGTCTCAAGGCCTACGCCTCCGGCAAGTAGACCGGCACAGAAGTTACGCCGCTGGCGCCGTAAGGCGCCTGCGGCGTGTACGCCGAGGCGGAATGGCCGGGCCCGGTTAATCTGTGGGGCCCAACCTTCCAGGCCCTGATCCGCGTCACGAGGACCCCCGTGCCACAGCCCAAGGACTTCCCGCCGCCTCCCCCCGCCCTCCGGCAGCCCCGGGGCTGGCTGTGGCGGGCCCTCGGGCGGGCCTATCTGCGCCTGGGCGGCTGGCGCATCGAGGGAGCCTTCCCGGAGGAGCCCAAGTTCGTCACCATCGTGGCCCCCCACACCTCCAACTCGGATTTCGTGGTGGGCGTGGCCGTGGTCTTCGCCCTGGAGCTCCGCGTGTCCTGGCTCGGCAAGCACTCCCTCTTCCGGACGCCGTTCAAGGGGATCTTCCGCTGGTTGGGCGGCATCCCCGTGAACCGCCAGGTGAGCCATGGCGTGGTGGACGCCTGCGTGAAGGCCTTCGAGGGCGTCCCCGCCCGCCTGCTGGCCCTGGCTCCCGAAGGCACCCGCAAGGGCGCAAGCCGGTGGCGATCCGGCTTCTACTGGATCGCCACCGCGGCTGGCGTGCCCATCTGGCCCGTGGGGTTCGACTTCCGCGACCATGTGATCCGGTTGATGCCAGTCTTCCATCCCACCGGGAACCTGGATGAAGATCTCCCCCGCATCCAGGCGCTCTTCAACCATGTGCACGGCCTGCGGGAACGCGCCGGGGAAGCGGCTACTTCAGGGTGAATCCCACGGCTGCGCCCTTGGCCTGGCCGGTGCGCACCTGGAAGACCCGGGTGGGATCGGCCTTGGCCGTGTCCAGCAGCCAGGCGAGGACGCCCTTGGCCCGGGCGTCCGCCAGCTGGGCCAGGTCCGCGGGATCCACCTTCTGGGCGCTCAGCAGATGCTGTTCCATCTCCGCGGGGGGCGGAGGCGGCGCCGGCTGGGTGCCCTTGATCTCCTTTGGAGCGGGGAAGGTGGCGTCGAAGGCGGCCTTGATCCAGCGTTCCCGCTCGGCCGGGGGCACCGGGGCTTCCTCGGTGAGCTTCAACCCTCGGGCCCGGGTGCGGCGCAGCAGGGCCTCCAGGGCGGCCTTGCGCAGGGCTCCGCCATCCTGCCCCTCGTCCACGGCGCCCTCGGCTTCTAGGCGCAGTTCCGGCCGCTCGTGAAGCGCCTTGGCCAGGGCCTGGAGCTTGGTCGTGGCGGCGGCGTCCAGGGCGCTGGAGCCCGGCGCGAAGGCGACGCTGCTGAGGTCGCCGGCGTCACCGCCGAAGAGCTTCCCGATGAGCGTGAAAGGCGATGTCGCGATCTTCCCCAGCAGGTTGAAGACGGCCTTCCACACCAGCTTGCCGTACTTCACGTCGGGATCATCCAGGTTCCCTTCGATGGGCAGGTCGAAGGCGATGACGCCCTTGCGATCGCGGAGGATCGCCAGGCCCAGCTTCACGGGCAGGCCCGTGGCGTCGGGGCTCTGCACCTTCTCGCCCAGATAGAACTGGTCGAGCTTCACGGCGTTCTCGGACTTCAGGTTCCGGCGGTCGATGCGGAGGTGGGCGTCCACGTCCAGCTTGCCCTTCTGCACGGTGTAGCCCAGGTACTTGCCGGTGTAGGGGGTGAAGTCCGTGAGGTCCGCCCCCTGGATCTTCAGGAGCACATCGGTATCCAGGTCGCTGCGGAGGGGCATGGCGTGGCCCGTGATGGTGATGGGGGCCAGCCCTCCGGCCCGGCCCTTGAAATCGACTTTGGACGAGGCATCGGGGCGGCTGGACAGGCCCAGGTAGTTGCCTTCCAGGTCGCTGAGCACCAGCGCCGCGTTCGGCTGCAAGGACCGGTCGATGTAGCTGAGACGACCGCCGGTGATGCCGAAGGTCAGGATGGTCAGATCCGGTGAACTGGTCGGCGTGGCCGGCAGGACGGCGGCGGTCGGGGCGGCGGGCTTGCCTTCCGGGGCCAACCGCAGAGCCCGGGCCACGTTGGTGCTGCCGTCTGGCTGCACCACGACGCGACCTTCAGGGTCGGTCCAGTCCACGGTCTGGATGGCCACGGACAGGGGCGTGGAGCGGATCTCCGCCCCTGACAGACGCAGCTGCTTCCAGCGCAGGAAGGGCTCGTTCAGGGCCGCGTCCCGGGCCTCGAAACCCTGCACAGTGGCGACGCCCCGGTAGGTGACGCCATCGGTCTTGCGCCCTTCAAAGGCGAAGCGCACGCGGCCATCGGCGCCCAGCTTCCCCGAAGCGATGCGCAGGTCCAGCGACGCATCCAGATAAGGATCCCAGGGCGACAGCTCCAGACCCTCGGCCTTCAGTTGGAGGTCGCCGGTGCCCTTGAGGGGGGCCAAGGAACCATCTGCCTTCAGAAGGCCGGCGCCCAGCTTCAGGTCCAGGGCGACTTCGCTGGTGGCCTTGGGATCCAGGCTCAGTCCCTTCCAGTGCAGATTCACGTCTGTCGCCTCCATCTTCACGGGGCGGGCCGGACCCAGGTCCTCCCAACCAAGACGGAAGCCCTTCAAGGCCAGGTCGCGAATGAGGAGTTGGAGGGGTTTCTCCTCCTTCTTCTTCTCCTTGGGCTTGGGTGGCGCGAGGAGGCGCACCAGGTTCAAGGCACCATCCTTGGCGGCCTGGACCCGGAGGATGCCCTGGTCCGCGGTGACGGAGCCCATCTCCACCGAAGGCACCAGCAGATCGGCCCGGCCGTCCTTGATATCGAGGGAGGGCAGCTCGATGACGGGATCCGCGGCGCCGCGCTCGGCCACCTTCAAATCCCGCACGGCCAGCTCCAGGTTCGACAGCTCCGCCACATGGCGGCCCTTGGACCACTCGAAGCGGTACTGGGCCCGCACCGTGCCCGTGCCGCTGCGAATCTCGCTGGAGACCTGGTCCTGCTCGTAGGGGCGGTATTTGGGCAGCGACAGATTCTCCAGCAGCAGGCTGCCTTTGGAGGCGAAAGGCTGGAAGCCCAGATCCCCCTTCCAGGCCACATGCTCCTTGGCTTCCGTCCAGGCCTCCAGGGAGACGCCGCTGCGGTGGCCGACCACCGTGCGCAGGCCATCCAGCCGGAAGGCGATGGGACCCAGCTCCGAATGGAAGGGGGCCGAGGCGGACCGGTCCGTGAACTCCACCCGGCCGTCCCGCAGCTGGAAGCGGCGGACATCCAGGATCCAGCGGGAAGGCGCCGCCTGGGCGGGGGTTCCCGGCTGCTCCTCTTCTTCGAGCAGATCCTGGAAATTGAGGCGTCCGTCGTGACCCAGAACTGTCCGAAGGGTGAGGCCATCGACCTCGATGATCGCGAACCCCACCGTGTGGCGCAGAAGCCGCCAGACGTACGGGTTCACGTAGGCGCGCCGGAGGGTGATCCAGTCGCCACCGCCCCGCTCGGCCACCCGCAGGCCTTCAAGGGTGACGCCGAAGGTGAAGGGGTTGAACCGCAGCTTGGCCACGGTGGTGGGGCGCTTCAGAGCCTGGGTGGCTGCCCGCTCGAGGCGGGGTTTCGCCAGGGCCGGGAGCAAGAAGAACCCCGCCAGGATCCACAGCGTGTAGAGGCCCGCCAGCACGAGGAGCAGCCGGCGCCAGCGGCGGAAAAAGGCCGAAAGGGGGACTGGAATGGGCATGGAAGAAGCATAGACCTTCCTGGCCGGTGTGATTCAAGCCACTTCCCTGTTCTCAAGTTACTCCATGGAGGGCTATCCTCCTTCCGTCGCGGTGCCGCCAGGACTGCCATCCCCGAGCGTGTCGGCGCACCGCTGGACCGAGAGGCAAGTGTCATGGCGACACGACGCGTGGTGATCCTGGGAGCCGCGGGACGCGACTTCCACAACTTCAATACCGTCTACCGGGACAACCCCGCGTACCAGGTGGTGGCCTTCACGGCCACCCAGATCCCGGATATCGCCGGCCGCCGCTACCCGGCCGTGCTCGCCGGAAAGCTCTATCCGGAAGGCATCCCCATCTTTGACGAATCGGAGCTGGTGGACCTCATCCACCGCGAACGGATCGACGCCGCGGTCTTCTCGTATTCCGACGTGCCCCATGCCACGGTCATGCATCTGGCCAGCCTCTGCATCGCCCACGGCTGCGACTTCGAGCTGCTGGGCGCGGACAAGACCATGATCCAGTCCACCAAGCCCGTGATCGGCATCACGGCCGTGCGCACCGGCGCCGGCAAGAGCCAGACCACCCGCTACATCAGCAACATCCTCAAGAAGCTCGGCAAGAAGGTCGTGGCCATCCGCCATCCCATGCCCTACGGCGATCTCGCCAAGCAGGCCTGCCAGCGCTTCGCCGACTACAGTGACCTGGACAAGCACGAGTGCACCATCGAAGAACGCGAGGAGTACGAGCCGCACATCGACAATGGCTTCATCGTCTACGCCGGCGTGGACTACGAGCAGATCATCCGGAGCGCGGAAAAGGAGGCCGACGTCATCCTCTGGGACGGCGGCAATAACGATCTGCCCTTCTACAAGAGCGATCTGCACCTCTGCATCGCCGATCCCCTGCGCTCCGGCCACGAGATGGCCTACCACCCCGGCGAGGCCAACTTCCGCATGGCCGACATCATCCTCATCAACAAATGCGACAGCGCCAAGGAAGCCGACATCAAGGCCATCGAGGCCAATGCGGCCCTGGTGAACCCCAAGGCCCGGGTCATCCGCGCCAACAGCCCCGTGAGCTGCGATAAACCGGAGATGGTGAAGGGCAAGCGGGCTCTGGTCATCGAGGACGGCCCCACCCTCACCCACGGCTCCATGACCTACGGCGCCGGGGTGGTGGCCGCCAAGGCCATGGGCGCGCACGAGCTCGTGGACCCCACGCCCTACGCCGTGGCCTCCATCGCCGCCACCTACCGCAAATACCCCAACGCCCAGGGCATCCTGCCCGCCATGGGCTACGGCGAGCAGCAGGTGAAGGATCTGGAGGCCACCATCGAGGCCACCCCCTGCGACGTGGTGCTCAGCGCCACCCCCATCGACCTCACCCGCGTCCTCAAGGTCACCAAGCCCATGACCCGCGTCCGCTACGACCTGGCGGAGATCCGGGAGGGGGTGTTGGAGGCAGAGGTACGTCGGGTGTTGGGATTGTGACTGTGTGGATCGCGAGGCTAGCCTCACGATTCACACGTGGTAAGGAAGGCATTCTTCGTGGACGGCCCAGTGGATCGACTGGGCCGTCTGCTTGCCGATGCCGGGGACTTCTGCCAATTCTTTCGGGCTCGCAGCCATGATTTTCTCAAGGGTTCCGAAGCGATCAAGAAGACGCAGGGCGCGCTTCGAACCCACTCGGGGGAGACTCGCCAAAACCCGGATCTGGATCGCCCGCTTGCCCTTGGGTCTTCGCCCGGGACGGTTCGGTGGGGCGGTAGACACGGCTTGGAGCTGCCGAGCGGTGTACCGGATCAACTGCGCCGTCTCCTCTTCATTTTGAGATCGGAGCACGGGAATACCAAACACCACGGACAGGGTCAGCATCGCCCCCTGAACAGATTCCCGCTTGATGCGGCGATGGGTCCACTCTGAGGTTGGCCCCTCCAGGATGAGGAATGGTCGTACGGACGAATCCGCCAACCGCTTGGCTTGGGCAAAAAGCCTTCCCTCAAACAAGCTTCCCAGGAAATCCGGCACTCGCTTCCGCTCAAGCACGGCCTTCCCTTCGATGAGGTAGTCCCCTGTCCGGAGTCGCTTGACAGTGACGGATACGCCCTCCATCTCCGCCAGCCGGGCCACCAGCCCCGATCCTCGCGCTTCCCGGTCATCCACCCAAATGTGAATCGCCTGCCCGTTGGAACTTGCCCCCATGACCCACCTCGTCGAACGTACGTGACGAATCCAGCCCCCAAACGCCCTACCCTATCTCGGAATGGGGCAGGGGCCCCATTCCGAGCCCGGAGCCACCATGTCCCGTCTGTTCCAGCCCCTCACCCTCCGCGGCCTCACGCTGCCCAACCGCATCGTGGTGTCGCCCATGTGCCAGTACCAGGCCAAGGATGGGTTGGCCAATGACTGGCACCTGGTCCATCTGGGCGGCCTGGCTCAGGGTGGCGCGGGTTTGGTGTTCACGGAGGCCACAGCCGTGACACAGGAGGGACGCATCAGCCCGGACGATCTGGGCCTCTGGAACGACGACCAGGCCGAGGTGCTGGCCCGCATTTCCAGGTTCATCGCCTCTCAGGGCGCCGTGCCAGGCATCCAGCTGGCCCATGCGGGCCGCAAGGCCTCCAATGCAGCCCCTTGGAAGGGCAGCGGGAGCATTCCCGTCACCGCCGGCGGCTGGACCCCCGTGGCGCCCAGCGCCCTGCCCTTCGACGAGGGCTGGACCGTGCCCACGGCCCTGGATGAGCCCGGGATCCTGGCCGTCATCGAGGCCTTCATGGACGCGGCCCGCCGCGCCGTGGCCGCGGGCTTCCGCGTGATCGAGATCCACGCCGCCCACGGCTACCTGCTGCACCAGTTCCTGTCGCCCCTGTCGAACCACCGCACCGATGCCTACGGGGGCTCCTTCGAGAACCGCACGCGCCTGGTTCGCGAGGTGGTGGGCGCCTTGCGCAACATCCTGCCCGAGGAGTTGCCGCTCTTCGCGCGGATTTCCGCCACGGATTGGGTGGCGGGTGGCTGGGACCTCGACCAGTCCGTGGCCCTGGCGAAGGAGCTGAAGGATCTGGGCGTGGACCTGGTGGACTGTTCCTCCGGTGGCCTGGTGCCCCGTGCCGAGATCCCCCTGGGCCCCGGCTACCAGGTCCCCTTCGCCGCCCGGATCCGCGCCGAGGCAGGCCTCCCCACCGGCGCCGTGGGCCTCATCACCGGTGCCGAACAGGCCGAGCAGATCGTGGCCGAGCCATCCGCTGACCTCGTCCTGCTGGGCCGCGAGCTCCTCCGCGACCCCCGCTGGCCCCTGCATGCGGCCAAGATCCTGGGCGCGGAAGTCGCCTGGCCCGCGTCCTACCTGCGCGCCGCGGGGGGCTCCGTGCCGATGAGACAGGCGCTGGGCTGAAGCAGGCGGGAGGCCGGAGGCTGGAGGCTGGAGGCTGGAGGCTGGAGGCGGGAGGCGGGAGGCTGGAGGCTGGAGGCGGGAGGCGGGAGGCGGGAGGCGGGAGGCTGGAGGCTGGAGGCGGGAGGCGGGAGGCGGGAGGCTGGAGGCTGGAGGCGGGAGGCGGGAGGCTGGAGGCGGGAGGCGGGAGGCGGGAGGCGGGAGGCTGGAGGCGGGAGGCGGGAGGCTGGAGGCGGGAGGCTGGAGGTACGGATCCCTGTGGCGCCGCTGCGCGGCGCAGCATGATTTCAATTCGGCGCCGACCCACCTGAACGGCCCCACTTGACACCATGACCGCGGACGTCAGGCCGCCCAGAAAGCATTACCTCCCATCTCCAGCCTCCCACCTCCAGACTCCCGCCTGCTCCCCTACAGCGCCCGGAACAGCGTCAGCACGCGCACCTCGGCCGCGCCGCCCTCCTTCAGTGCCTGGGCACAGCGGAGCAGCGTGGTGCCGGTCGTCCACACATCGTCCACGAGCAGCACGGTGCCTTCCACCGCGGCGCCCGGTCGCAAGGTGATGGCCTTCCGGGGGAGGTGGCGGCGGGCGCTTTCGGTGCGCGCCGCCTGGCGGCCGCTGAACCAGGCCTTGGTCAACAGGGAATCGAACGGCCGGCC
This sequence comes from uncultured Holophagaceae bacterium, assembly GCA_963705865.1. GTDB lineage: Bacteria > Acidobacteriota > Holophagae > Holophagales > Holophagaceae > Geothrix. The sequence continues at coordinate 646 of CAVPLE010000102.1, read as the reverse complement.
GATCTGGTCGGCCACGGTCCGGCCGGCTTCCGCCCCCAGATCGAACCCTCGCAGCAGACGGCGCGGCAAGGCACTCGGAGCCGAGGTCACCAGGCCCACCTCCGAGGTCCAGTCCGGCAGCGGGGCCTGGGCCAGGCGCCGGAGGAGGGCGGCCCGCCATCCGGTCTCGCCCTGCTTGATGCCGGGCAGGAGGAGGGCGCCCAGGGGCGGTCGGCCACCGTGGTAGTCCCACAAAGCATCGCCCAGTTCCCAGGCCACGGCCTCGGGGCAATCCGCTTCCGCATGCACCAGGGCACAGCGGGAGCAGCGCCCCTCGGGCAGGGGCAGCAGGCCGTCCCAGCAGCGGGCGCAAAGCCCCGCCTCCGCGCCCGCTCCCACGCGGCCCAGGCAGCCCCGGCAGAGGAGCAGATGACCACGGGCCGCCGTGAGGCGGGGAAGGGAACCAGCCGGAAGCATCGGCCATCATAGCCCCGGCCCCTGGTGGTAGCATCGCCGGAAGCCCCTGGCGCATCATTCCCTGGAATCCCCTTCCGGGTCCCCGAACCCGGATCGTATGGAGTTTTGTTCATGTCGAACGATCCACGTCCCGAATCCCAGATCTTCGCGCGGAAGCCCTTGGCCCTCCTCCTCGAAGAGGCCAAAGGCG
>CAVPLE010000101.1:0-30700 GCA_963705865.1 uncultured Holophagaceae bacterium | reverse complement strand
CGTCCTCCCGGTAGGGGACCTCCGTGGCCACGCCCTCGGAGGTCTTCCAGCCGGTGAGCCCGCCCAGGTGGTCGTCGGCCACCTCCTGACTGGCCATGCCCCGGTACACCTTGCGGGTGGGCGTCCCCCCGGCGTCCATGAGCGGCTCGCCCGGCGTGGGGCGGGTGCCGGCGAGCATGCCGCCGATCATCACGAAATCCGCGCCGAAGGCCAAAGCCTTCACGATATCCCCCGGGGTGCGGATGCCCCCGTCGGCCACGATGGAACGGTCCGCCCGGGCGCATTCCTTGATGGCCGTAAGCTGGGGCACGCCGAAGCCGGTCTTGATGCGCGTGGTGCAGACGCTGCCCGGGCCGATGCCCACCTTCACGATGTCGGCCTTCACGCTGGCCAGGTAGTCCGCCCCGGCGTAGGTGGCCACATTCCCCGCCATGATGCATTCGTTGGGCAGGATCTCGCGCATGCGCTTGACCATCTTGCCCACGTACTTGGCGTGGCCGTGGGCCACGTCCACGCAGAGGGTCCTGGGCCCCGGCATCCCGGAGGGCCTCCACCCGCTCCATCTCGGCCTCGGCCGTGCCCACGGAGACGAAGGTGGGGAAGCGGCAACGCCGGAACATGGCGAGGTTCTCCTCCACGGACAGGAACCGGTGGAGGACGCCCATGCCGCCCCGCTCGCCGATGAAGTCGGCCATGGCCTCCTCGGTCACCGTGTCCATGTTCGCGGTCAGGACGGGCAGCTCCAGCCGGAGCTTCCCGCTCTTGTCGGTCATGCCGATGTCCACGATCCGCCGGGATTCGTGGTGGTTGTAGGCCGGGATCAGGAGGACGTCGTCGAAGGTGATGGCGGTTTCGGGCATGGGGCCCCCTTCCGGACGCCCAGCATACGTCCATCCCGCGGGGCTGGCCCGGGCAATCCCCGCATCCTCCCGCGCCACCCGCCCCTGGCTACGCTAAGGTAGTTCCATGCGCTTTTCCCCTTCCCGCCAGCGCGGGTTCACCTTGATGGAACTCCTGGTCGTCATGACCATCCTGGCCCTCCTGGCCACGATCGGGCTGGTGGGCTACCGGTACAAGACGACCGTGGCCCGCGAGGCTGTCCTCAAGGAGAACCTGTTCCAGATCAACCACGCCCTGGAGCAGTACCCGGGCGGATCGCGGCAAGTACCCTTCGAGCCTGGGGCCCCTCAGGGAACTGGGCTACCTGCGGGACATCCCGTGGGATCCCATGACCCAGTCCCGGGACACCTGGCAGCTCGAAACAGAGCCTCCAGATCCCGATAATCCTGATGCCGAGCTGGGCGTGTGGCGCGTTCGCAGTGGCTCTGCCGACAAGAGCCCCATCAACCAGATCCCCTACAACGAGTGGTAGGGGTTCTCAGTTCTCAGTTCTCAGTTCTCAGTTCTCAGTTCTCAGTCCTCAGTCCTCAGTCCTCCGCATTCAGTCCTCCGTCCGGGGATCCATGAGCCCGAAAAACACGCTTCTCCTCGATCGCCTCTCGGCGGCCCTCCTGTTGCTCTGGGCGGGCGCCGCGCTGGGCTTCGGCGCGTTCTCCGCGCCGGTCTTCTTCCGGGAACTGCCCAGCCGGGATGTGGCGGGCCATATCGCCGGGCTGATCATCGGCCGTCTCGACTGGGCCGCCTGGACGGCCTTTGGGCTGGCGGGCCTCAGCTGGGGTGCCCGCTGGATGGCCGAACTGCAGGAAGAACTCATCGGCCCCATCCGCCTCTGGAGCGCCGCCTGGCTGGTGGCCATGCTCATGTGCCTGGCCAGCACCTTCGTGGTGACGCCCAAGGTGCGGGCGATCCGCGCCAGGATTGGCGCGCCCATCGAAACCCTGGCGCCGGACCACGCCGACCGCGTGGCCTACAACAAGGCCCACGGCGTCAGCCGCAACCTCTTCTTCCTGCGCATCCTGTTGGCTCTGGGTCTGGCGGCCACGGTGGGGATGCTGCCCCGGAAGGATCAGGAGTAGGCCGGATCCGGCAGCTCCCAGGCCTCCAGTTCCCGGGGAGTGGGCGGCCCGGGGATCAATTCCCGCAGCCACCCGCGGATCTCCGGGATGCCGGTGCCATGCAGGGCGCAGGCCTGGACGGCCCCGGGATGGCGCTTTTTCAGGTCCAGCTTCTGGGGCCGGTGGAGGCGATCGACCTGGTTCAGCACCAGCAGGCGGGGCTGGGCGTCGTCGTCCTCGGGCGCGCAGCCGATCTCCCGGAGGGTGGCGCCCACCACCCGCAGATGCTCCTCCAGATCCGGATGGGCGGCATCGGCCACCACCAGCAGGGCATCCGCGGTGCGGACCTCGCCCAAAGTGCTGCGGAAGGCCGCCACCAGCTGATGGGGCAGCTTCCGGATGAAGCCCACCGTGTCGGCCACCAGGCAGTGCTTGGGCGCACCGCTGCCTTCGCCGGTCTCGGCGTCGAAGTCCTGGCCCAGCCAGGCCTTGCGGGTGGTGGTGTCGAGCGTGGCGAAGAGCAGGTCCCGGGGCTCGCCTTCGCCCGTGAGAGCCTTCAGGAGGGTGGTCTTCCCGGCATTGGTGTAGCCCACCAGGACCACCCGGGGCAGGCCCTGGGGCCGGCCCTGGCGTTGGGTCTCCCGCACCTGCTCCAGGTGGGTGAGCTCCCGCTTGAGCTGGCTGATGCGGGTGCGGATCAGGCGGCGGTCCACCTCGATCTGGGTCTCACCGGGACCGCCGCGTAGGCCCACGCCGCCGCCCTGGCGCTCCAGGTGGGTCCAGGCCCCCTTGAGGCGGGGCAGTTCATATTCGAGCCGGGCCAGCTCCACCTGGGCCTTGGCCTCCCGGGACTGGGCCCGCTGCTCGAAGATGCTGAGGATGAGGCCCGTGCGGTCCAGGCAGATGAGGTTGGTGAGCTTCACGATGGCATTCACCTGGCTGCCACTCAGCTCGTCGTCGCAGATGAGGTGGCCCACACCCTCCCGCGCCGCCTCTTCCGCCAGGGCCTGTAGCTGGCCGGAGCCGTAGAAGGTCCGGGTGGCGATCTGGGACCGCTTCAAGATTCGCCGGGTCTCGACCTCGAACCCGCAGCTCCGGGCGAGTTCGGCCAGTTCCAGGAGGTGATCCTGGATGCGGTCCTCCCGGTCCTCGGGGCCCTGGCGGGCGATGAGCAGACAGCGGGGAGGGGTTTCGGCCATGAGGCAAAGCTGCCGTGTCCGAGGGCAATAATCAAGCCCTGGTGCCCGGAAACCATGTCCGGCCCCCGGCCGGCGGCTACCCTGGAGCCATGCCCTTGTTCGAACGCACCATCGCCGACCGCTACCTGAAGACCCATCGCAAGGGGGCTTTCGTCCGGATCATGGTCATCCTCACCCGCTTCGGGACGGCCCTGGGTGTCTTCGCCATGGTGGTGACCTTGGCCGTGATGAATGGCATCCGCGATGAGATCCAGGCCACCCTCTACAGCGCCACGGCCCACTTCACGGTGTACCACCTGGCGGGTGACATCCCCGACACCGAGGGCGCCCTGAAGACCATCCGGGGCGTCTCCGGCGTCCAGGCCGTCTCGCCCATCCGGATCGAGAAGGGCCTGCTGCGGCGCACCGACAGCGATATGCCGCCGGAGCCCGTGGTGATCAAGGCCGTGGATCCCGCCACGGCCCATGGCACCTCGAGCATCTTTGATTCCATGAAGCCCAGCCCCGTGGAGCAGTTGAAAGAGGGAGAGATCATCCTGGGCAAGGAACTGGCCCAGCGCCTCAGCCTCAAGGTGGGCGACACCGTGGCCCTGACTCTTCTTTCGCTGGAGTTGGGCTCGGGCGGCACAGCAACCCAAGATCGCGGCCTTCCGCGTAGCCGGCACCTTCTACAGCCACAGTGCCGAATATGACAAGTCCTGGGCCTTCATCCACCTGGCGGACGCCATGCGGATCGCCCGGTCCGACGGCCGGGCGGAAATGATCGAGGTGCGCGCTCAGAGCATCGACCTCATCGAGAAAGTGAAACCCCGGGTGCTGGAGGTGCTGGGGCCCGGCTACATGGCCACGGATCTGCGGGAGTCCAACAAGACGCTCTTCGCGGCGCTGGCTTTGGAAAAATGGGGGTTTGCCGCCGTCTTCGGCCTCATCGTGCTGGTGGCCGCCTTCAACATCGTGGCGTCCCTGGTGCTGCTGGTGACGGAGAAACGGCGGGACCTGGGCGTGCTGCTGGCCCTGGGCGCCACGCCGAAGCAGATCCAGCGGCTCTTCGAGCTGCAGGGCCTGCGCATCGGCATCGTGGGCACGGCCTGGGGCCTGGGTACCAGCGTGCCGCTCTGCCTGATCCTCGACCACTTCAAGCTCCTGAAGCTCCCCGCCGCGGTCTACGACTTCATCACCTACATGCCCTTCCGACTCAAGCTGCTGGACATCGTCCTGGTGGCCGTCTTCCCCCTGCTGGTCTCCTGGCTGGCGGCGCGCTACCCCGCCAAGAAGGCCGCCGCCCTGGACCCCGTCGACGCACTGAGGGCCGAATGAGGCTCATGCGACATTGCGTTCAATTCTTGAAGATCCACCACGGAGACACGGAGTATGGGCTGACTGAATGCACCGGGCCCGGATCCCCTTTCAAGGATCCGGGCCCGGTGCATTCAGTCCATTCCGGCTTTGCCGGAATGGGCCTTCGGCCAGCCCATGCACGGAGGAAGCACGGAGGCCTCAGTGACGCCTCCGTGGGCTCTGTGTCTCCGTGGTGGATCTCTAGCCCTGAGTGCGAGGCGCCATGATCGGACAACCCCTTTCCATCACCGGCCTGCACAAGACCTATCCCGGCAACGCCCATCCGGTCTTCGACGGCTTCTCCCTTGATGTGGAGGCCGGGAACCTCTGCGCCATCGTGGGTGTCTCTGGCGTGGGCAAGACGACCCTGCTGAACTGCGTGGCGGGACTGGACCACTGGGAGGGCGGCCGCATCGCCGTGGGGGGCGGCCCCGTGCCCGAGGGCGCCGAGGCCCGCGCCCTCTATCGCCGCCGCCGCGTGGGCCTGGCCTTCCAGCAGCCCCACCTGCTGCCCGAGTTCACCGTGCGGGAGAACCTGCGCATGCCCCTGCTCATCGACGGCGACGGCACCGCCGAAGCCGAGGCCTGGATCGGACAGCTGCTGGCCACCGTGGGCCTGGGCGATCTCGGCGAACGGCTGCCCGGCCAGCTCTCCGGCGGCCAGGCGGCCCGCGCCGGGCTGGCCCGCGCCCTGGTGCGCAAGCCCGCCCTTTGGCTGCTGGACGAGCCCACCGGGAATCTCGACCCCGCCACGGCGGAGGAAGTATTCGGGTTCCTCATGAGCCTCCACGCCGAGCTGCGGCCCACCACCCTGCTCGTCACCCACAATCCCGGCCTCGCCGAGCGCTGCATGCGGACGGTACGGCTGGGGTGAGAGGCTGGTTCCCGGCGAAATGCGGAAGTCTTGCCGCCAAGACGCCAAGGGCGCCAAGAATAGCCTCCACGAAGTGCACGAAGGATGAAGCAGAAGGGCACACAGCCAGTTACCGGTGTCGAGGCACCAGGACATCCGGGCCTCCGGCCCCAGGCCGCGGTGGGTCGAGCCCCTTCCGTGTCCTCTGTGTGCGCCCAACGGGCGCTTCCGCGTCTTCTGTGTTCCTTCTTTCCCGCCTGAAACTCCCCGATCACCGGTTTCTGCTTTTCTTGGCGCCCATGGCGGTGATCTTTTAGAGCCCCGCGTCCTCGCGGCTGATGCGGGAGAGTGCGGCCAGGTCCTGGTCCCCGTAGCCCTTGGCCACGGCGGACAGGAGGCGGTCCCGCAAGAAGCTGGCGATGGGCAGGGGCGCCTGGTAGGCCTCGGCGGCACGAAGGGCCAGGCTCACATCTTTGAGGGCCAGCCGCAGGGCGAAGCCCGCGGGCTCGAAGTCGCCCCGCACCACGGCGCCCCCGTAGGCATCGGCCAGGGGGGACTTCATCAGGGCCGTGTTGAAGATCTTCAGGGTGGTCTCCGGCGCCACGCCCGCCTTCTCGCCGTAGGCGAAGGCCTCGCTGAGGGCCTCCACGGCGGTGACGAGGAGGCTGTTGCCCGCCAGCTTCATGGCGTGGGCCGTGGAGGCCCGGCCGCCCAGCGGAAAGACGCCCTGGCTCAGGACCTGGAACAGCGGCTGGCACTTGGCCACCTGGTCCTCGGGGCCCGCGGCCAGGATCCAGAGCTGGCCCGAGGCCGCCGCGGGGGGGCGGCCGAAGACCGGCGCCGCCACGAAGCCCTGCCCGGCTTCGGCATGGGCCTCGCCCAGACGGGCGGAGGTGGCGATGCCGATGGTGCTCATGGAGAGGTGGATGGCATCCGGGGCCAGCACCTCCAGCAGACCGCCGGGGCCGAAGGTGATGGCCTCCTCCGCGGCGTCGTCCGAGAGCATGGTGATGGCCACCTCCACCCCCGCCACGGCCTCCCGGACCGATCCGGCGACCCGGGTCCCGAGAGCCTCGAAGGGCTTGGCCCGGGCCATGTCCCGGTTGAAGACCGCCAGCTCGAAGGCGCCCGCCAGCCGGCGCGCCATGGGATCACCCATCCGTCCCAGACCCAGGAATGCGATGCGCATGGTTCCCTCCCGTGGTGGGGATTCAGTCCGGGGAGCTGGCGGGAATCCCCTTGGCCCGCCGGTCCTCCAGCAGCTCACCCAGGATGACCGCCGCCGCGGCGGCGTCCAGCAGGAGCTTGCGCTTCTCAGGCTTCACGCCCCGCTCCCGCAGGAGCCGCTCAGCCTCGGCGCTGCTGAGGTGCTCGTTCACGAAGCGCAGGGGCAGGCCCGTGCGAACCGCCAGCGCCTCGCCGAAGGTCCGCGCCGCCGGCGCCGTGGCGCTCTCCGCACCATCCTTGTGGCGGGGCAGGCCCACCGCCAGGGCCTGCACGCCCTCCTCCTTGCAGAGCCGCACCAGGCGGTCGAGCGTGCGTTCATGTTCCTGGGGCCACACCTCGAAGGGCGAGGCCAGGATCTCCAGCTCATCCGAGAAGGCGAGGCCGATCTTCTTCGTGCCGTGGTCGATGGCGAGCCAGCGCATGACCTCAGACTAGCGGGAACGACCTGGAACAGGAGCCCCGGCTAGAGGGACTTGAGGATGGCCTCCCGGCGGGCCTGGTACTCGGCCTCGGTGATGAGGTGGTCATCCCGGAGGCGTTTCAGCGTGCGCAGGCGCTCCGCCGTGGTCTGGTAGGCGACCTCTTCCTGGGGACTGGGAGCGGGCTTCGGGGCCGGTGCGGGCGCAGCGCTCGGGGCTGGCGCGGGGGTCGGCGCGGGTGCGGCGGGAGTCGGCGCGGGGGCGGGAGGCGGCGCCGCCGCAGCGGGCGCCAGGGGCAGGACCAGCCAGTCGGGCCGGACCCGCTGGGCGCCTGGCGCCTGGAGGTCGGCGTCCCCCGGCTGAGTGCGGGAGCCGAACACAAAGGTGGGCAGGGTACTCAATTCCAGCCAGGCGTCCATGAAGGCCAACCGGGCGTCGTGCACCAGGAGGTTCAGGGCGCCGCCCCGCACGAAGATCCGGGCCGTGAGCCCTTCGGCGCGCATGAGGTAGTGGCCCCGGCGGCTGGTGCTCACCAGCACCACGTCCTGGTCCGGTCCCGCCTGGGCCAGGGCTTCGCTCAGGGCCGGCGTCAGGGCGGCCACCTCATCCTTGTAGAAGAGGGGGACCCCCTTGCCGTCCAGGGTGGCCCGCACAGAGCCCAACAGGGCGGCGAGGCCGCCGGGAGTCAGGTTCACCGGCTGCGCATTGGGTGGGGCTCCGGTTTCGGCGGGCACGAGCTTCACATAGGAGAATTCCCCCAGGTTCCACTGGGTGCGGGCATCGGCCTGGAGCCCGGACGGGGTCAGGGCCAGGATCAGAGCGGTCGTCGCCAGCCAGTGAGCCTGTCGCATCGGTGCCTCCGGGGGTTGCCCCCAGGATAGCGGCAACGGATCTCTCGCTGGCGGCTGTGCCCGTGCCGAAGGGGCCACATGGAGGAGAGCACGGGGCATGGCGGAGGCCAGGCTGCCGTGGAGGTCGTTTCATTCCGGGACCAGATGTGATAGCACGGACCCCGTGTCTGCCCCGATGTCCTCACTCTCTATTGCCACCGGCCTGGGCCGGCTGCGCCTGGCCTGGACGGAGGCCGGGATCTGCAGCCTCCGGTTCGCGGAAGGGCATGGAGATGCCGAGGCCAGGCAGGCACCGGGCTGGGTGCTGGAGGCCGTGCGAAGGCTCATGAGCCACCTGGCGGGCCAGCCACAGGACCTCCAGGGCATCCCGGTGGATCTTTCCGGCCTCACCCCCTTCCAGCACCGCGTGGCCGAGGTGCTCCGCGCCACAGCGCCCGGCCAGACGCTCACCTACGGCGACGTGGCCCTGCTGGCGGGCCGGCCCGGCGCGGCCCGGGCCGTGGGCCAGGCCGTGAAGGCGAACCCCGTGCTGATTCTCGTGCCCTGCCACCGGGTGGTGGCCGCGGATGGCCCCGGCGGCTGGAGCGCCTTCGGATCGCCGGAGCGCAAGGCGCGGCTGCTGGCACTGGAGGCGCCCCCAGGGCGATAGGATCGGTGGCCTCGAGGACCGGCCGTGAGCGCCTTGCGGCATCCCGGCCCCTGGACGATGCACCGCAACTCGCTGCAGGCCCTTCCTCGCAGACATCCCGCCTGGCTTCCAGCAGCCACATCAGGGTTTTGTTAGGCCTTTTCGACAGCGGGCCGTCCGTCCAGCGTGGCTCGAATGGGGACCTCGGCTCCTGCCTTCCAAGGCAAGTCGGGCCACCAGCGCTGGTGGGGTGGTGCCTCAGTCTCGAAGCCCTCGCCGGGCCGGGGCACCGCCACGGTGGCGCCGACTTGACCGGCCGCCGCCAGCACCCGCTCCACGGGCTCGGTCCAACCATGGGCGGCCAGATCGAAGAGGCCCCAGTGGATGGGCAGCAGCACGCGGCCGCGCACCATGCCGAGGGCCGCCACGGCCTGCTCGGGGCCCAGGTGCCAGTCGGGCCAGGCCGGGTTGTAGGCGCCCGCCTCGATCATCGTGAGGTCGAAGGGGCCCAGGCGCTCGCCGATGTCGGCCAGGCCCGGGAACATGCCCGTGTCGCCGGAGAAGTAGACGCGGTGCCGGGGCCCCAGGAACGCGAACCCGCCCCACAGCGTCCGGTCCTTGTCCCGCAGGCCGCGCCCCGAGGCGTGGCGGGCCGGCACGAGCACCACCTCCAGCCCGCCCACGCGCACCGACTTCCACCAATCCAGCTCGGTGATGCGGGCCTCGGGCACGCCCCAGCGCGCCAGCCGCGCGCCCACGCCCAGGGGCACCACGAAGCGCGTGTCCCAGTCCTTCATGCGGCGGAGGGTGCCCTCGTCCAGGTGGTCGTAGTGGTCGTGGGAGATGGCCACCACCTGGGGCACGGGCACCTCCTCCAGGGCGATGAGGGGCGCATAGAAGCGGCGTGGCCCGGCCCAGCCCAGGGGCGAGGCCCTGGGCCCCCACACGGGGTCCGTGAGGATGCGGGTGCCGTCCACCTCCAGGTACACCGTGGAGTGGCCCAGCCAGGTGGCCCGCAGGCCCGTGGCGGAAGCTGCCTCCAAGTCGCCGCGGGTGGGATGCACCACCGGAAGGGGGGCCTTGGGGGTCGAGTTCCCATCCCGGCTCAGGAGGCTGCCGAGCGCCCCCCAGGTGTCGTTCCAGATCGGTTGGGGGTTGTGGAAGCGCCCATCGCGCCACTGCGGGGATCGGTTCATGTGGGGACTCCTGAGAAGGTCGGGGGAGGAGCCGGCGGCCCAAAAGCCTCCCGCCACCACGGTGGCGAAGAGCAGGGCCACGGCCTTTCGTAGGCGGTGGCTAGATCGGATAGGCCACCCCCGTGCGCTGCTCGGAGTGCCGCCACATCCAGCGCTGGAGGCCCTCATCCCGGGACCGGGCCGTGGACCGCACTCGCACAGGAGGCCCCTTCAGTTCCTGGAAGCCCGAGGGGCCGAAGTACTCGCCGCCCTGCGCCGCGGGGTCCGTGGCCGCCCGCAGCAGGGGCTGGGCGCCGCCGAAGGCATCCTGGCTGAAGCCCGCCTCGAATCCCTTGAGAAGGCCCGAACGCCTGAGCCACGGGGCCCACCAGGCCTGCTCCGCATGGCGCTGCAACTCCGTCCGCGCCCAGCCGGGGTGGGCGGCCAGGGAACGGGTGCCCGATCCGGCGGCCGCCAGGATGCGGGCCGCCTCAAAGCCGGTGCCGGAAGTGGCCCCGGTGACCACTGCGACCCGGCCGGTCTGATCGGGGACCTGGGCCCAGGTCCAACCTTCTTGAGTCATGTCGTTCCTCATGATTGATTTGACATTGTGACTAATAATGTCAGAAGGCCAATATTGACAATCGGACAAATTTTGTCAACATTCTTTTCATGGGAAACGAGAAGAAGGCCCGGGTTCTGGAGGCCGCCGAATCCGTGTTCCTCCGCTTCGGCTACCGGCGGACCACCATGGGCGACCTCGCCGCCGCCGCGGGCATGTCCCGTCCGGCCCTCTATCTGGTCTTCTGCAACAAGGAGGAGGTGTTCGAGGCCGTCCTCAGGGCCTTCACGGCCCGCACGCTGGAGGAGATCCGGCAGGGCCTGGACTCCCGCCCCACTCCCCTGGAGAAGCTCCGCTTCGCCTTCGACCTCTGGGCCGTGCGCCCCTTCGGGTTCTTCAAGGCCTCGCCGGAACTGCGCGAACCCCTCCACGGCGGTCTCACCTTCGCCAAGGAGGCCATCGACCAGGCCATCGTGGCCTTCGAGGCCGAGTTGGTGGGCATCCTCGGCCCCCTGGGTGCGAAGGCTCCTGCGAAAGCGCTTCCCCCCGGGCAGATCGCCTGGGTCCTCACCCGCGCCGTCCACGGCTTCAAAGAGTCTGCCAAGGACGCGGACGAACTCCGCGCCATGATCGACGGGCTGCTGGAGATGGTGCTGGCTTCCCTCCGGCCCGTTCCAAGCGCCGGCGCCTGAAGCCAGTCGTCCATACTGGAATCGATGACGCGCCCCCTGCCTGATGATCTGTTAAAGGTCCCGCACCGCCGGGATGTGCCCTTCGCGCGCCTCACCACGCTGGGCGTGGGTGGGCTCTGCCACTGGCTCTTCGAGCCCACGACGGAAGGCGAGGCCCAGGCCTTCGTGCGGGCCTGCGCTCGGGAGGGCCTGCCCTGGCGAGTGCTGGGGGGTGGCTCGAACCTGGTGGTGCTGGGCGACATCGACACGCCGGTGCTGCGGCTCGCCCTGCCGAAAGTGATCCAGCGCCAGGGCACGCAGGTCACGGCGCCGGCCAGCCATGGCCACATCGCCCTGGCCGAAGCCGCCGCCGCGACCGGCCTGTCGGGCCTGGAGTTCGCCAGCGGCATTCCAGGCTCGTTGGGCGGTGCCATCCGCATGAACGCCGGGGCCTACGGCCGCGAGTGGGTGGATGTGCTCATGCGCTACCGCTTCCTCACGCCCGAGGGCGAGCTGGTGGAGAAGGCACCAGAGCCCGGCGAATTTCGCTACCGTTGGAGTTTCCTCACCGGCGGCCGGGTGGTGCTGTCGGCCACGGCCCAGCTGGCGGAGGGCGATCCCGTCGCCATCCGCGCCCAGGTAGCCGATTACCGGGCTAAGCGCGGCACCAGCCAGCCCCTGTCGAAACGCAACGCCGGCTGCATCTTCAAGAACCCGCCGGGCCAGAGCGCCGGCCGCCTCATCGACCAGGCGGGCCTCAAGGGCCTGCGCGTAGGCGACGCCGAGGTGAGCCCCGAGCACGCCAACTTCCTGGTGAACCACGGCCACGCCACCGCCGCCGAGTTCGCTGAGCTGATGGACCAGGTGCAGGCCGTGGTGCTGGAACGCTGGGGCGTGGCCCTGGAGCCCGAGGTGGAGATCTGGCGGGAGGGATCTCGGATCTCGGCCTGAGACTGACAGCTGAGAGCCGATAGCTGATAGCTTTTCCCCATGTCCATGCTTCCCCGCACCCGCCCGAAGCGCCCCTGGTTCCCCTGGGTCCGGGCGGGGATCACCGTGGCGGTGCTGGGCGGCGGCGCCTGGGCGCTGATGGAGCTGGGCACGCGGTACCTCGGGCTCCAGAAGCTCACCATCGAGCAGGTCAGCGTAAGTGGCTGCCGGGGCGAGCGCCAAGCGGAGATCCAGGCCCTGGCGGAGAAGCTGGTGCTGGGGAAACCGCTCTTCTGGGTGGACGCCGAGGAACTGCGGTCCCAGATCGAAGCCAAGCGCTGGGTGCGCAACCTCCAGATCCGCAAGGATCCTCCGGATCGCCTCAGCCTGGTGGTGGAGGAGCGCCGGCCGGTCCTCTGGCTGGTGCGGAGCAACGGCGTGTTCCTGGTCTCGGACGACGGCATCCTGCTGGATCGGGTCAATCAGGCCAACCTAAGCCCCATTCCCGTGGTGGTGGATCCTGCCAGCCAGACGGACCAAGGCCTGGCCCGTCTCGTGAGCGCTGCACGGACTTTGAGGGAAAAGCAGGCCGGCTTTTACGACCGGGTGACCGAGTTCCGCTGGAGCGCGAAGGGGCCCGTGGCCTACATCGAAGGTCTCCCGGCCCCGATCTACCTGTCCCGCCAGGATGTGACGAAAAACGTACCCAATTTTCAGGGCTTGTTCGTGGATCGTCTCTCCCAGCGGCCGGATCTGGCCCGGCTTCGGTACATCGACCTGCGCTGGGACGAGGAGGTCGCCGTGGGGGAACCCGAGGATGCCCCGGCCCCCGCCAAGACACCACGCTGACCTGCACGGGAAGAAAGCGGCGTTTTTTCCCTGCGCAAAGACTCGAACCTGGCGCGGAAGTGGTGTACACCTAGAGCAAGGAAAAGGATCTTCATGCCTCAGCGTGCCGTTCTCCTAGGCCTCGACCTCGGTGCAAGCAAAGTAGTGGCGGTGGTGGCCGTCCAGGAAGAAGACGGGACGCTGAATGTGACGGGCACGGGTCAGGCTTCGCCCCAGGGCGGGTTCACCCAGGGCCAGATCACGGACATGGACCTCTGCACCCGCGCCATCGTGCGGGCGGTGGAAGAGGCCATGAACACGGCCGGGCAGACCAAGGTGGATGGCATCCGCGTGGCCGTGGACGGCATCCAGTTCAAGGGCGAGAACCTCCGCGACTCCATCACCATCAGCAGCAGCGACAAGATCATCACCGCCGCGGACCGCGACCGGGTGCTGGAGCAGGCCACCAACGGCTGCAAGCTGGCCAAGGAGGAGCTCGTCCTCCACCGCATCCCGCAGATGTTCCACATCAAGGGCCAGCGCGACATCCGCAACCCCGTGGGCATGTTCGGCGAGTCACTGGAAGCCGAGGTCCGCATCATCGTGGCGCCCAGCCCAGTCATCATGAACATCAACCTGGCCCTCAAGAACGCGGGCCTGCATGGCGCCGAGCTGATGTACTCGCCCCTGGCCAGCGCCGAGGCGGTGCTGAGCCGCGAGGACCGCGAAAATGGCGCCGTGGTGGTGGACATCGGCGAGCATCTCACGCACCTGGGCATCTTCCTGCACGGCACCCTGTTCCACTCGGCCGTGATCCCCATCGGCGGCATGCACTTCACCCGTGACCTGGAGATCACCAAGCACCTGGGTGGCATCACCGCCTCCGAGCGCATCAAGATCCGCTTCGGCACCGTGCTGCACAGCCACGTGCCCGTCGAGGAATCGGTCGAGCTCGAGGAGGAAGGCCGGCTGGTCTCCCGCCGGGAGATCGCCGAAGTGCTCCAGGCCCGAGCCGCGGAGCTGCTCAACCTCGTGCTCGCCGAAATGGGCCGCACGGGCCTCATGCATGAAATCCACGGTGGCGTGCATCTGGTCGGCGGCGGCGCGCTGCTCACCCACCTTCCCATCCTGGCCCAGACCATCCTGGGCCGTCCCCGGGTGGTGCTGGGCCGCATCCTGGGCGTCTCCGGCCTGCCCCAGGCCACCGGCAATCCCTACTTCGTGAATGCCCTGGGCGCGGTGAAGTCCCTCGCCCGGGACATGACCGAAACCCGCGGCAAGCAGGACCGGGGCGATGGATTCCTCGGCCGTTTCAAGAAGCTCTTTTAAAGATCCACCACGGAGACACGGAGGACACAGAGAAAAACACTGAGAATCCAGAGTTGGTGATTTGCCACCACAGGTCTTCCTCCGTGGTCCCCTCCGTGAATTCCGTGTCTCCGTGGTGAAAGCCTTTCCTCCTTCCCTCCAATGCTCCCGGGAGCCCCGATGTCCGAGACCCCCTTCCTTCCCTGCCCCCACAGCCTGCCCGGCGCCAACATCAAGGTGCTCGGCGTGGGCGGCGCGGGCTGCAATGCCATCAACCGCATGATCGAGAGCGGCGTGACCGGCGTGCAGTTCATCGCCATGAACACGGACCAGCAGAGCCTCTCCCAAAGCAAGGCCCACCTGAAGCTGCCCCTGGGCCCCCAGAGCAGCCGCGGCCTCGGTGCGGGCGGCAGCGCCGAGCGTGGCGCCGTGGCGGCCGAGGAGAGCCGCGAGGAAGTGCTGGCGGCCCTTCAGGGCGCCGACATGATCTTCATCACCGGCGGCATGGGCGGCGGCACGGGCACCGGCGCCGCGCCGGTGCTGGCCAGCTACGCCCGCGAGCTGGGTGCCCTCACCGTGGCCGTGGTACTCACACCCTTCGCCTGGGAGGGCCGCAAGAAGGGCGACCTCGCCCTCGCCGGCCTGGCCAACCTGCGGGACACCGCCGACACCGTCATCGTGGTCAGCAACGAGCGCCTGAAGACCGTCTGCGATGCCCGCGTCACCATGAAAGAGGCCTTCCGCGTGGCGGACGGCGTGCTCATCCAGGGCGTGCGCGGCATCGCCGACCTCATCCTCAAGCCCGGCATCATCAACGGTGATTTCGCGGACGTGGAGGCTGTGCTCCGCAATGGCGGCGAAGCCCTCATCGGCACCGGCGCGGGCCGCGGCGAAGAGGCCGTCATGGACGCCCTCAAGAAGGCCCTGGCCTGCCCCCTGCTGGAACGCGCCCAGAACGGCGCGGCGGCCAATGTCATGGTGTCCATCACCGCCGACTGGGAGGTCATGGAGGCCTCGGCCATCGAGACCGCCATGAACTATCTGCAGGATCACTACAACGGGCGGCCCGACATCAAGGCCTGCACCGTGGAAGGCGAAGGCATGGAGGATCGCGTGCTCGTCACCGTGCTGGCCAGCGGTTTCGACCAGGAGGAGAAGCTCGAGCAGGATCGGCGCCAGAGCCTGCACCTGGGCGGCGCCCTGGCGACCACGACCGCGCCTGGCCCGACCCTCGCGGTCCAGCCCATCGACGGCCAGGCCATCCTCGTCCCCGTGAACGGTGTCAGCGGCCGCGTCTACGGCGAAGTACCCGCCGGCGAGCAGCAGGGCCCCACGCCCACCCGCCTGCTGCCCCAGGCCCCCACGCCCAGCGGCGAGCTGCCCGGCGGCAACGACGACCTCCACGTCCCCGCCATCATCCGGCTGGGCCAAGGGCGACTGCCCATCGAATGACGGCGCGCCTGCCCGGCTGCGCCTGCGTCTGCTGAGAGTGTTTCTCAGGATTCTGTGTTTCTGCGCCGCGGCATGCGCTGATCTCGAATTCCCTTCGGATTCGGCGCCTGCGCAGGACTAAGGTAAGGGGAATCGGCCTGGTGGCCCTTCGCCGGCCCTGCGGACCTGCCCGTGATCCCGACTGCCGCACCTCGAACGCATCGACCTTCCAGCCTCGATCTGGGCGGCTTCGCGGGCCTCTCCGAAGAGGAGGCGCAGCGTCGCCTGGAGAGCGAAGGTCCCAATGAGCTGCCCGCCCGCGATCGGCGGGGCCTCCTGGCCATCGCCTGGGAGGTGGTCCGGGAGCCCATGTTCCTCATGCTCGTCGCGGCCGGGACGCTCTACCTGCTGATGGGGGAACCGCAGGACGCCCTGATGCTCCTGGGCTTCGTCGTCGTGGTCATGGCCATCACCATCATCCAGGAGCGGCGGACGGAGCACGCCCTGGAGGCCCTGCGGGACCTCTCCAGCCCCCGGGCGCTGGTGATCCGCGGCGGCCAGCAGCGCCGCATCCCGGGGCGCGAGGTGGTGCCCGGCGACTTGCTGATCCTGGTCGAGGGCGACCGGGTGCCGGCGGACGCGCTTCTGCGGGCGGGCATCAACCTGTCCGTGGACGAGTCGCTCCTCACCGGGGAATCCGTGCCCGTGCGCAAGGCCGCGTCGACCCAGGCGGAGTCCATGGCTGCTCCAGGCGGGGATGACCTCCCCTCCGTCTTCTCCGGCACCCTGGTGACCGCAGGCCAAGGCGTGGCTGAGGTCCTGGGCACCGGCCTTCACACGGAGCTCGGCAAGATCGGCAAGGCCCTGCAGCAGGTGGAGCCCGAATCCACCTTCCTCCAGCGTGAGACGGGGCGGCTGGTGCGCACCTTCGCCCTGGTCAGCCTGGTCGCCTGCACCGTGGTCGTGGTCCTCTACCCCCTGACCCGCGGCGGTGGGGCCCAGGTGTGGAAGGAAGGGCTGCTGGCGGGCATCGCCCTCGCCATGGCCACGCTCCCCGAGGAATTCCCGGTGGTGCTCACGGTCTTCATGGCGCTGGGCGCCTGGCGCATCTCCCGCAGCCGGGTGCTCACCCGGCGCATGCCCGCCATCGAGACCCTGGGCGCGGCCACGGTCCTGTGCGTGGACAAGACCGGGACCTTGACCCTCAACCAGATGACCCTCAAGCGGCTGGAGGTGGAGGGCCATTCCCAGGATCTGGCCCTGCTCGGATCCGAGCTGCCCGAGCCGGTCCACGAGCTCATGGAATACGCCATCCTGGCCAGCAAGCGGGATCCCTTCGATCCCATGGAGCGGGCCCTTCACAGCGCCGGGGAACGGTGGTTGATGGAAACGGAGCACCTGCACCCGGACTGGTCGCTGGCCAAGGAATATCCGCTCGCGCCAGACCTCCTGGCGGTCACCCATGCGTGGGATTGTGGCGATGACCAGATCGTCGTCGCCACCAAGGGGGCCCCCGAAGCCGTCGTGGACCTCTGCCACCTGCCCCCGGATCGCCGAGCCCAGGTGGACGCGCGCGTGGCGGAGCTGGCGGCCCAGGGCCTGCGGGTCCTCGGGGTCGCCCGGGGCCACTACCGCGCGACCGACCTGCCCGAGGAGCACCACGACCTGGACCTGGTCTTCCTGGGCCTGCTGGGGCTGGAGGACCCGGTGCGCCCCGCCGTCCCGGCCGCGGTGGCGGAGTGTCATACGGCGGGCATCCGGGTGGTGATGATCACCGGCGATTACCCTCTGACCGCCGAAAGCATCGCTAGACAGGCGGGGATCGCCCACCCCGAACAGGTGCTCACCGGGCCTGAGCTGAACCAGCTGAGCGATGCGGACCTCGCGGAGCGGATCCGGGCGGTGAATGTCTTCGCCCGGGTGGTGCCCGAGCAGAAGCTGCGCCTCGTCACCGCCCTCAAGGCCAACCGTGAAGTGGTGGCCATGACGGGCGACGGCGTGAACGACGCCCCGGCCCTCAAGGCCGCCCACATCGGCATCGCCATGGGCGGCCGCGGTACGGACGTGGCCCGGGAAGCCGCCGCCCTGGTGCTGCTGGATGACGATTTCTCCTCCATCGTGGCCGCCGTCAAGCTGGGGCGGCGCATCTTCGACAACATCCGCAAGGCCGTGGCCTTCATCCTCGCCGTGCACATTCCCATCGCCGGGCTGTCCCTGCTGCCGGTGTTCTTCCCAGGCTGGCCCCTGCTGCTGCTGCCGGTCCACATCGTCTTCCTGGAGCTGGTCATCGATCCCTCCTGCTCGCTGATCTTCGAGGCAGAGGAGGCTGAAACGGATGTCATGCGACGACCGCCCAGGAATCCCCAGGAACCGCTGTTCAGCCTGAAGGCCACCGGCCTGGCTCTGCTCCAGGGGATCACCGCCCTGGCCGCCTGCCTGGTGGTCTACCTCCTGGCCCGGCCCGGTCATGGTCACGATGCCGCCCGCGCCCTGACCTTCGCGGCCCTGGTGACGTCCTTCCTCGCCATCATCCTGGCCAATCGCTCCTGGACCCAGAGCATCCTCGGCAGCCTGAAGAACCCCAACCCCGCGCTCTGGTGGGTGCTGGGCGGCGCGGTGACCTGCCTAGCCCTGGTGCTGACCTGGCCTGTGGCCCAGCGCCTCTTCCACTTCGCCCCGGTGCAGGGCCTGGATCTGCTGCTGGCCTGCGCGGCGGGCTTCGCCAGCATCCTCTGGTTCGAGGCCTTCAAGCTCCTGCGGCGCCGCTCAGGGACTCCGGCAGGAGGCTGATCGAAGCACTCCGCTTCCATCAACCCGGAACCCGGGTCTGGGGTGGATCTCAGGCCGCGGCCAGCCGACGCGCCACCAACCGCGCCCGCCTCCAGGTGATCCAGGCCTCGTGGAGATCACGGCGGTAACGGGCGCGCTGGCCCTTCCATTCCGCCCGGACCCCGCGCCAGGCTTCGGCCTTGGCCTGGCCCTTCTGTTGCCATCCGGCTTTCTTCAAGCGCCACGCATCAAGGCAGGCCTGGAAAGCCGTGAGGGCTGCGTCCAGGCGCGCATGGGCCGCCTCCAGGGCGGTCTTGGCCTGGAGGGCATCCAGAGGGAGAGCCTGGGCCAGGCGTGCGGTCAGGCGCTTCGCTTCCATGGCCACGCGGGCGCGCTGAACCTCCGTAGCCGGCACCCGGCGCAGCCCCCGGGTCAGGCCCACCCAGGCGCCCGCGGCGATGAGCCACTTGGCCGGATCCCACTGGTACCAGCGGGGGCCGTTGCGGTAGTCCCACTGCCACATGTGGTGGAAGTTGTGGTAGCCCTCGCCGAAGGTGAAGGGCGCCAGCAGGGCGTTGTCGCGGGCGCTGTTGGCATCCGTGTAGGGTTGACGGCCGAACCAGTGGGCGGCGGAATTGATGAGGAAGGTGCTGTGGTGCGTCAGCACGATGCGAAGCAGCAGGCCCATGACGAGCTGGCCGACGAGGTTGCCGGTCGCCCAACCCACCACCAACACCGGCAGGGCCGCGACCACACCGCCAATCCAGAAGTGGTAGCGGCGCTGCCACCGGAGCAGGGGATCCCGCAGCAGATCCGCGACACCATCGAAGGGACGCTCCCCGCCCTCCATCACCCAAAGCCAATGGGCGTACCAGAAGCCGCGTTTGACCGGGTAGGGATCACGCACGGGGTCATCCACGAACCGGTGGTGATGGCGATGATCGCTGCACCAGGCGACCGCGGAATTCTGGAAGGCCGCGGCCCCCAGGAGCAGCACCGCGAGCCGCACCGGCCAGGCGGCCTGGAAGGCGCGATGGCTGAAGAGGCGGTGGTAACCGATGGTGATGGCGAGACCGGTCGCCGTGTACATGACCAACAGCACCATGACCTCGCTCCAGCGGAGGCCCTGCACCGCCAGCTTCCAGGGCACGCAGATCAGGGCCAAGGCCAGCGTCCCCAAGAGGAAGAGGGTATTGAGCCAGGAACGGGGGGTTCGCTTGTTCACGCAGCATCCTGGGAGCCGACACGCTCCCATCACCACCATAGGCCCCGGTCTGGTGCCCGCCCTGAAATCTTGATGCGAATCCACGTCGTTACATGTGTTTCCAGGACCCCGTCCGCCCTTCCCTGCGGAGAGCCTCCGCCAGCTCCGCCAGGAAGAGGGCTCGAGGGAGGCACTGGAATCCGTATCCCACCAGCCCCTCATGAGGCAGCTGGCCGTCGAGCATCGTGTAGCCCCACTCCGCGAGCCGCAGGTCCAGGGCCAGGAGGGCCGCGCGGCTGGCCTCGGGCTCCAGGCTGAACATGCTCTCGCCGAAGAAGGCACCACCCAGGGACACGCCGTAGAGTCCGCCCCGCAGCTCGCCGTCTCGCCAGGCTTCCACACTGTGGGCGTGGCCGGCGCGGTGCAACGCGACGTAGGCTTCCTGCATCTCCGGCGTGATCCAGGTGCCGTCCTGGCCGGGGCGAGGCGCCTGGGAGCAGTGCCCGATGACCTGCGGGAAGGCCGTGTCGAAGCGGATGTCGAAGGGGCGCTGCCGCAGGCTCCGGCGGGTGCGGGCGGACAGGTGCAGGTGGCCGGGACGCAGCAGGGCCCGCTCGGTTGGCGACCACCAGAGGAGGGGATCGCCCTCGCCGTACCAGGGGAAGATGCCGCTGCGGTAGGCCAGCAGGAGCCGCTCGACGCTGAGGTCGCCGCCGATGGCCAGCAGCCCGTCCTCCGCCAGGTCGGGGTCCGGAAAGAGCAGGCGCTCCGTCAGCCGAAAGACAGGCACAGCCGGCCGTCCTTGAGGTCCACGGTGGCCTTTCCGCCCTTGGCCAGGGGCCCGAAGAGGATGGCTTCCGCCAGGGGCCGGCGCAGCTCGCGCTCGATGAGCCGCGCCATGGGCCGGGCGCCGAAGGCCGGATCATAGCCCTTCTCCGCCAGCCAGGCCCGGGCGGCGGGCGTGCAGACGAGGCTGACGCCCTTCTCCGCGAGCTGAGTATCCAGCTCCCGCAGGTGCTTGTCGGCCACGCGTTCCATCTCCGGCCGGCCCAGGGGTGCGAACTGGAGGATGGCATCGAGCCGGTTGCGGAACTCGGGACTGAAGGCCTTTTCGATGGTGCCGGTGGCCGAGCGCCGGCCACCGGCCTCGGCGAATCCCACCTGCCGGGCCGACAGCTCGCGGGCGCCCACGTTGGTGGTCATCACCAGCACCGTGTGGCGGAAGTCGGCGCTGCGACCGTGGCTGTCCGTGAGGGCGGCGTGGTCCATGACCTGCAGCAGGATGCCGAAGAGGTCCGGGTGGGCCTTCTCCAGCTCGTCCAGGAGCACCACGGCGTGGGGTGATTTCCGCACGGCGTCCGTGAGCAGGCCGCCCTCCTCGTAGCCCACGTACCCGGGCGGAGCGCCGATCAGCCGTGCCACCGCGTGCTTCTCCTGGTACTCGCTCATGTCGAAGCGCAGGAAGGCGATGCCCAGGGCCTTCGCCAGCTGCTTGGCCAGCTCTGTCTTCCCCACGCCCGTGGGCCCGGCGAAGAGGAAGCAGCCCATGGGCTTGAGCGGATCCCGCAGCCCGGAGCGGGCCAGCTTGATGGCGCCGGCGACCGTTTCGCAGGCCTGATCCTGACCGTAGATCTGCGCTCGAAGCTGCGCTTCGAGCGTTTGTAAAGCCTCGCGGTCGTCCGCACTCACCGAATTGATGGGCACCCGCGCCATGCGCGCCACCACGGCCTCGATCTCGGCCGAGCCCACCTGCTTCGCCCGCGCCTTCTTGGGTAGCAGCTTCTGGGCGGCGCCGGCCTCGTCCACCACATCCAGGGCGCTGTCCGGCAGCTTGCGGTCCGACAGATGCTTGGACGCCAGGCGCACGGCGGCCTCCAGGGCCTCGTCCGAGTACTTCACGCCATGGTGGGATTCGTAAGCCGCCTTCAGCCCCTGGAGCACGCCCAGGGCATCCTCTGCGGAGGGCTCGTTCACCTCCACCACCTGGAAACGGCGGGCCAGCGCACGATCCCGGTCCAGGGAGCCCTTCAGGTCCTGGAAGGTCGTGGCGCCGATGCAGCGCAGGTCGCCGGATGCGAGGGCCGGCTTCAGCAGGTTGGCGGCGTCCATGGCGCCGCCGCTGGTGGCGCCCGCGCCGACGAGCGTATGCAGCTCGTCCACGAAGAGGATGGCGCCGGGTTCGTCGTCCAGGGCCTTGAGCACGGCCTTGAGGCGCTCCTCGAAATCGCCCCGGTACCGGCTGCCGGCGAGCAGGGCCCCCAGGTCCAGGGCGAAGATCCGCGCGTGCTTGAGGGGTTCCGGCACTTTCCCCTCGTGGATGCGTCGGGCCAGGCCCTCCACGATGGCGGTCTTGCCCACGCCGGGCTCGCCCACCAGCAGCGGGTTGTTCTTGCGGCGCCGGCAGAGCACCTGGGCCATGCGGGTGATCTCGGCGTCGCGGCCCACCAGGGGATCCAGCCGGCCCGCTGCGGCGCGGGCCACCAGATCCGTGGCGTAGGCCTCCAGGGGGTTCTCGGCCACGGTGCCTTCTTCTTCCTGCTCTTCCTCCACCTGCTTCTTCGCGGAGTGCCTTGACCTTGGCCGCCTTGGGCCCGTGGCTCAGCACCTTGAGCAGGGCCAGCCGCTTCACGCCGTGCTTCTCCAGCAGGTGGCGGGCATGGCTGGCTTCCTCCTCCAGGAAGGCCGGCAGCAGCTCGCCGCCGCGGACCTCCTTCTGCCCGGAGCTGAAGGCATGGACCAGGGCGCGCTCCACCACCCGCACGAAGCCCAGGGTGCTGTGGGGCTGGACCTCCTCGCCCTCGAGCACCGGCTCGAACAGCCGCTCCAGGGCGGACTCCAGGTCGCGGCGCAGGGCGTCCAGCTTCACACCGCAGCCCTTCAGGGCCCGTGCCGCGTGGGGATCGTCCAGCAGCGCCAGCAGCAGGTGCTCCAGCGCCACATCCTCGTGGCGCCGGGCCTTGGCCAGCTCGAAAGCCCGCTGGAACCCCTTGTTCAGGTCCGCGCTGATGTTCGGGGACTCAGGCATCCTCGGCCTCCACGGTCAGCAGCAGGGGGAAGCCTTCGCGCTCGGCCAGTTGGCGACCGCGCTCAGCGCGGGTCTCGGCCACGTCCTTGGTGTAGATGCCCGCCACGCCCACGCCCGCCTTGTGGACGGCCAGCATGATGACCGTGGCTTCGGGCTCGTTCCTGCGGAAGACCGTCTTCAGCAGCCACACCACGAACTCCTGCGTGGTGTAGTCGTCGTTGTGGAGGAGCACCTTCCACAGGCCGGGCTCTTTCACCTTCGCCCGCTGGCGGGTGAGGACCTGGCCCGCCTCCTTCACCTGCCTGGCCATGTCAGGGTCTGCTTTCAAAATGGATGCGAGCCGCGACGGGCCCAGCCGCGTGATCCGGCAAGGATGCGGCCGCAGGACGACGTGGTTCGTCGTTCAAGGCCGCAGACACCGCCGGGCGCGCGGCTGGACCCGTCCCCCTCTCCCTATCGCAGGCCCCAATCGGGGCCTGCTCCTGCCCGGCGTTCCGCCGGGCAGAGGGCGGAACCGGCAAGGGGCAGCGCCCGGCGCGATACTGCGTCAAGCTCCTCGTCAATAGTGCCGCTATAGCCATCGTCGCCTTCCTTGTCTCGCTTGGGCGGTGCCCCTTGCGCGGCCACACCCCATTTTGAAAGCAGACCCTTATGCCTCCGGGGCATCAGGATAGCTGATCGAGCCTCACGAACCCGCCCCGGGCCAGTTCCCGGATGAACAGGGCGGTCCGCATGGTCGTGTCCGGTTCGGTGGGGAAGGTGGCGGCGATGACCTGGGCCACCTGGGCCACGGTGCGGGCCCCGTCGCAGGCCTGCCACACGGCGGTGCCGCGGGCGTCCAGCTTCACCCGGAAGTTGGGCCGCTTCATCAGCCGCACCAGCCAGGCCCAGCGGGGAGACAGGATCTTGGGCCGGATCAGTACCACCGTCCCGGCCTCGCCGGATTCGGCGGTCAGGGCCTGCACGGGCACCAGGGCGAGGAAGGATTCATCGGGGAAAGAGGTCATGGGTGGCTGCTTCCAAAGTAGAAAGGATCACCGCCAAGTCGCCAAGGGCGCCAAGAAAGAAACTGCTGCTTTTCTTGGCGTCTTAGCGTCTTGGCGGTGGATCTTTAAGTCCTAATCCCTAGAAATTCGCGCTGGGCGGGGCGGGCTCGTCGGCTTCGCCGGCGTTGGCCAGGGGCACCCGGATCAGGTAGACGGCGATGCCGGCCAGGATCAGCAGGCTGATCCAGAACATGCCGGGGTCGGCGAAGATCTTGTACTTCACCTCGAAGAAGGCGAAGGACGCGAAGAGCAGGCCCACCAGGGCCTCGCCGGCGATGAGGCCCGCGGCCAGCAGCACGCCGTTGTTCTCCACGCGCACTTTCTGAGCCTCGTTGAGGCCCCGCTTGGCGCCGATCATCTCCACCGCGCCCTTGATGAGGCCGCCCAGGAAGATGGCGAAGGTGGTCTCCAACGGCAGATACATGCCCACCGACACCAGCATGGGACTCTTCACCTGCATGAGGATGAAGGAGAGGCCCATCATCATGCCGACGATGATCAGCGGCCACGCCATCTTGCCTTCCACGATGCCCTTGCTGAGCAGGGCCATGAGGCCGGCCTGGGGCGCCGCCAGCTGCTTGGAGCCGAAGCCGGCATCCAGGGAGAGCACGGCTTTCTTCTGATCGGCGGGTAGCTGCTTCACCTGGTCCAGGGTGTAGGTCTTGCCGTCGGGCGCCGTGACCACCTGCACCTGCTGGGCGGTCAGCTCGGCGATGCGCTTGGTGCCCTGGGCGGAGATGTCGCCTTCGTGCAGCACCATGAGGGGGATGAAGAGCACCACGGAGGCCAGGGCCACGCCGATGAGGTCGCCCATCTCCATGCGCCACGGGGTGCCGCCCAGGATGTGCCCGGCCTTGAGGTCCTGCAGCATCTCACCGGCCACGGCCGCGCTCACGCAGACCACCGCGGCCACGCCCAGCACGGCCGCGACGCCCTCCTTGCCCTTCACGCCGAGGAGCACCATGACGAGGGCGGTGATCACCAGGGCCGTCAGGGTCAGGCCGGAGATGGGGTTGTTGCTCGAGCCCATGATGCCGACCAGGTAGCCGCTGATGGCGGCGAAGAAGAAGCCCAGGATCACCACCACCAGGGCCGCCACGAAGGAGACCAGGGGGCTCACCTGGAAGATGCGCCAGGTGATGAAGAAGGTCACCAGGGCGGCGAAACCGAGGCCGAACAAGACGTAGCTGAACGACAGATCCTTGTTGACGCGGTCCACCACGTGCTCGCCGGCGGCGGCCTTCTTCATGTCGGAGACGGAGCGGGTGAGGCCCGTGGCCAGGCTCTTGCGCATCTTGAAGAGGGTGAAGCCGGCGCCCACGAGCATGCCGCCGATGGCGATGGGGCGGACGATGAACTTCCACACGGAGTAGGACAGGGCGATCCAGTCCCCCTGAGAGGCGCCCTCGGGCAGGACGCCGGGCGCCAGGAAGTAGGTGATGATGGGTACCAGCAGGCCCCAGGCGATGATGCCGCCGGAGAAGTTCAGGGCGCCGAGCTTGGGTCCGATGATGTAGCCCACGCCCATGTAGGCGGGGCTGATGCCGGGGGAGCTGAGCAGCATGCCGCCCGCCACCTTGGCCTTCCAGGTGCCGACGAGGTTGATGGTGGTGGTCTTGAAGGCCACGAACTTCTCCCAGGTGCTGGCGAAGATCGAGATCTGCACCAGGGCCTGGATGACGGCGCCGATGCCCATGGCGCCGAACAGGAACTTCGTGCCGCTGCCCCCGCGGGCGCCGGCCTTGTGGATCTCGGCGGCGGCCACGCTCTCGGGGTAGGGCAGCTCGGCGTCCTCCACCATCACGCGGCGGAGCAGGGCCACGAACATGATGCCCAGCACGCCGCCCGCGAACATGATGAGCGAGCTGGTGACGTAGTTGCCCGCCGTGAAGAACTTGGGCCAGATGCCGCTGATGGCGAAGGCGGGGATGGTGAAGATGGCGCCGGCGGCCACGGACTCGCCGATGCTGCCCACGGTGCGGGCCATGTTCTCTTCCAGGATCGTGCCCTTCATCAGCTTGATGAGGGCCATGCCGATGACTGCCGCCGGGTAGGTGGCGGCGATGGTCATGCCGGCCTTCAAACCCAGGTAGGCGTTGGCGGAACCGAGCACCACGGCCATGACGAGGCCGATGAGCACCGCCCGCAGGGAGAACTCCCGCAGGTTCTGATCGGAGGGGACAAAGGGTTGCATTGGTGCTCCTGAAAAGGCACGTAGGGAGAAAAGAAAGGTCGGATGGAGCGGTTAGTGTAGAGCGTCTAGCAGATCTGCACAAAGCCGCGATGAAGCCAGCCGGGATGCACCGCAAGGAGGGGCCCGCAGGGCAACGTGGTTCGTTGTTCAAGGGACCTGACGCCGCGGAGCGCCCGGCTGGCTTCATCCCTTCGGGCGAGGGGTGGCGGGCGTCGCGATGCCGCGTCACGCTCGTCGCGCGTAGTACCTGCTACGCTTCGACTCGCGTTCCTCGCCTCGCTCGCCCGGCACCCCTCGCGCGGCGCCGTGCAGGTCTGCTAGACGCTCTTCAATACATTGCCGATTTCCCCATCCCATGACTCCCACCCTCACCAGCAAGGCCAATCCGCGCTTCAGAGACTTGCTGGCCCGCCTCCGGCCCAGTGGGGCGCGGCGTGAGGCCACGCTGCTGCTGGGCGCGAAGCTCATCGAGACCTGGGCCGAGGCCCGACAGACCACCGCCGGGAAACGCCTGTGCCCGGCCCTCTGGCTGAGGCTGGAACAGACCGATCCCCATCGGCTCGAGGCGGCCCTGGGCGTGGAGACGCAGGCCCTGGGCGAGGCCCTCATGCGGGAGCTGGCCGACGCGGGCAGCCCGCCGGAGCACGCCCTGCTCATGGAACTGGGGCCCGAGCCCGCCGGGCCGCTGCCCCATCGCGTCATCGGCGCCTGGGGTATCCAGGATCCCGGCAACCTGGGCGCCCTCCTGCGCAGCGGCGCCGCCTTCGGCTTCCAGGAGGCCCTGCTGGGGCCCGGCTGCGCCGACCCGTTCAGCCCCAAGGCCCTGCGGGGCAGCATGGGCGCCGCCTTCCTCCTGCCCCTGCGCCGCATGGAGCGACTGGCACCCGACCACGGCCACTGGTATGCCCTCGATGGCGGCCCCGGTGCCATCCCTCTGGCCGAGGCCGACCTCTCCGAACCCCTGCGCCTGTGGGTGGGCAACGAGGGGCACGGCTGGCAAGGAGTCACCCTGCCGGAGGGCGTCCAGCGTCTGGCCATCCCCATCCAGGGCATGGAAAGCCTCAACGCCGCCGTGGCCGCGGGGATCGCGTGCTACGAAGTGGCGCGGAGGCTTTTGTGAGCCTGGAGTCCGGAGTCTGGAGTCTGGAGGTTGGGTTCGGCGTATTCGTCGGCCACTTCGACCCCGCGTGGCCCAAAGGCAGATGCCGACGCGGCCCGGAAGGGCCGCAACAGGGATCAGTACCTCCAGCCTCCAGCCTCCGGACTCCAGACTGAACCCCCATGAAAATGCCCACCCTCCTCCGCCCCCTTGAAACCGCCGTCCTGGCGGGGATCTTCGCCCTGGCCTTCCGCTTCCCCGGGGCTCTGGGCGGCTGGCTGGAGCCGGCCATGGCGCTCCTCTTCCCTCTGCTGTTGCTGGAGGGCCTGTTCAAAGGGCGCCACGCGGTCTGGACCTGGGCGGCCATCCTGGCGGGCCTCCTCCTTCTCTATGCCTGGGTGCCCCAGACCCTCGCCTCCAAGGGCGGCCTGCCCTACGGCCTGGCCGTGCTGGGAACCGTGCTGCTGAGCCTCTGGGAGGCCACGGGGCTCTGGCTGGTGACCCTGGGTTCGCGCTTAGCCTTCCGGCGCATCGGGGCCCTGGGCGCGGCCTGCGTCGCGGCCCTCCTCCTGCTGGGTTGGGAATCCTGGGGGTTCCACGTCTATCCCTGGACCTGGGGCGCGGCCTTCGGCTCCTTCCCAGCGACGGCGCGGGCCGCGGCCTTCCTAGGCGCATCGGGCCTCTCGGCCCTGGCCTGGGGCACGGGGGCCTGGGCGGCGGCCCAGCTGGCCAGCGGGGCCCCCCTGCGGCGGACGCTGGCGGGACCGGCCTTCGCGGTGGGCCTCATGGTCCTCCTGGGCGGGGCCTGGTTCCTCTTGCCGCGGGCGGCTGAGCGGACCCTGGACGTGGCCATGATCCAGCCCAACTTCCCACCGGGTGAGCGCTGGCTGGGCATGGAGACCGAGATGTGGCGGCGCAGCGATGCGCTGCTGAAGGCCCACGGTTGGCCCCGCGCCGGGCGCGCCACCCTGCTGCTGTGGCCCGAGAGCTCCGTGCTCGGCCGCGATGACCGCCGTCCCGCTGCGCGGTTGTCCACCGAGGCTGCCTCCCGCGGCGTGGCCTGGCTCTACGGCACCGAAGGCGGCCCCTACAACCTGGTGCGGGGCGAAGCCGCCGGCCGGCCGCCCTTCATCTTCGCCAAGACGGAGCCCATGCCCTTCGGCGAGCGCACCCCAGGCCCCGCGGCCTTCCGCCGGTGGCTGGATGGGAAGATGGGCTTCGTGTCCCAGGAAGCCGGGGAGCTCAAAGAGGGCTGCGCCTTTGCCGTGCCGACCCCCACTGGCGATCTCCACGTGCATCCCCTCATCTGCAGCGAGGCCCTCCTCCCGGGGCGCACCCGCCGGGGTTTCGAATTGGGCCATGCGGACCTGCTGAGCAATCACACGAACGACGGCTGGTTTGATCGCAGCATCGCCACGGACCTGCACGCCGCGCAGATCCGTCTCCGGGCCACGGAGCTGGGCGTGCCCCTGCTGCGCGCCACGCTCACAGGCAAGTCCGGCGTCTTCCGCGAGGACGGTCATTTCGAACTCTGGGGCGAGCCCCTCAGCGAAGGTGCCTATGCGGTGGAGCTGCGCTGGCGGCCCGTGCGCACCCCGGCGCGCTCGGCGTGGCTGCTCACCGGATTGATGGCGGGACTGGCTGGCGCGACCCTCCTGCTAGGATGGAGGGCCCTGCCCCGGAAGGCCTGATGGACCGTGATTTCCTCGTACCCGAGCCGTTGACGACCCCCCACGGCACCGTGGCCTTCTTCGATGAGACCTGGAGCGTGGATCCCCGCGAACTCCAGATCTTCTTCCAGGCGGAAGAGGTCTACTGGACCGCGGATCGCACCATCGGGCAGTGGCGGCGGCTGCTGGCCTGCTCGCGCCTGCTGACGGCCCGGCTCGTGCCCGAAGGCCACCGGGGTGGCCGACTGGTGGGCGCCACGCGCCTCTGGTCCGATCATGCCTACGAAGCCAAGCTCTACGACGTGGTGACGGCCCGGGACTTGATGGGCCAGGGCATCGCCTCCGAGCTGGTGAAATGGGCCCTGCGGCATCCCTGGGCGGGCGAAGTGCAGCGCTATGTCCTGGAGACCCGGGACGCGGCCGACTTCTACCCCCGGTTCGGGTTCCGTCTGGGGCAGGACGCCGACAGCTTCCACATGCGGGTGGGGATCGCCGAACTCGAACAGCGAGGCCTGCGGTGAACGAGACCCGGCCCGGCCTGCCGGAAACGGTCCTGAAACCCCTGATCCTGGCCAGCAGCAGCCCGCGCCGCCGCCATTGGCTGGAGGCCATGCGCATCCCCTTCGAGATCCAGGTCCCGGAAGTGGACGAGACCCCCTTGTTGGATGAGGACCCCGGCGACCTGGTGTTGCGCCTGGCGGAACTGAAAGCCGAGGTCGTGGCTCACCGGCACCCCGACCGCTGGATCATGGCCGCGGACACCACCGTGGCCGTGGACCACCACACGTTGAACAAGCCCGTGGACGTGGAGGACGCCGCGCGGATGCTGACCCTGATCCAGGGGCGGGCCCACCAGGTGCACACGGGGCTCTGCCTGCAGCGGAACGACGCCGTCCACAGCTTCGTGGACACGGCCCAGGTGGTCTTCCGGCCCCTCACCGAGGCGCAGATCCGCTGGTACATCAGCACCCGCGAGCCCATGGACAAGGCGGGCTCGTACGCCATCCAGGGCATCGGGGCCCTCTTCATCGAGGGCGTGGAAGGCAGCTTTTCCACCGTCATGGGCCTGCCCGTGGAGCGGCTGGGCGACCTGTTCTTCCAGCTGGGGCTCCTCCGGCCCTGGCTGGGCCTGCCGCAGTAGCCGGCCAGCCCCAAAAGAAGACCTGAAATGATTGGCAAAGGAGAGGTTCGGGGCAGGAATCTCGGCTAGGGCCTGCCCTCTTCCGCATCGGAGTGAGTGGGCACGGGCTGTCAGCACCCGCCCTGGAGGAAATCGCCCCTTTGACGGTGGCCAAGATAGACCACCATAAAATCCCCTAAATGCGTGGAACTTCCTCAGAAAAAATAGGTAAACAATCTAGGTCCACTGATCTATCATCGTGACCTGCGACACAACTCATCAAAATGTCGCCCCAGCGGGCCCTGCCCCCTGGTTTGGAATGCGGTCCGGATTCTTGTGCCTGACAACATTCCACCGACACCCCCCGGGCGGAGGCGCCGGATTTCGGGGAAACCCTTTCCCGAACCTCGGTGCGTGCCAGAATCTCCGCGATCCTCACCCTCTAGTCCCGGCCCGTGTCACTCGTCCCACCGTTTCCCGATGGCCCTCCCGCTCCCTTCGTGAGACCGCGCTTTCCATGGGGTTGTGCATGCACCAATTCGATC
Organism: uncultured Holophagaceae bacterium; assembly: GCA_963705865.1. GTDB lineage: Bacteria > Acidobacteriota > Holophagae > Holophagales > Holophagaceae > Geothrix. The sequence goes on along the minus strand of CAVPLE010000101.1, from coordinate 653 downwards.
GAGCGTTCCGCTTCGTCCTGCCGGCCGGGGCCGTGGCGGTCCTGCTCACGGTATTGGCGGTGGGCTGGTTCACCCAGCCGGACCGCTTCGCCAAGGGCTACGCCCCCGAGCAGCCCATCCCCTTCTCCCACGAACTCCATGCCGGCACGCTCCGGATGCAGTGTCAGTACTGCCACTCCGGCGTGGAGAAATCCCGGACAGCGGGCATTCCCAGTGTGGATCTCTGCATGGGCTGCCACAAAGTGACCAGGACCGATCGACCCGCCATCCAGAAGTTGACGCAGATCGCCAACTCCGGCCAGCCGCTCCTCTGGCAGCGGGTGCACACCCTGCCCGACCACGTCTAATCTGGTATCCCCTGCGCGCGCCGCGGGCCGCGGTGCCGCGTGACTCGGCAGTGCGCCCAGACGCGACCGCCATGGGCGAACCGGAAAGACGGGCGTTTCGTCGCGCGTCGGGTCGGACGGGTTCAACACAGTACGCATGGGCTCTCGCCGGACCTCTACGCTACTACGCCAGGGCCGGGCGCGACGCAAATCGCCGCGGCCGGACCCTCCATGTTGCGACCAGATCGATCGTGGTAAGTTCATCTCACTCCTGAGGAGTTGGCAATGGCGCTGCCCTTTTTCAACTCGGACATGGAACTTTTCATC
>CAVPLE010000100.1:0-8239 GCA_963705865.1 uncultured Holophagaceae bacterium | reverse complement strand
ATACACCGACCATCGCGCGCACCAGAACTGCACTGCGCTCCGGTGATGCAAGCGTGCTGCTACAAATCATAAATTCCCATCCGAAGCTCTGGATCATCAACTATCGAATCCTCAACATGGCCGATATCGTCCAGAGAATGGTCGCTGGAGGATACGTTCGCATATCACCAAATCTCCTGCTCAGCGGCATTGAATTAAAACCTGAAGCCTATGAGACGGGTTTCGTTTGCCGTTGGGCCGGCCAATACCGGTTGTTCGACGAAAACGGTCAGACGGTTGCAGAGCCCTTCGCTGTGGATGATTTGGCTCCCGCCGAGGCCGTAGACATTACGCTTGGCCTGCACCGGGTGCGAGGACCGCAATCAAACAAGAAACGGTTCCTGCTTCCCGTAGGTACCAGCACGAGAGGCCCATTGGTCACTGTAGGGCCAGTACCTGACTTATTCGCAGAAGTCTATACGTATTAGCCCAAATTCTGGGTCAAGATAAATGCGCTCATCCTATAATTATAAATGGGCACTGTTGATCGTGATAGCCGAAGTCAATACCATATAAAAATCATCTCTTGAATTTTCGAGAAACCTTGAGACAAAAATGAAAATCAACCCGAATCAAATGATGCGCTACTTTGCTGTGGGCGCATTCAATACATTCATTGCTTATGGAGTCTTCTCTCTGCTATTGCGACTGGGTGTGCACTATACCTGGGCCACGCTCCTCGGCGGCATCAGTGCCATGCTGGCGGGGTATAAATTCATGAGCCAGTTGGTATTCAAGAGCAAATCAAAGCACGCATTCTTAAAATTCATCCTCATCTTCACGACAATGTACTTTGTAAACATCTTCACTCAGTTTGTTGCCCGGATAACCCTCAATCCCTACCTTGCCGGCGCTGTTGCAAGTTTAGTCTGCGCATTACTCTCCTATTTTCTAAATCGGAGATTTGTCTTTCGAACGAGGGATCCCGCAATGGGACAGCACGATCGCCCCGGATGAGGACGAGTCATCCCTTCATCGTCTATTCTTGAGAACGACATTTGTTACCCGACGACTCAAAGCGTTCAACCGAACCATCGGATGTAGCCAGCCCATCGCAGCGGCCATCCACCATCCCTTTTCCTTGGCGAGCATACTCGCATGGCGACTCAGATCCCGTTCGTTCTCAAAGCGCAACCCGTTTCCGGCGGACATCTCGGACGCACTGCGCGAATGACGCCTGTATAAGAATACTGGTTCCCGAGTATCAATCACTAGATGCCCACCACTGAGTGCGCACAGAAATAGCCGATGCCAATCGGCGGCATCCGACCACTGTGGGTCGAAGGGCTGGTTCCGAAGATCCTCCGTCCTCCAGCATAGCCCGGGGAAATAGAGGAAATCGCCGATGGCCAGGCGAACGGCCAAGCGGCTTCCGCCCAGTTCGATCATTCGGAATCGCGCAAGGAAGGGGGAGATGGCCCTCTTGATGAAGTAAGAGAGGGAGGATGAACGCCGTCCGCGGAAATCCACCTCGGCCACTCCAGGCGAGTACACGGAGGCCTCTGGATATCGCTGGATCATGGCCTCCACGGTCACCCAGTAGGATGGAAGCACCAGGTCATCGGCCCCGAGAAACATCACGAAGGGGGCACGCGCCAGGGTGATGCAATGATTGAAATTCGGGATGATCCCAAGATTCCTGCCGTTCCGGACATATTCCACTAGGCCCCGACCGCACGATCGCACGACCGGCTCCAGCGAGCGGGGGCTGGCATCGTCTACACATGTGGCCAGTACCACACCCTCACGAAGCTCTCGGTCCATGGCCCGAGCTAGAGATTCCAGAGTTTCGGCGAGCAGCTCCGGGTTCCGATAGCTGGGAATGAGGATATGGAGCCTGGCCGGCTGGGCTTCCTCGGCCGGAGTCATGGTCGGCTCAGCGGCCTTCGTGGCACGGAGGCGATATCGAAGGCGAGAAACGCCAGCAGTAACTGGACACCCAGCAGCAGCGGAAGAACGGAGAGCATCACGGTTCCGGTGGGCGTGGGCCGGGCCCCGCCAATCGCCTGCATCCACTTGACGGCCCCATAGACAAACCCGAAGACCAACAGCACCAAACCTACCGGCAATTCGATCGAGGCGATAGACATGTCGCGGAGGTAATAGTTGTAGATGATCCTTTTCATGAAATTGCGGGCATGCTTGACCAGGAATTCGCCGATGATGAGCCGGATCCGGAGGCTGCTGATCTCTCCCGAGTATCTGGCCAGAATAGGTACATCAGCAACTACGGCACGGGCAGTGTTTAGCCTAAAGAGCATGTCTGTTTCAAAAAAATAACGATTGCTGATCTTTTCCAGCGGGAGTTGGCTCAGCGCAGTGTCGGTAATAGCGGTATACCCGTTCGTGGGGTCGAAAATGTCCCAATAGCCCGTGGAGAGCTTAGTTAACAAGGACAGCACAGCGTTGCCAAACAACCTCATGCCGGGCATCTGCCGAACGTGCTCGATGTCAAAAAAACGGTTGCCCTTGACGTAGTCAGCCCGCCCGGCCAGGAGTGGCGCGATGAGGAATGGAATCTCCTTCGGATCCATCTGCCCGTCTGCGTCAAGCTTGACGACGATGGCAGAGCTCTCATCTAGGGCCCTCCGGTAGCCCGCCTTGACCGCACCGCCTACCCCCAGGTTCCGCGCATTCCGGAGGACCATCACCCGCGAATCGGTGCAGTTCTGCTGCACCCAGTCACCGGTATGTTCGGGACATGCGTCATCGACAACATAGATCCTGGCGACCTCGGGCCCGATCCTCCCGAGCACGTTGTCGATGGTGGATCGCGCACGGAAGCAGGGGATCACCACACCAATCGATACGGACTTGGCCTGGTGCAAGCTGGGTTCCTGTCGGCTCATTGGGAGTAGGCCTGGGATTCGGCGGAGAATGTGGAAGATCGTAGGAGCATGGCTGGGTCCTATAAGGTATCGCCGAGCGGGCTGAAGGGTGTCCAGCGCTTTTTGTCCCCCCGCCAGAGCACCCGTGGGATGCAACGGCAGGCAGGACCTGAATCCATTCGCACGCCTCCTGCGTCACCCAAGTGACGCAGGAGGGCTTCAACCAGCCGGCCCAGCGCGTGGTCCGACCGCCATGGAGGAAAATCCCAGGTCTCGAAGGGCTTGAATCACCGGGAGCCACCTGCCAGATTTGAACATCGCCACCCCCTGGCACGAGACTTGATGCTCTTGGCTCGGCCCTTACTAAGGAGACGCCCATGAAGAAGCAGTCTGGCTTCACCCTCATCGAACTGCTGTTGGTGCTCGCGATCATCGGCATCATCAGTGCCATCGCCATCCCGGCCCTGCTCAGCCAGCGCGCCCGGGCCCGCGACAAGGCCGCCATCGACAACATGGTCGGCCGCGTGGGCGATCTTGTAGGTCAATACGACAAGTTGCGGGAGGCCGGTAACACTTCGGATTACGCTGCCGCATTGAACAGCTACCTGGTCAAGACTGCCGCGACCGACAAGAATCCCTGGTTAGCGACTCAGAACGCATTCGCCAGTGTCACGGCGGCTGGAACAGCCGCAAGCACCAAGTCGGCATTCGATGGCGCCCTCTCGGCCAGTGTCCTTGGCCAAGCCAAGTTTATCGTCCAGGCCCCAGGGTCCACTGGCATTGGTTTCATCGGTGGTGCCGTCAAGATCAACAACCTTGTCAATAATTCCACTACGGTCAAGAAGTCCGTGGCCATCGAGTAGCCTTGAGACGAGCCATATTCTAGTGAAGGGGGGCGCATGCTCCCCTTCCTTTTGTCCTTGGCCCACCGACGGAGCCAACCATGGATCACCGCCCCTCCCGCCTGCGCCTGCTTGCTGTGGTGCTGGTGGGTCCTTTAGCCCTTGCCTTGCTGTTCCTGGCCTTCGTCCTCTACTACAAGTGGGCTCAGGCGGGCATCACGGGGTGGCTGGCGGATGCGATGCACATGGCCCCCATCCGGGCGTTCGGGCGGTTCTATGTCCTGAAGATCCTGCTGCCCCTCTACACGGCGGCAGGCATCGCCCTCTGGCTGCTAACCCTCGTCCCCTTGGCCCTTCTCGATCGTCGGTGGATGCGCCACTGGCAGGGGCGCGAATGCCTGGCCCTTGGCCTCGCAGCATTCCTCTGGGCCCACGCGGTACTCTGGTGGCAGGTCCCAACTGCCCTTTGGACCATTCCGGGGCTCCGGCGCCTGCCCTTCGTGCTCCTGTTCCCCTTGCTGTTTTTGTCTCCGGTGCTCGCAGGTTGGTTCGCGGCGAAGCGGCGGGGCTGGGCTTGGCCTCGCCGCGCAGTGGGCGTGGCGGCCTGGCTGGTCCTGTGGGCGATTCCCGCCTGGCTGCCCCAGGTCCTTCCCACCCCTGGCGTGAAGCCGAGGGACGGCCAGGACCGGTGCCAGGTGCTGATGGTCGGCCTAGACGGCCTGCGTTCTGATGTCCTACTCAAAGAGGCCGGGGGCCTCAAGGGGCTCCGCTACGAGAACTCGTATACCCCCATCCCCGCCACCCGGCTGCTGTGGCACATCCTCTGGGGCGGGGATCCGCTTTTCTATACTGTCGGGCATGTGGGGCCTTCGATCGAGGAGTTCATGCACCCGGAGACGCTGGTGCTTCTCAAGGAGGCCAAGGATAAGGGCTGGAAGCCCCGCTTCTACATCGACGACGGCGGAACCATTGGACTGGCGGAACGGAAGGTGGACCTGGATGACGCGCTTTCACCCGCCGAAGGATGGGAGAATTACGTCAATTCTAACCTGGCCGCGAGCTTTCCGTTGTACGCCGTGTGGGAGAATTGGTTCAAGCCCTTCCCCACCACCAATCCCTGGGCCCCGCTGGATGCGGGATTGAAGGAAACCCTGCGCCTCGGCCGGGGGTCGAAGTGGGTGATGTTCCACTCCTGCCTGGCCCACCAGCCGATATTCCTGACCCGGAACGAGCTCGCCCGCACGGGCCGCTGGTGGACCCTCCCCCCTGAAGCCTACAAACCCGTTCCGAATAAGTACCTGGTGACCAAAGACCAAGCCTATCATCCCGATGCCCGCACCAACGCCTTCCTGGCCTACCGAATCCGCATGAACGCCATCCTGCGAGCCTGGGAACCTGTCTGGAACCGCCTGGGCCAGGATCCCTCCTACCAGGACGCCACCCGAGTTCTATTCTCGGACCACGGCGAGCGGTTCCACAACATTGGCCCCAGCGGTTTCCAGCTCCAGGGCATCCATGGGTTCAACCTTGATCCATGGGAATGCCGGACCGCCATGCTCATGGCCGGGCCGGGCTTCTCGGACCGGGTGGAGACGACCCCCCGCACCGCCTCCGTCAGCCTCCTGGGCCTCCGGGACGGCGTACGCCGCCTGGTACAGGGACAAGGCGCCTTCGATGCGGACTTCTTCGAGCGCGCGTACCCAGTGGCCCCGATCCGGTACCACACGCTGGACGATTCCAGCTACAGCGAGGTCACCGAGAAATACCGCCAGATGAGCGACAAGGAGATCGCCGCCAACAGCTTCATCGGCCCGAACGGCGTCTGGTACACCGAATACCTGAATCCCGCCAGCGAGCGGGCCAAGGATGTGAGCGTGGCCATGGGGGAGGGGACCGAACTTCGCATCTACAAACCCCTCGTGGATGGAGGTGCTCGTGCATTCCATTTCAAGGGATACGCCCTGCTCTCGGATGAGAAGGTGGACGAGGCCACGTACCAGGCCAAGAAAGCCGGGGTGGAGAAGCTCATGCCCCCCTTAGTCCCCATGATCGAGAACGCAAAACCCACCGAAAATAAAGCCCCCTGACCGGGGGCTCCTAGCCTGGTCGCCCCTGAACAAGTCCCAGATGTAGATATGGGAAGGATTTGAGGAGACTTTCGGTTTATCTGGTACACCAGGATGTGAGAGGTGGCTCCCGCATTTCCGGTGTACGAATGAAGCCAAAGCCGAGTCGAACGACGAAGGATCAACCGGTAATCGGGGGGGAGTTGGACCTAGCGCTGGACCCGAATCACGAGTTGGTTCGACTGGCGACAAAGCTCCCCTGGGAGGACCTGACGGCGGCGTTCGGGCGGCTCTATGTGCCGGATCTGGGGCGCCCGGGGATTCCCATTCGGCTGATGGCGGGGCTTCATCTGCTCAAGCACACCTATGGGCTGTCGGACGCGGACGTGGTGAAGGGCTGGGTCGAGAAGCTGCTTCAGGTAACCATTGATGCGGGGAAGGCCACGGGAACGATCACGGAGCAGAGCTTCGAGAAGGTCATCACGGACACGACGGTGCAGCCGAAGGCAGTTCAGCATCCGACGGATGCCCGACTGTATCGGAAGGTCCACGCGGCCATGTTGCGCATCGCGGGGGCCGAGGGAATCAAGCTGCGGCAGAGCTACCGGAATCTCATGGAATGGGGATTCCGGAAGCACGGAGGACATGCAAAGGCCAAGCAGTTCAAGCGGGCCAGGAAGGTGCTGAAGAGCCTGAAGACGATGGCGGGGCAGCTGACGGGATGTGGAGCGGAAGATCGACGAAGCGGCCTTCCAGAGGCACAAGGGCACGCTGATCCTTTCCGAGCTGATCCTCACTCAGAAGCGAACGACGAGGGGCAAGGTCTACAGCCTGCATGCGCCAGAGTGGAGTGCATCGCCAAGGGGAAGGCGCACAAGCCCTACGAGTTCGGCGTGAAGGCGAGCCTCGCAGTCACGCACAAGGAGGGGTTTGTGGTGGGTGCCATGAGCTGCCCGGAGAATCCCTACGACGGCCACACGCTGGAAGGGCAGCTCGACCAGGTCGAGCGGCTGACAGGACATATCCCGGCCACCACGTTCGTGGACAAGGGATACAAGGGGCACGGTTTCGATCCAGGACGCAGCGTCGTCCTGATCAGCGGCACCCGAAAACTCAGCACGATGCTCAAACGGGATCTACGCCAACGAGCTGCCATCGAACCCGAACTGGGCCTCATGAAGAGCGACGGGCTTCTCGGACGGAACTTCCTCAAGGGAGTCGTCGGAGACTCGCAGAACATCATTCTCAGCGGTGCCGGCCAGAACATGAGGAAGATCCTGGCCCACCTCAGGGCCCTTTTGCGACTTCGCATCGGCGAGTTGAGGAGGATCGTCGAGGCCATCATCGCTCTGCTCGAAGCCGATTCGATACCTCAGCAGGCCCTCGTGGCCGCACAATCGCCCGCATGGATTTTTTCAGGGCCGACTACCCTATTGACGTAAGAATACTTATTTATTATAAGCAAGATTCAATGTGACTCCGCCGCTCTGGTCCATTTTCAATACTTCCGCACTTCCGGCAAAAGGATCCGTTACCACCAAATCGTATGTGAGTCCGGAACTTCCGATCGCCACCGAAAAGTTCATCTTCGTGTTGCCCTTGGGCGCGAAAGCGGGCGCAGGATTGGTACTGGCAGAAGGGATGTTTCCGGACCAAGTCCAATTGTAAGGCCCTGCCTTGCCATATACCCCATTCTCGGCCTTACGAGATTCAAGCATCATAGCGAGCACTTTGGCATTGCTCTGAGCATCGCCGATGACCCGGGCCCGGCGCCGCTGGCCCAGGAAGGCGGGGATGGCGATGCCGCTGATGATGCCGATGATGGCCAGCACCAGCAGCAGCTCGACGAGGGAGAAACCTCGGGCCTGACCGGAGCGGTGGGGCGACAGGCGGGGGAGCAGGCCGGACATGGGAACCTCCAGGAATCGCAAGAAAGCACGCAAGGGACGTGCGAAACCGCCGCGGTCAGTCCTTCCCGAACACGTTGGCCAGGTTGAAGATGGGCAGATACATGGCAATGACGATGAAGCCGATGATGCCGCCGAGCAGGGCGATCATGATGGGCTCCATGAGGCTGGTGAGGTTGGCCACGGCGTTGTCCACCTCGTCCTCGTAGAAGTCGGCCACCTTGGAGAGCATGGCATCCAGGGCGCCGGTGGCCTCGCCCACGCCCACCATCTGCACCACCATGGGCGGGAAGACTTTCGTCTCCGCCAGGGGCGTGGCGATGTTGCGGCCCTGCTCCACGGCATCCTTGGATTTGAGGATGGCGTTCTGGATGACCATGTTGCCGGCGGTGCGGGCCGTGATGTCCATGCCTTCGAGGATGGGCACGCCGGAACTGATGAGGGTACCTAAGGTTCGGCAGAACCGAGCCACGGCCACCTTGCGGAGTACGTCGCCGATGATGGGGATCTTGAGCATGAGCGCATCGATCTGGAGGCGGCCCGCCGGGGTCCTGTCG
>CAVPLE010000099.1:0-17468 GCA_963705865.1 uncultured Holophagaceae bacterium | reverse complement strand
GGCCCCCCTGATCTTGTTAATGGCCTGGGGTCGAACCAGCGAGTGCATGGCTCGGTTCCTCTACGCTTCTGAGGTTGCAGCCCGATACCGGGAGGGCTCCAGTGAGGTGTTATCCGATGCGTAGGTATCCTTGATCCAGAAGGATTTCTCACCCGGTGGGTCTTGACGGGCATCATTTTGCGATGCACAATAAACTGCCTAAACCGGAGGACCTTGTGGACCGTGAACTGCTGAAGGGCAGCACTCCCCTGCTGCTGCTGTCGCTGCTCTGCGAGGGCCCCATGTATGGCTATCAGATCATCGAGACCGTCCGCCAGCGCACCGGTGGCACCTACACGCTGAAGGAAGGGGCACTCTATCCGGCCCTCCACAAGCTGGAGGCCACGGAGTTCATCACCTCGTACTGGGAAACCCAGGCGAACGGCCGGGAACGGCGCTACTACTCGATCCAGCCGGCCGGACAAGCTTTCCTCTCCGCCAAGAAGAAGGAGTGGAACCAGTTCGTGGACATGGTGCAGGCCTTCGTCGGGCCGAGGGCCTGAAGGCCCCGCATCCATGTTCCGGGCCCTTGACGGCTACCTCTCCCAAGTGGCTGCCGGCCTGAGGGGCGTGTCCCGGCGGCGGCGGCTCATGCTGCTGCGGGAGCTGGAGGCCCACCTGCTGGACGAGGCCGAGGCCCGGGGGATCCAAAGCGAATCGGCCATGTCGGCCCTGCTCGCAGACAAGGAGCGCCCCGGCCGCCTGGCCGAGGAACTCGCGGCGGGGGAGGGCCAGGACGCCGACCACCGCGGCGGCACGGCTCTGGCGGCAGGCATGATCATCGGCTTGGCCACGGGCAGCCACATGTGGTTCGAAGGTTGGCGCTGGTACATCTGCCTGACCTTTGCCGCCGCCCAGGGCCTGGCTGTGGGCGCAGGGTATTTCTGGGTCAGGCGGCATTGGCTGCGCCTGGATCCCTGGGCGAGGATGGCCGTCGCCGTCCTGCTCACTTCCCTGCTTTCCATCCCTCTGGGGTTCACCAGCGCCCATGGATTCAAGCCGACACGGCTGTTCTACGGCGCCTACACCGGTTTTCTGCTGGAACAGCACAGCCAGGATCGGCCCCTCTGGCAGACCCTCCTTGAGCCGGTCCTCTTCACGGCCTTCATGTTTGCCGTCGAAACGGGATTCCTGGGCCGGATCCGTTTCCAGTGGTGGCAGGTACCTCTGGAGCTCAGTTTCAACGCCACCCTGTTGATCAGCGTGATGCTGGCCTTGAAGCTCCGCCGTGTCCTGGCCGAGCGCTGGGTCCTGAATCCCCAGGAACAGGGGTGATGCTCTCCGGGGGTTTCGCGCTGCGCGCATACCCCCGGACCCCCGCGCCGTCTCCCGGCAAAGCCGGGAGACGGCTTTCCCTCTCCGGGGGAATCCCCCTTGAGGGACAGGGGATTTGGCGATAAGCTATTCGTCTTGCGTGGACAAGCCGCGTGCGTTCACCCCGCCCATGGGGGCATCCGGTCGGTCCCAGGAGGAAGACATGAAGGAAAAGATCCACCCCGAACTGCACGACGTGAAGGTGCATTGCGCTTGCGGCAATGAGTTCATGACGCGTTCCACCAAGAAAGAGCTGCGCGTGGAAATCTGCTCGGCTTGCCACCCCTACTTCACCGGCAAGCAGCGCCTGATGGACACCGAAGGCCGCGTGGAGAAGTTCAACAAGAAGTACGCCAAGAAGGAGGCCTCCGCGGCCCCCGTCGAGGCTGCCCCCGAGACCACCGAAGCCTAGCTGTGATGTTCCAAAGAACGGGCCGATTCGATCGGCCCGTTCTTCTTTTTTATGGGCTCCAGATTCCGGTGCAGCCGGAATCTGGAGGTAGCAAAAGAGGTGGATCATGCTCGACCAATTAGAAGCCGTCGAAGCCCGCTTCCAGGAAGTGGAGGCACAGCTGCAGGATCCCGCCGTGGTGTCGGATCCCAAGCGTCTGCGGGAGCTGGCCAAGCTTCGTGCCGAGTTGGAGCCGGTGGTGCTGGCCTTCCAGGCCCAGCGCAGCCGCTTGAGGCAACTGGAGGAGGCAGAGCTCATCCTGGGCGACAAGGCCATGGATGCCGAACTGCGCGAGATGGCGGAAATGGAAATCCCCGACCTCAAGAAAGCCATCGCCGAGGGCGAGGCAGAGATCAAGCACCTGCTCATTCCCAAGGATCCCGCCGACGCCAAGAACGTGATCCTCGAAGTCCGCGCCGGCACCGGTGGCGAGGAGGCGGCGCTGTTCGCGGCGGAGCTGTTCCGCATGTACATCCGCTTCGCGGAGCGCCGGGGCTTCAAGGTGTCGGTACTGGATGAAAGCGACGCCGATGCGGGAGGCCTCAAGGAGGCCACCGCCGAGATCCAGGGCGAGGGCGCCTACAGCCTCTTCCGCTTCGAGAGCGGCGTGCACCGCGTGCAGCGGGTACCCAAGACCGAGACCCAGGGCCGCATCCACACTTCCGCCGCCACCGTGGCCGTCATGCCCGAAGCCGAGGAAGTGGATATCGAAATCCACCCGAAGGATCTGCGCATCGACACCTTCTGCTCCGGCGGCAAGGGCGGCCAGAGCGTGAACACCACCTACTCCGCCGTGCGGCTCACCCATCTGCCGACCAACACTGTGGTGAGCTGCCAGGACGAGCGCAGCCAGATCAAGAACATGGCCAAGGCCATGACCGTGCTGCGCAGCCGCCTGCTCCAGAAGGCCCAGGATGAGGCCGATGCGATCCACTCGGCGCTGCGCAAGTCCCAGGTCGGCAGCGGCGACCGCAGCGAGAAGATCCGCACCTACAACTTCCCCCAGGGCCGCGTCACCGACCACCGCGTGGGTGTCACGATCCACCAGATCGACAGCTTCATGTCCGGCCAGATCGAACCGATCATCGAGCCGCTGAGGGCGGCGTTCGAGGCCGAGCGGTTACAGGCCTTGGAGGCCTAAGTTCCCCTAACCATCTCTTCTTCCAACGCAGAATGGGGAGGCAAAGCCTCCCCATTCTGCGCGAGTGAAAGGCTATTTCCGGAGAGTTACTTTCTCCGGCGAGGTCAGGCTGAAGGCGACGGGCTTGTTGGCGGGAATCTTGATCACGGTATCGGCGGTGCCGGCGGCCACGGCGGTGCCGCCAGCAGCGCCGAGAGCCGCGCCTGCGAGGGCGTGGTCACCCTGATGCTTCTTGTCGGATAGCAGGCCGACCAGGGCGCCGAGAGCCGCGCCGCCGCCGATGTACTTGGCGTTGCGTTCTCCTCGCGCGGTCGCGACCACCACGTGGGTATCCGTGTCGATGCCGACACCGGCGATCTCAGTGAGGCGGATGCCGAGGGCGCCCTGGCCATTGCTCAGGCGACCGGCGGCGGCGCTCTGAGTCACCACGCCCCGGGCGGAACTGCCGGCGCTCCAGACCAGCTTGCCGTCCACCACGACGTCAGAGGCCAGCGAGCCATCCCAGGCATCCCCAGCCTGATCCTTGTCCGTGGCCAGGTCGCGGGCCAGGGCGATCTCCAGCTTGGTGCCGGTGGGTACCTCCACCACCACGGGCTTGGGGGCTTCCTTGGCGGCAGGCGCGGAGGCGAGGACGACGGCTTCCTGCTTCTTGGCCTCAGCCCGCTTCTTCGCGTCGGCCACCTGGCGCTCCAGGGCCTTCACCTGGGACTTGGTCACCTGCTTGACGGTGTCAGCATCGCCTCCGGTGATCTTGCCCGACTTGGCCTCGGCGAGCTGCTGCTCGAGTTGGGCAACTTTGGCCTCTGCGGCCTTCGCGGCCTCGTCGGCCTGAATGGCGGCTTCGCTCTTGCGGTCGCAGGCGATCGTCAAAATGAGCACGGCGGCAAGGGACAAGCGGGTCAGGGTGGGGCGCATGGGACCTCCTTCGGGGGGTATATAGTATGACAACCAGACAAAGTTTACCCCCATGGCCACTCCCAACCTGAATCCCCGCGGCGAATCCGTGCTCCGCACCCTCATCGAGGCCTACCTCGAGGCGGGGGAGCCGGTGGGTTCGCGCCTGCTGGCCAAGCGGTTCCCCGAGCCCCTTTCCAGCGCCACCATCCGGAACGTGCTGTCCGACCTGGAGGATGAGTCCATGGTGGCCCAGCCGCATACGTCCGCAGGGCGGGTACCTACGGAACGGGCCTACCGCTACTATGTCGACCGCTGGCTGAAGGCTCAGCCTCCGGATCCCGCGTTGGAGGGGCGGCTCGCCGCGGCCCTGGACGGCCTGGAACTGGATCCCGAATCCTGGGCCCGCCACGCCAGCCGGACGCTGGCGGAAGTGATGGGCGGGGTCTGCGTGGCCCTGCCCTTGCCTCTGACCCAGAGCCGCCTGGTGCGCCTGGAATTCGTGCCCGTGGGGCCGGAGCGCCTGGTGGCGATCTGGGTGGGGAGCCTCGGTGAGGTCGACCACCGCCTCATGGACAACCCCTGGAACTACGCCGACACCGTCCTCACGGAGCTGGGGAACTATGCCACCGCCCAGTTCGCGGGTCTCACCCTGGCGGAGATGCGCTCGCGGCTCCTGGAAGCACTCCAGGCTGGGGCCCAAGAGGGCGAGACCCTCCGGACCAGGCTCCAGGAGTTGGCTTCCCGGTGGCCCGAGGAGGGACCAGCCGGAGACCCGCCGGTGCTGGTCTCGGGCCTGGGCCGTCTGGGTGGACTCCCCGAATTCGAGGATGTGACCCGGTTCCGCGGACTCGTGGCGGCCTTCGAGGAGCGGGGTCGTCTGGCCCGCCTCCTGAATGCCTTCACGGATCGGGCTTCGCAGGACATCCAGTTGCTCCTGGGTTCGGAGAATCCCTATCTGGATGGCTGGCCCCTGGCCACGGCGGTCCGCACCGTCGGGCTGGGGCCGGCCGGTTATGTGACCTTCGCTTTGGTGGGACCGCTCCGCATGGACTATGGGCGGGTCATGGGTGGCCTGCGCTGGTGGTCCCGGCAGATCCAGCGGCGGCAAGGCGGCTCCTGAGGGGCCGGGCTGGTTTCCAAAACAGGCCCTGGCCCGGACTGCGTATACTGCTGCGATGACCACTGATGCCCCCCGCGAGCCCCACGAGAAGCCCGCTCCACCCGCGGGAGAACCCGAGGATGTGGTGGATCTCAGTCTGGATGATGCCCTGGACGGGGATCTCCAGTCCGTGGCCGACGAGGTGGCCTCGGGGTATCCGGCCCCGACGGGTGAGGAAGTCGATTTCCTGGAGCCGACGGATTCGCGGGTGGACCTGGAATCGGCCATCGCGGAAACCGAGCGGCAGATGGAAGAAATGCTCCGTCGCGAGGCCGAACTGATGGACCAGCACCGCCGCCTCGCGGCGGACTTCAACAACTTCCGCAACCGGGCCCAGCGCGACATCGCCATGGCCGTGGAGCAGGCCGAGCGGAAAATCCTCCTGGAGATGCTGCCCGTCCTCGACAATTTCGAGCGGGGGCTCGGCGCCTCCTATCAGGATGTCGACTCCTTCCGCGCTGGCGTGGACCTGATCCAGAAACAATTTCTCGAAGCGCTTCGCCGCATGAGCGTCGAGCCGCTTTCGCTCAAGGTTGGCGATACCTTCGATGCCCTTCACGCGGAAGCGCTCACCACTTTCAGCGATCCCAATCTTCCCGACGGTGCGGTGGCCGCCGTCTACGAGCGTGGCTACAACCTCAAGGGGCAGCTCCTGCGCCCAGCCCGAGTGGTGGTGAATCGGCTCCAGGACTCGGGAAAATCCTAGTCGCTTCCAGCCTCGGCACTGGAGACCCACCTGACATTCCATTTATCATGAAGCACTCGATCCCACTGGAGTTCCACCCATGGCAGGCAAACTGATCGGCATTGACCTGGGTACGACGAACAGTTGCGTCTGCGTGATGGAGAGCGGGGATTCGCGAGTGATCCCCAATCGCGAAGGCAGCCGCACCACGCCTTCGGTGGTGGCCTTCACGGACAAGGGCGACGTGCTGGTGGGCCATATCGCCAAGCGCCAGGCTGTCACGAACCCCCAGCGCACCCTGTTCGCCGTGAAACGCCTGATCGGCCAGCGGTTCATGGCCCCGAAGGTGCAGGAAGCCGTAGGTCGTCTGCCCTTCCCGGTGGTTTCCGCGCCCAATGGGGACGCCTGGTTGCGGGTGGGTGAGCGGGACTACGCGCCGCCTGAAGTCACGGCCATCGTCCTCCGCTCCCTGAAGCAGGCCGCCGAGGCCTTCCTCCACGAGGATGTGACGGACGCTGTGATCACAGTCCCCGCCTACTTCGATGATGCCCAGCGCCAGGCCACCAAGGACGCGGGCAAGATCGCCGGCCTCAACGTGCTGCGCATCATCAACGAACCCACGGCGGCCGCCCTGGCCTATGGGTTCAACAAGAAGGGCCTGAAGCAGATCCTGGCCATCTACGACTTCGGCGGCGGCACCTTCGACTTCACCTTGATGGAGATGAACGACGGTGTCTTCGAGGTGCTGGCCACCAGCGGCGATACCTTCCTGGGTGGCGAGGACATCGACCTTGCCGTCCAGAACTGGCTTGTGGAGCAGTTCCATGAGAAGACCGGCATCAACCTGTCCTCGGACCGAATGGCGCTCCAACGGCTCAAGGAGGCCAGCGAGAAGGCCAAATGCGAGTTGTCCACCCTGGATCGCGTGGAGATCCGCCTTCCCTTCATCGCCCAGGCCGCCAGTGGTCCCCAACACCTGGAGGCCACCCTCACCCGGGAGCAGCTCGAGGGAATGGCCAGGGACCTGGTGCGGCAGACCCTGGTTCCCATCAAAGACGCCCTTGAACAAGGCGGCAAGACACCCAAGCAGATCGACGAGGTCATCCTGGTGGGCGGGCAGACCCGCATGCCGCTGGTGCAGCGGCTGGTGAAGGACTTCTTCGGCAAGGAGCCCAACCGGAGCATCAACCCGGATGAGGTCGTGGCCACCGGCGCCTCCATCCAGGGCGCCGTCCTCAAGGGTGATATCAAGGATCTGGTGCTCTTGGACGTCACCCCGCTTTCGCTCGGCATTGAAACCCAGGGCGGCGGTTTCGTGAAAATCATCCAGCGCAACGCCACCATTCCCACCCGGGATTCCCGCACCTTCACCACGGTCACGGACAACCAGAACCGGGTGGAGATCCACGTGCTGCAGGGCGAGCGCGAACTGGCTGAGCACAACAAGAGCCTGGGCCGTTTCGACCTCATCAACCTGCCGCCTCTGCCCAAGGGCGTGCCCCAGATCGAAGTATCGTTCGACATCGACTCCAACGGCATCGTCAAGGTGTCGGCCCGCGATCTCATGACCGGCCTGGAACAGGGCCTGAGCATCCGCCCCAGTTCCGGCCTCTCTGAACTGGAGATCCAGCGCATGATCCGCGAGGCCCTGGCCAATGTCGAGACCGATGTGAAGAAGCGGGACGCGCTGAAGTACATCGCCTCCGCCGAAGGTCTGATCTTCTCCTGCGACAAGAGCTTCGCCGAATGCGGCAAGTACTTGCAGGAGAGCCAGCAGGTCATGATCCGGGACGTGCTCACCCGGGCCCGTAGGGCCGTGGCCGCCCAGGACCCCGCTGGATTGCGGGCCTGTGAAGGACAACTGCTCGAAGCCCAGAACCTGCTGACTGACGCCATCCTGGCTGCCAGCGAAGCCATGATGGCTTCCCTGGATGGCGAAGACGAGGGCGCGGGGCCGAACTAGCCCAGCGCCATCGGCTATCCTGGAACCCAGGATGGGTGCATGAAGCGTGACTACTACGAAGTGCTCGGCGTTTCGAAGGATGCCGGGGCGGATGAACTGAAGAAGGCCTACCGCAAGCTGGCTCTGGAGCTGCATCCCGACCGCAATCCCGGCAACAAGGAGGCGGAGGAGAAGTTCAAGGAGGCCGCCGAAGCCTACAGCGTGCTGTCGGATCCGGAGAAACGGAAGACCTACGACCAGTACGGCCACGCTGGTCTGGGAGGCGCGGGCGGCGGCCAGCAGTTCCAGTTCGATCCCAATCAGTTCGCGGATTTCGAGGACATCCTCGGCAGTTTCTTCGGGGGTGGCCTGTTCGGGGACCTCTTCGGGGGCGGTGGCCGGCGCCGGTCCAGTGGCGAGGAGCGCGGCTCGGACTTGCAGTACAACCTGAAGCTGAGCTTCCGGGACGCGATCTTCGGCAAGGATAGCGTGGAGCTCAGCATCCCGCGCCTGGAGGCCTGCGGCACCTGCCACGGCTCCGGGTGCGAGGCGGGCTCCCGCCCCGAGACCTGCCCCCAATGCCGGGGCGCCGGTCAGGTGGCCATGCGCCAGGGCTTTTTCCAGATGCTCACCCCCTGTCCCCGTTGCGAGGGCCGGGGTCGCATCATTCCCAAACCCTGTCGCGAGTGCAAAGGCGAGGGCCGCGTCCACCGCAAGTCCAAGGTGAGCTTCAAGGTTCCGGCAGGCGTGGATCGGGGCACTCGGCTCCGCCTGCAGAACCAGGGCGAGGCAGGACGGTTCGGGGGTCGCACCGGCGACCTCTACGTGGTGTTCGACGTGGAGCAGGATCCGAAATACGAGCGCGACGGGTTCGACCTCCACCAGCGGCTGGAGGTGTCCTGGCCCCTGCTGGTGACCGGCGGCGCGCTCGAAGTCGAAACACCCTATGGCGCGGACAAGGTGAAGCTGGCGGCGGGAACCCCCGCGGATCATGTGGTGAAGCTCGTGAATGCCGGGGTCCCCAGGTTGCAGGGCAGCGGCCGCGGCGACCTCTACCTGCACTTGCGGGCGGCCGTGCCGAAGGCCATCACGGCCGAGCAGCGCCAGCTATTGGAGCAGCTCCGCCGGAGCCTCGACGGCGAACCGGCGGGGGAGGGCGAAGAAGGCTTCCTGGCCAAGGTGTTCGGGGCCGAGAAAGGCGGGAAGAAGAAGCGGAAGTAGGTCATCAGGTTGGAGGCTGGAGGCTGGAGGTTGGAGGCTGGAGGTTGGAGGCTGGAGGTAGGAGGCTGGAGGCTGGAGGTACAGATCCTTGTAGCGGCCTTCAGCCGCGCCTCCTTTTTGCCTTTGGGCTCGGCAAGGCTACGGTGGAGTGGGTCGGCATTCAGCTTGAGCGCCAGCGCGGCGCAAAGCGCCGCATCAGGGAGCAGTACCTCCAGCCTCCTACCTCCTACCTCCAACCTCCAGCCTCCAGCCTCCTGCCTCCTACCTCCAGCCTCCAGCCTCCAGCCTCCTACCTCCAGCCTCCTACCTCCTACCTCCTACCTCCTACCTCCAGCCTCCTACCTCCTACCTCCAGCCTCCAGCCTCCAGCCTCCAGCCTCCAACCTCCTACCTCCTACCTCCAGCCTCCAGCCTCCAGCCTCCAACCTCCAGCCTCCAGCCTCCAACCTCCAGCCTCCAACCTCCTACCTCCAGCCTGCCCTTATCCCCCCGCCACCACCACCTGCCGCTTGCCTTCCCGCTTGGCGCGCAGGAGGGCGCGGTCGGCCTGTTCGATGAGGTGACCGGCCCCGTCGGCGTGTTCCGGGAAGGCGGCCACGCCGGCGCTGAGGGAGATGGTCAGGCGGTCGTTTCCAATGCTGACGGGCTGGCCCAGGATGGCCTCGATCAGGCGTTCCGCCAGCTTCTGGGCCCCCAGGGCCCGGGTGCTGGGCATGATGAGGCAGAACTCATCGCCACCGTAGCGGTAGAGGCGGTCATGGGCGCGGCAGAGCCGCTGGGCGCTCCGGGCGACGGCCTCGATCACGATGCTACCCGCGGGGTGGCCGTACTGGCTGTTCACCTGCTTGAGATCGTCGACGTCGATGAACACCAGGGCCACGGATTCACCCTTGGCGGCCGCTTCGCGCACCATCTGGGGCAACTCCGCCTCCAGGCAGCGGCGATTCTGGGCCACGGTGAGGTCGTCCTTGAAGGACAGCGCCCGGCTCTCCTCCAGGCGCCAGGCGTTGAGCAGCAGGGGCTCCACATCCTCGAAGCCCCGGAGGAGACTCTCAGGAGGCTCCTGGGGATCCAGCAACCGCAAGAGACCCAGCTGCTCCGAGGCCGCCAACGGGAACGCCTCTCCGCGGCGAACCAGTTCCGCAGCCTCCTGGCGGGGCAGCGGTGCCTCGGGAAACGATCCGTCGCCGGCCCGCTGGTAGTACAAATGCTCCTTCCTGAGCCAGATGGCGCCGCCTCGCGCCCGGGATTGGCTGATCGCCCGACTCAGCATGACCTTCAACAGGTCGTCCAGCGAGGCGAGGTGAAGCATCTGGCGCAGCCAACCCTCGCTTCCGAGATCCCGCTGTCGCAGGTGCTGGAGCGCATCCCGGGCGGCCTCGAGAGGGCGGTCCTGGAGCAGCACCCAGCCTGGCCTCAAACCCAGCACGGCGCTGACCTCATCGGCCTCCGCATGCTCGACCCACCAAAGGATCTCGGACCCCTCCGCCGGGATCAGCCGCGGGTCGGGCCGCTCCGCCACCAGCACGAGCGACCCGACCCCCGGTCCCGGCACCACCTCGTGACCCCATGCCTCCAGGGCCGCGCGCAGCGTAGCGCCGGCCCGGGAGGGATGGGGTTCCAGCCAGTGGATGCGATTCATGGGGCTCCCGGAAGGGCAGGGTTCGGCAGATGCCGGGCGATCAGCCCAGCGCGGCTTCCAGTCTCAAGGCCAATTGGCCAAGGTGGGCGGCGAGTTGTTCCAGGGTGGGAAGCGACCCCTCCCGTTGGCTGCGCTCCGCCCGGACCCAGCGCTTGAGCAAGGTCACGGCCTGGGCGTCACGCACGCCAAGGCGCTTGGCGTTCTGGATCAACTTGTGGGAGAGCCGGGCGCGCTCTGGTCCCGCGGGGCTTTGCTTCAGACTGGCGATGAGTTTCAGGG
Organism: uncultured Holophagaceae bacterium; assembly: GCA_963705865.1. GTDB lineage: Bacteria > Acidobacteriota > Holophagae > Holophagales > Holophagaceae > Geothrix. Next base: position 6,698 of record CAVPLE010000099.1, on the reverse strand, counting down.
CCTCCTGGGCCACTTCAAGATCCTGCCGGATGAGAGGGACCCTGGCATTGATGCGGAGCAGGAACAACTCCAGGAATCGAAGCAGTTCGCCCAGCAGGTCCAGGCTGTCGCGGAGGGCCTGATGGACCTCCTCGGGGGATTCCAGCAGCCGGCCCAAGTCCTGGATGAGCCGATCGGCCTCCTCCCGGTCCGGCCGCCGCATCAGAGGGAACTCCGGGCTCCGGCGGAAGGCCAGCACGTACCGGTAGGCCTGGGCGAGCCCCAAGGCAAGCCGCGGCCAGTCCTGGAGCTCCAGACTGAGCAGGAGGTGCGCGTGAATGGGTGGGACCTGCTCCCAGAGTCGCTGGATGCGCAACCGGAGGCGCTCACCCTCCTCCATCATGCTGGGGGATTCCGGGAAGAGCCGTTGTTGCACATCCGGTGAGAACAGGCCAACCAGCTCGCTCATGAGCTGCTTCTGGTGGTTGACGAGCAGGCCGCGCAAGTGGTCCAGGGTGTGGGCGAGCTGGTCAGGGTCCGTCCCCGCCAGGGCCTGCTGCAGCAGGCTCCGCAGGGTCGCTTGATCCTGATGCAGGCTCAGCACGGCCTGGCGGAGGTAGGCCCTAAGCCGCGGAACCTCCGGTCGTTCGGGATTCAGAAGGGCGGTCCGCCCGGGGTCGTAGGCACGGTCTGCCACGCGGCCCAACTCGGATTCGATGACGAGGAACGTGGGCACGGCCGCATAGAGGTCCTGAGTGCTGGCCCTGGAACAGGGTTCCAGTGATTCCATCAGGCCCAGGAGGGAGATGTGGCTGGCCAGGGCCCGTGCCACCACGGAAAACAAGGCGCGGTCCTCCCCGCGGAGCTCCTGGAGCAGCTGTCGCAGATCGGCGGGCATGCGGTCCCTGAACAGTTCGGCGTCCATGCGGGGGAGAACCCAACCGAGGTGGTCCCAGAGCCAGCGCAGGCTCCCCCGTACCTGCTCCACCGCGGGCCACTGGATGCCCCGATCGAGGGGGCGCAGCAGGCCCAGGCGCAGGTTCGACACCACGTGCTGAAGCAGCAGCAGGGGTTCCACCCGGGCGTGGAATTCCGGGGGAATGCAGGCCTCCAGCTGTTCCGCGAGCCGGGCCAGGGACTCCTCCAACCGGCCCTGGCCCTGGATGGCCCGGTTCACCACTTTCATCTGGGTGTTCAGGCTGGCCACGGCCTCTGGCCCGTCCCTGCAGGTCTGAAGGGCGGTCAGAATCTGGCGGAAGGCGTCGCGGTGATCATCCAGGAACGCGGCCCACAAGGTCCGGAGGGCCCCGGTGTCCTCCCCCGGGGCGGGGGCCATGGCCCGGAGTGAGGCCAGGAGATCGAGAAGGAGCCCCACCCAGGCGGGTTGTTCCTGCTCCACCATCATTTCCCGGTGGGCCGTCCCGGTCAGGTGGGCCAGCCGCCCCAGACCATGCTGGAGGACCAGACCCATGGGGCCCCGGGCTTCGCCGAGTTGACGGGGCGAGAACTGGTGCAGGAAGGCCAGGAAGAGGCCGAGGTTCCGCCGCAGGTTGGCCTGGGCCGGCGATTCCTCGGCGGCCGGGGCCTCCCGCGCAGGGGCCTCCAGCAGGGGGTCCAGGTCGCCGGCTCCTGCCCGGAGGATGTCCTCCAGAAGGGCAAGGTCCATCCTGGAAAGACCCTTCTCCCGGATCAATTGCCGGGCCAGCATCAGGCGCTGGGGCGGGGTTCCTGGGACGGGCATGCCGAAAGCATACAATGCGCCGGACTGGGGGATACCGCGGGACCAAGGGCTACCGGCGGAACGAGGGATGCGGCCGGGCGCAGGGATGGCTCCAGGGGTGATACCATCGGCTTACCCCATCCGGAGGCAGCCAGTGGCAAGCAAGCTCGGGGAAATGCTCGTCAAGGCCCAGCTCATCACGGATGCCCAGCTGGAAGAAGTCATGAAAATCCAGCGGCGCGAAGGCGGCAAGCTCGGAAGCATCGTGGTGCGTCAGGGCTATTGTTCAGATCAGGACATCGTGAGCTTCCTCGGCATGCAGTACGGGGTCCCCGCCGCGGATCTGGAGCAGTGGCCTCCCATCGATGCGGGTGTCATCGCCCTGATCCCGAAGGATCTGGCCCAGCGCCACAAGGTGCTGCCCCTCCAGCGCACGGGCAACGTGCTGACCCTGGCCATGTCGGATCCCACCGATATCTTCGCCATGGACGACGTGCGGTTCCACACCGGCTACAACGTGGATCCCGTCGTGTCCAGCGAGATGGGCCTGGCGCGGGCGGTCGAGAAGTACTACGGCGGCGCCAGCGGCGTGCGTCTGGCGGATGCCCAAGGCGCCCGCGCCAACATGTCCACCACCATGGGGGGCGGGGCGGCGGCCGGTCCCACCATCAGTGCTGCCCTGCCCTTCAACGAGCAGGACGAGCAATTTGATCTTGCGGATCTGGAACAGGAACTGGACGCCGACGCCGAGTTCGAGGCCACCGACGACGACGAGGAGAGCATCAACGTCGGCGCGCTGAAGAAGGGCAGCGAAGATGCCCCGGTGGTGAAGCTCGTGAACATGGTGCTCATCGATGCCATCAAGCGCGGGGCCTCCGACATCCACATCGAGCCCTACGAAAAGAACTACCGCATCCGGTTCCGCATCGACGGCATCCTCATGGAGGTCATGCGCCCGAACCTGAAGCTGAAGGATCCCCTCACCTCCCGTGTGAAGATCCTGGCCAAGCTCAACATCGCCGAAAAGCGCCTGCCCCAGGACGGCCGCATCAAGCTCCGCGTGAACATGGGTGGCCGGCAGAAGGTCATCGACTACCGCGTGAGCATCCTGCCCACGCTCTTCGGCGAGAAGATCGTCCTGCGGCTGCTGGATAGCGACAAGCTCATGCTCGACCTCACCAAGCTCGGCTTCGAGCAGGAGAGCCTGGACCGCTGGGACCGGCAGATCTCCAAGCCCTACGGCATGGTGCTGGTGACGGGCCCCACGGGATCCGGGAAGACGAACACCCTGTATTCCTCCATCGCCAAGCTCAACACGGTGGACACCAACATCCTCACCGCCGAGGATCCCGTGGAGTTCAACTTCCCCGGCATCAACCAGGTGCAGATGAAGGAGCAGATCGGCCTGAACTTCGCCGCGGCGCTGCGCTCCTTCCTCCGCCAGGATCCGAACATCATCCTGGTGGGTGAGATCCGTGATTTCGAGACGGCCGAGATCGCCATCAAGGCGAGCCTCACGGGCCACCTGGTGCTCTCCACCCTGCACACCAACGACGCCCCCAGCACCATCAACCGCCTCATGAACATGGGCGTGGAACCGTTCCTGGTGGCCACCTCGGTGAACATCATCTGCGCCCAGCGCCTCGTGCGCCGGCTCTGCGGCAGCTGCAAGGCCGTGGACACCCACCATCAGCCGGAAGAGGCCCTGCGCGAGGTGGGCTTCACCCCGGAGGAGATCCAGCGGGGCATCACCTTCTACAAGCCCGTCGGGTGCGATATTTGCAACAAGCGCGGCTACAAGGGCCGTGTGGGCCTCTACGAGGTGCTGGAGATGTCGGAGACCCTCAAGGACATGATCCTCACCGGGGCCTCGGCCATCGAACTGCGCGAGCAGGGCCAGAAGGAGGGCATGATCACCCTCCGCCGCTCCGGCTGTCGCAAAGTCCTCGATGGCGTCACCACCATCGAAGAGATCATCCGCGAAACCGTGTTGTAGGCGCCGACCCACGCTTGCGAAGTTCTTTGACAGGATTAACAGGATTGAAAGATTGGATTAACAGGATTTCAAGAAAGGGAATGCTTGTGATGCCCGATGGGCCTGCCACGGATGAGCTTTCGGGCCGCGTGATCGGGGCTGGCGATGAAGGTGCATTCCACACTGGGCCCTGGTTTCACCGAAGCGGTGTACCAGAATGCGCTGGCTCTTGAAATGGCGTTTGGACGGCATCCCATTCGAGCGGGAAGTGAAACTCGAGGTCCGCTACCGCGGAGCGTTGGTCGGGCAGTACCGAGTAGATCTGCTGGTGGCGGGCATTCTGATTTTGGAGCTAAAAGCCGTTCAGGCCATCCTTCCTGAGCACGAGGTGCAAGTCGTCAATTACTTGACCGCCACCGGTCTGGAACGGGCCCTGCTACTGAACTTCGGTGCCCGCAGCCTCCAGATCAAAAAGAAATTCCGGACCCCTCGCCCGCCAGAATCCTGTTAATCCTGCCCTTCATCCTGTTAATCCTGTCTAGGCAGTTGTCTTTCCAGAGGTTTTCATGAGTGAGATCGGTTCCAACTACGTGGCTCCGCTGCAGCAGCTGCTCAAGACGATGGTGGAGTACGGAGGCACCGACCTCCACATCACCACGGAATCGGCGCCGCAGATCCGCATCGATGGGCGCATGGTGCCCCTCAAGCTGCCGCCCCTGGATGCCTCCCAGACCCGCTGGCTTTGCTACGGCGTCATGACCGACCAGCAGAAGCACCGGCTCGAGGAGGACCTGGAGGTGGACTTCTCTTTCGGCCTCCAGGGCGTGGCCCGCTTCCGCGCCAACGTCTTCAATCAGCGGGGCGCCACGGCGGGCGTCTTCCGCACCATCCCCGAGAACATCCGCAGCTTCGAGCAGCTGAACCTGCCGCCCTCGGTCCAGGCCCTTTGCGACAAGCCCCGGGGCCTGGTGCTGGTGACGGGGGTGACGGGTTCCGGCAAATCCACGACCCTGGCCGCCATGGTGGACAAGATCAACGCCGAGGAGCCCGTCCACATCCTCACCATCGAAGATCCAGTGGAATACGTCCACAAGCACAAGCGGGCCCTGGTCAACCAGCGCGAGATCCACGCGGACACCCACAGCTTCAAGAAGGCCCTGCGTTCGGCCCTGCGCCAGGATCCCGATGTGGTGCTGGTGGGTGAAATGCGCGACCTGGAGACCATCGAATCGGCCCTCACCATCGCCGAGACGGGCCACCTCACCTTCGGCACCCTGCACACCAACAGCACGGTGCAGACCATCAACCGCATCATCGATGTGTTCCCCAGCCACCAGCAGGCCCAGATCCGAGCCCAGCTCTCCCTGGTGCTGGAAGGCGTCATCTGCCAGAGCCTCATCCCCAAAGCCAGCGGCAAGGGGCGGGCCCTGGCCCTGGAGATCATGATTCCCAACTCCGCCATCCGGAACCTCATCCGCGAAGACAAGGTCCACCAGATCTACGGCACCATGCAGTCCGGCCAGAATAAATACGGCATGCAGACCTTCAACCAGAGCCTGGCCGACCTGGTCCTCCGCAAGGAGATCACCCAGGAGCAGGCCTTCGAGTATTCGTCGAACGTCGACGAGCTGCGGGAACTCATCAACCGGGGCGTGGGCCTCGGTTCGGCTGGCGGTCGCGGAGCTGCCGCGGCCCAGCAGGCCACCAGCAATCCCGCGCTGGGCGGGCGGAACCCCAACATCAAATACACGTGATCCCATGATTTCCCAGGACACCATCCGGAAAGCCGTCGGCCTCTTGGCCGAGCAGACCGCCGTGCAGCGGGTCATCCTTTTCGGCTCCTACGCCATGGGCACCGCCCGGGAGGATTCGGACCTGGACTTCCTCGTCATCGAGTCGGACCTGGTATCCCGGAGGGCGGAGATGGTGCGCCTGCGGGCTGCGCTCCGGCCCCTCGGGGTTCCCGTGGACGTGATGGTCGCGGATGCCGAGCAGTTCGAGACCTGGAAAGATCAGCCGGGCACAGCCCTGTTCGAGGCTTCGCGATACGGGCAGGTGGTGTATGAACGTGCGGGCTGAGGCCGTCCGCATCCTGCTCGCCAAGGCCGCCCAGGATGAACTGGCGGCCCGTCAGCTTGCGGCCGATGCCCGGATCGGGGACGAGGTCGTGGGTTTCCACATCCAGCAGGCGGCCGAAAAACGCTTGAAGGGTTGGAAGCCTGGATCCAAGAACACATACGGTCTGGGCAATGAAGCTTCCATGCTGATCCATTCCTGCCTATCCTAAGGCACCACCGTTCCTAGCCCGCCGAGGTCCGCATGCCCGCATACGCATGGAAAGGCAAGAACCGAATGGGGGAGGCCCAGGAGGGCGTCCTGGTGTCCGAATCCCGGGATGCCGCCGCCGCCACCTTGAAGCGGAACGGCATCGAGGTGACCTCCATCGGCGCCATGGCCGCCAAGGGCACCAAGTCCTTCGGCAGGGTGAAACCCAAGGAGCTGGCCATCTTCACCCGCCAGTTCAGCGTGATGATCGACGCGGGCCTGCCCCTGGTGCAGTGCCTGGAGATCCTCGGCGCCCAGCAGCAGGACAAGGGCTTCCAGAGGATCATCGAGGCCGTGCGGGGAGACGTGGAGCAGGGACTCACCCTCCAGGCCGCGCTTTCCAAGCACCCCAAAGCCTTCAACGACCTCTACGTGAACATGGTGGGTGCCGGCGAGAGCGGCGGCATCCTGGATGTCATCCTCCAGCGGCTGTCAGGCTACATCGAAAAGGCCGTGAAGCTCACCGCCAAGGTGAAGGGCGCCATGACCTACCCCGTGGCCGTCATCACCATCGCCATCGCCGTGGTGGTCATCATCATGGTGAAGGTGATCCCCGTCTTCTCCGCCATGTATGACGGCCTGGGCAGCAAGCTGCCCTTCCCCACGCTGGTCTGCATGGCCCTGTCCAATGCCCTCATCAACTACAGCTGGATCATCATCATCGCCATCGGCCTCATCGTGGTGGGCCTCCGCCAGTAC
>CAVPLE010000098.1:0-6511 GCA_963705865.1 uncultured Holophagaceae bacterium | reverse complement strand
CGAACGAAGGGACATATAACCGAATTGCACCCATGTCTGATTCAATATCTGTTTTTTACTTTGCCTATTTGACTGGTCCTGGGTCGGCGACGCGGGCCATGGCGACTCAGGCCTGTGCCTAAGGGTCAGGCGAGCCGCCCCTGGGCCGGACCATCATCCGCGAAGCGCGAGAGGTGTTCCTCCAGGGTGGCCCGGAAGGCGGCCACGGCCTCGTCGGCGTAGGCGCGGAAATCCCTGGGCAGGCGCTGGTACCGGGCCTGCATTTGGGCCAGGGCCCGGTCCTGCTGGGCCTTCAGCTCGGCGAGCCGCTGGGGCACGTCCTGGGTCCGGGCGGCCTGCAGGCGCGCCTCGAAGGCCCGCGCCAGCTCGTGCAGGCCGGCCTTGAAGCGCTCCAGCTCCAGCAGGCTGCGGGTCATCTTGAAGAAGTGGTGGCCCTTCACGGCCAGGGTGACGGTCTCGGGCACCATCAGGGGCCGCGCGAAGAAGCCCTGCACCAGGAAGCGCCAGTAGGACCAGCCGTAGCGCGAGAAGGTCTGGACGACGAGGGACCGGACGAAGGCGCGGAGCTCCATGAGGTGGAGTTTCCGGCGCGACGTGAGGGGTGGTTTCATGGTCTTCAGCAGCTTCAGGCAACGCTCGAAGTAGCGATCCGGGTGGTAGATCTCGGCCAGGATGCGCTTGTAGCCATCGATGAGCTTCCGGGGATCCATCTTCGGCAGGAAGTTGAGGCGCAGATCGTGGGTGTTGTTCCCCCCGCCGGATTCACCCGTGAGGCGGCCCTCCGACTGGAGGCGCCGGTGCAGGCGGGTCTGGGGCAGGGCGGTGAGCAGGCCCACCATGGCCGTGGGAATGGCGGCCTCCTGGATGAACCGCACCTGGCGCTCGAAGATGTCGCCGGCATCGCTGTCGAAGCCCACGATGAAGCCGCCAGACACCTCCATGCCCTTCCGCTGGATCTTCTGGATGCTGGCGAGCATGTCGGCCTTGAGGTTCTGCTGCTTGCCAGCGGCCTTCAAGGCGCAGAGATCGGGCGTTTCGATGCCCAGGAACACCATGTTGAACCCGGCCTGGACCATCTGATCCATCAGGGCCTCATCACTGGCCAGGTCGAGGCTGGCCTCCGTGAACAGGGTGAAGGGATGGTGCCGCTGCTGCTGCCAGAGGATCAGTTCAGTCAGCAGCGCCCGGACCTCACGGCGATTGCCGATGAAGTTGTCGTCCACCAGGAAGAGCGGGCCGCGCCAGCCCTCCTCATAGAGCAGATCCATCTCATGGAGGAACTGGGCGGGCGTCTTGGTGCGAGGCCGGCGGCCGAACAGCTCGATGATGTCGCAGAACTCGCAGTCGAACGGACACCCGCGGGAGAACTGCAGGGCCATCTCGGCGTAATCCTTCCGGCGCACCAGGTCGAACCGCGGCGCGGGTGTGCGCGTGAGGTCGGGCCGTTCCGTGCTGGCGTACAGAGGCTTGGCCTGTCCCAGGGCGTAGTCGTCCAGGAACAGTGGCAGCGTGACTTCCGCCTCGTTGAGCACGAAGTGGGCCACGCCCTCGATCTGGTCATGGCAGCTGGTGGGGTAGGGGCCGCCGGCCACCACGGGCTTTCCGAGGGCATTGCAGAGCTGGACGACCCGGGCCATGGATTCCTTCTGGACGATCATGGCGGAGACGAACACGAGGTCGGCCCAGGCCACGGCGGTTTCGCGCAGCGGCTCCACGTTCAAGTCCACCAGGGTGACCTCGGCATCCTTGGGCAACATGGCGGCCACGGTGAGCAGGCCCAGGGGCGGGAATACCGCCTTCTTGCCGATGAAGGGGAGGGCGTAGCGCATGCTCCAGTAGGTGGGGGGCATTTCCGGATAGACCAACAAGACTTTGAGACCCAACTCCATCCCCCTCCGAGAAGAGTGCATTAGAAGAGAGTCGGTTCTTTCCAGGCTGCCGCAAGCCTGCATAGGCCAGGCCAGTCAGGCCTTTTCGAACAGCACGATGCGGTTGCTGTTGGTGCCCTTGCCGTTGTTGTCCACACCCCAGATGTGGGCGGTCTTGGTGAAGGTCTGCGTGTTCACCAGGACACCGTGGGCGCGGAAGCCCGCGGCCAGGCCCAGAGGCAGCGCCACCTCGTCGAGCTTCAACTTGCCGCCACGCACCTCTCCCACCTCGAAGGCCACGAAGCCGCCCGGCCGGGTGACGCGGTGCAGCTCGGCGAAGACCTCGCCCATGGCCTGGGACCAGGCCTCCACCGTGCGGTGGGTGCTGAGACCACGGCCGATGGCCTCGGCGTCCAGGCCGTTGAACCAGCAGCGCAGCCAGTTGTCGCCCACGTAGTCCACCACGTCGAGGAAGGGCGGCGACGTGACGGTGAGGGCCACGGACTGGTCTTCCAGGGCCGGCGTGGCGCGGGCATCGCCGGTGAGGAAGTGGGCGTCCCGCGAGGCTTCGGCCAGGTTCCGCAGGGCCTGGGGATCCAGGCCGGTGAGGAGCTGTCGGGTCTTTTTCAGGATGAGGGTGTGGGTGTCGCGGTAGGGCGGGACTTGGTTCCGCTTCTCGTTGATCTGACGCTGCTTGCCGGCGCTGACGGCCTGGTTGGGCGGCAGGGTGTAGACGGAGAAGAAGCCCGGGCTGTGGCCCGTGAGGCGGTTGGTGGCCACCATGCGGATCCAGGCGTCCACGGTATCCAGCTCGCCGCTGGCGGCGCGGTCGAGGCACCAGCTCCGCAGGCCGCGGATCTCGGCCTCGGTGTCGGTGTGGAAGAACATGTCGAGGTCCAGGCCATCCGAGCCACCCGTTCGCGGAATGTCGGCCAGGCGCCGAGCCACGTCGGCGGGCTCCGGCGGGGTGAGCCGGGGTTCCGCCAACATGCGGGACAGGGGGTTGAGGTCATTGGCGGCCACCCGGCGCCCCATGAGGGCCGCCTCCAGGGCGGTGGTGCCCCGGCCGCTGAAGGGGTCGTAGACCCGCTCGCCGGGCAGGGTGAGACGCTCGATGAAGTGCCGGGGCAGCTGCGGCTTGTAGCAGGCCCGGTACGAGATCTCGTGGAGGTTGGCGGCCTGCCGCTGGCGGGAGGTCCAGAACTCGGCGGACAGCCGCGGGCGCCGCCCCGAGGCGGTCTCGACCTCGTCCCAGGCCGCATCCTCCACTGGGGCGAGGTCGGCCAGGAAGGCCCTGCTCGCGGCTGTCTCCATATCCATCCCGGCTGCCCTTCTCTGAGCATCCAGGATAGCCTGCTGGAGATGCCATCCCATCCGAAGCGCCACCCGGAGCTGACGCGCCTCTACGTCGCGGTGGCCCTGGGCGTGGTGGTCATCATGATCGTCCTGGCCTACAAGGCCGTGGGGAACCGCATCGCGGCGGGAGGCCTGGACGCGCCCACGCGCTGGGCCCTCATCGCGGTGGGAACGGCCAACGTGCTGGCCATCGGGACGCTGCTCTTCATCGTGGCCCGCAGCCTGGCGAAGCTCTACTTCGAGCGCCGCAGCGGCATCCTGGGGGCCCGGCTGCGCACACGCATGGTGCTGACCCTGTTCATCGTGGGCATCGTGCCGAGCCTGATCCTCTACCTGGTGGGCCGGAACTTCATCAACAAGAACGTGGAGCGCTGGTTCAGCCCGGAAACGGAAGTGGTGATCCGGGAGGGCCACAAGATCGCCGGGGATCTCCGGGCCGCCGCCAGGGCCCGCCTGGACTTCGGCGCGAGCCGCCTGCTGGACTCGCCGTCTGCGGAGGCGCCCGCCCTTCGGTCCGCGACCGGTCTAGACCTGGTGGCCTTCCTGGGGACCAAGGGCGGGGAGGGCGTGAAGGCCCTGGCCCTGCGCGAAGGCCACGAGCCGCCGGATCTGTCCGCCCTGGGCACCGAGGCTACCCAGGAGACGGCGGAAGGTCTCTGGCTGCTGCGCAGCGTGCCGCGGGGCGACGGGACCTGGGCGGTGGGCGTCCTCCTGCCGCGGGAGGCCCTGGACCGCGTGCTGGCCCTGGAGCAGCGCTACCGGGAAAGCCAGCAGATGCGCGCCGCCCGGGACACCCTCCAGACCCTGCCCCAAAACACGTTCCTCTTCCTCACGCTGCTGACGCTGTTCTTTGCCGTGTGGTCGGGGCTGGCTCTGGCACGGTCCCTCAGCGAGCCCATCCGGGCCCTGGCCAAGGCCGCCCAGCGGGTGGGCAGCGGCGACCTGGAGGTGCAGCTGCCCGAGATGGGCGAGGACGAGCTGGCCTTCCTGGCCCGCACCTTCAACGCCATGATCCAGGACCTCAAGACCAGCCGGGCCGCCATCGAGGCCCAGGCCAGCCGCCTGGAGCAGCAGCGGGCCTACCTGGGCCAGATCCTGGCGGCTCTGCCGGTGGGGGTCATGAGCTGGCGGGCGGATGGCGAGCTGCGCACCTTCAATGCGGCAGCCCGCGCCTGGATGGGCTTGGAAGCCTTCGATCCCGCCGAGGACACCTGGGGTTCCGTGGAGGCCCTGCCGCGGCTGGGCCGCCTGCCCGAGCTGCTGGCCGCCGTGCGGGAATCCGGGCGGGGCGTGCAGGAGGAGCTGCGTCTGGGCGGCGAAGGCGAGGGCCGCCCCGTGCGGGCCATCTTCGAACCGCTCCAGGGCGGCGGCGTGCTGGCCGTGCTGGAGGATCTCTCCCTGCTGGCCCAGGCTGAAAAACGCGCCGCCTGGCAGGAGGTGGCCCGGCGCATGGCCCACGAGGTGAAGAACCCCCTCACGCCCATCCAGCTCACGGCCCAGCGGCTGCTGCGACGCACGCGCGAAGGGCGCCTGGATCTCGTGGCGGTCCAGGAGGGCGCGGAGACCATCCTGGCGGAGGTGGCCAGCCTGTCGCGGCTGGTGGACAGCTTCAGCCGTTTCGCCCGGCTGCCCTCGCCCCAGTTCTCCCTCTGCGACCCCGCTGAGCTGCTCCGCCAGGTGCTGGCCCTTTACGAACCCAACCACCCGGGCATCAAGTGGTCCATCAGCTTCCAGCTGGAGCCCCTGGGCGTCATGTGGGATGGCGACATGGTGAAGCGGGCGCTCATCAACCTGGTGGACAACGCCGTGGCGGCCGTGGATGGCCAAGGCGCCGTGTTCCTGTCGCTCACCAGCGAGAACGGGAACCTGCGCTTCGACGTGGAGGACGACGGCACCGGCGTGCTGGAGGCGGACCGCGATCGGCTCTTCGAGCCCTATTTCTCCACCAAATGGAAGGGCACGGGACTGGGCCTGGCCATCGTGCGCCGCATCGCCCAGGACCACGGCGGCGACGCCCGCTACCAGCCGCTGGCACGCGGCAGCCGGTTCACCCTGGTGCTGCCGAGGGCGCCGAAAAGCTGATCAGGCGCGCCGCCTCCGCCGGCGCAGCCACAGCCCCACGGGCCCGAGCACCAGCCAGGCCAGCAGCACCATCTTGAAGAGCGGGGACACGGGAACTCCGAGCCAGGGGGCCGCGCCCCCGACCAGCCTCTCATGGCAGGAGGCTATGCTGACGGGATGGCGCCTGGACTGACTGGATCGGTGGGAACCTGCCTCATCGCGGGGTGCGGCTACACGGGAACGCGCCTGGCTCGGCGCCTGATCGGACAGGGCCCGGTATTGGCCCTGGTGAGGTCGGGGGCCGCCGTGGCCGCGCTGGCCCGCGAGGGCATCCCGGCGATTCTCGCGGACCTGGACGGGGCCTCGGCCTTCCGGGTTCCGGCAGACCTCGCGGCGGTGGTCTACCTGGCCCCTCCGTCCGGGCCGGACGGCGAGGACCGGCGGTTCACGTGCTTCCTGGCGGCCCTCGGCGAGGCCCAGCCTCAGGTGCTTGTGTACGTGAGCACGACGGGCGTGTACGGGGATACCGGAGGTGCGGCGGTGGACGAGGCCGCCCCGACCACGCCGACGGATGAGCGCGCGCGCCAGCGGCTGCACGCGGAGGGCCAGGCCCGGCGCTGGTGCGAGGCGCGGGGTGCCCGCTGCGTGCTCCTGCGCGTGGCGGCCATCTATGGCCCCCACCGCCTGCCCCTGGACCGCCTGCGCCGCGGCGAACCGGTGCTAAGGGCAGAGGATTCTGGCCCCGGCAACCGCATTCATGTGGACGACCTGGTGGCGGCTTGTCTGGCGAGCCTGACGCGGCCGGTGGCGGGCGTGGTCAACGTGGCGGACGACTGCCCTGAAAGCATGGCCGCCTTCACGGCGCGGGTGGCGGCCCTGGCGGGCCTGCCCGCTCCCCGGGAGATCACCTGGGCCGAAGCCCAGGACACCCTGAGCCCAGGTCTCCTCGCCTTCCTGCGGGAATCCCGGCGGGTGCTCAATCGGCGCCTGGTGGGCGACCTGGGCGTGACGCCCCGGGAGCCGGAAACCGGCATCCAGGACAGCTTGCGGGAGATGGGGCTGCCTGTGGCCGGAGGCTGATACGAATCGCATTCAAAAGAAAAGGGTCACCACCAAGACACCAAGATCACCAAGAACAGCCTGATTACCGGCATTGGTTCTCCTTGGTGTCTTGGTGTCTTGGTGGTGAAAGATTTTTCTTTTCGGCGTGGAACGCTGATTGATAC
>CAVPLE010000097.1:0-23779 GCA_963705865.1 uncultured Holophagaceae bacterium | reverse complement strand
CGCTGTCGCCTTCCTTGAAACGCAGCGGCAGCACGCCCATGCCGATCAGGTTCGAGCGGTGGATGCGCTCGAAGCTTTCCGCCAGCACCGCCCGCACGCCCAGCAGATAGGTCCCCTTGGCCGCCCAGTCGCGCGAGGAACCGGCGCCATACAGCTTGCCGGCCAGCACGATCAGCGGCGTGCCGTCGGCCTTGTAGCGCATGGCGGCGTCGTACACGGACATTTCCTCGCCGGTCGGCAGGTATTGGGTCCAGCCGCCTTCCCTGGGCGCCACCAGCGCATTCTTGAGGCGGATGTTGGCAAAGGTGCCGCGGGTCATCACCCGGTCATTGCCGCGGCGCGAGCCGTAGCTGTTCCAGTCGGCCTTCTGCACGCCGTGTTCGAGCAGGTAGCGGGCGGCCGGCGAATTGGCGGCGATGTTGCCGGCCGGCGAGATGTGGTCGGTGGTGACGAAATCGTGGCCGATAGTCGTCGGCCAGGGTGACGGGGACCTTCTGCTTGACCTCGTTCTGGATCTGGTCGCTGAGGGTCTGCATGTGCTGCTGCCTCCAAAGCTCGGGCAGCTGGGCCTTCACGGTCTCGAAGGGAGGGATGCCCTGGGCGTGGCCCTGGGCCTTGAGGGCTTCCACCCGCTCCTTGTAGAAGGCCTGGAGCTGCTCGTCGGTGGGGTTGAGCCCCGCCATGCGCTGCTTCATCAGGGCCTGGAAGTAGATGTTGGCCTGCTGCTGCTCCAGCTGGCGCTTCACGGACGGATCCTTGTCGAGACCGGTCTGCGCGGCGTAGGTGGTGACGGCCCTGGACATGGCGATGCGCTGGGCGAGCTGGGCGCGGTCGTTCCGGGCGCCCGCGTCGGTGAGGAAGGCCTGGGCCTCCTTGGGATCCGGGGACAGGCTCTTCACGATGTCCTGGAACTCGGCCTCGGTGAGCTTGCTGCCACCGATGTTGGCGATGACGCGGCTGGAGTCTGGTGTGGCGTTCTTGCCGCAGCCCAAGGCGAGGGCCAGGAGAAGGGCCGGCGCTGCGACGAGCCCGGCCTGGATGGTCATCTTGGACATGAAACCCCCCAACAAAGCATCAAAGGATCCAGAATGACAGGTCCAGGAGGATCTCATGAGCCGAATTGCTGCCCTGGAAGGCCTGGATCTGGCGGTCTACAGCGCCACCTGGTGCCCGGATTGCCGCCGCCTGGAAGCCTGGCTGGCCGAGCATGGTGTCGCCCATCACAAAGTGGACATCGAGGCCGAACCGGGAGCGGCGGAAAAACTGGAGGCCGAAACCGGGAAGCGGGCCATTCCGTACGTGCTGGTGAACGGGGGGCGCTGGGTCCGGGGCTATCACAAGGAACTGCCCCAGCGGTTGGATGGGGATCTGCTTGTCGAGGAACTTCTGGCGGCCGGGAAGTAAGACTGACCCGGGGGATTTGCCTGCCAGGCCCTCGGCGGCTGGCCCGGGGGGGCAGTTCATGCCACCCTAGGAGGTTCTAGGGAGCCACCAGTGGCCAGCATTTTCTCCAGTCAGTTCTGGTCCAATATCTTCAATTCGGACCTCGCCATCGATCTTGGCACCGCCTCGACCCTGATTCATACCAAGCAGGCTGGTCGCATCGTCATCTATGAGCCCTCCATCGTGGCCGTGAACACGGTCACCCATGAAGTGGAGGCCGTGGGCGATGAGGCCAAGCAGCTGTTGGGCCGGGCCCCCCAGGGCGTCCGGACCATCCGGCCCATGAAGGACGGCATGATCTTCGAGGTGGACGCCGCCGAGAAGATGCTGGCCCAGTTCATCTCCAAGGCCCGCCCCAACCGCGGCATCGCCCGCACCCGCATCGTGGTGAGCGTGCCCCCCCGGGCCCACCAGGTGGCTCGCCGGGCGGTGAAGCAGGTCTGCTACGACGCCAAGGCCGGCGAGGTCTTCCTGGTGGACCAGACCATGGTGGCCGCCATCGGCGCCGGGCTGGCCATCAACGAGAAGCGCGGCTGCATGATCGTGGACATCGGCGGCGGCACCACGGATGTGGCCGTCATCAGCTACAACGGCAAGGTGTTCTCGGATTCCATCCTCATCGCCGGCGACGAGATGGACGAGGCCGTCATCAAGTACATCCGCGAGAAATACAATGTGCTCATCTCCGAGGCCTCGGCGGAGGAGGTGAAGTGGACGCTGGGCTCGGCCTTCCCCTCGGACCTGACGCGCACCATGGAAGTGAGCGGCCGGGACCAGTTCGAGGGCCTGCCCAAGACGCTCACCCTCAACGATGCCGAAATCCGCGAAGCTTTGGCCGAGCCCATCAACGCCATCATCGACCTGGTCCGCAAGGCCTTGAACGAGACACCTCCGCAGCTGGCGGCGGACCTCATCGACCGGGGCATCTGCCTCACGGGCGGCGGTTCGCTGATCCAGGGCCTGGACGAGCGGCTGCGCAAGGAGACCCACCTGCCGGTCTTCCGCGCCGAGGACCCCCAGACCGCCGTGGTGCGAGGCACCGCGCTGCTGCTGGAGAACATCCCGCTCCTGCGCCGCATCCAGATCCTCGACTAGCGGAGGGCCCGACGCATGGCCGTCCGCGCAGCCAAGTGGGGATGGAGCCGCGCGGGGTGGCAACGCCTCGTCCTGATCCTTCTTTGGCTGGGGCATGGCATCTGGGTGCTGCTCGGCCCCTACCCCGGCGGCCATTGGACGAGGCTGGCGGACACCCTGGCGCGGCCGTCCCAACACCTGGCTTTCCGCTGGTCCCAGTGGCGGACCACGCGCCGGGAGGCCACCCGCGACTTCGTGGAAACCCGCGCCGAGAACGCGCGGCTGGCCGCCGAACTCGCGCAGCTTCGGACGCAGGCCGCCCAGGAGGCCCCCCGGCTGGCGGAAGCGGACGAGGCCGTGCGGCTCCTGGGGCTGAAGCGGCAGATTCCCCTGGAGCTGAAGGCCGCGCGGGTCCTCTTCAGCACGCGCCCCGCCACTTATGGGGGCCTCGTCCTCGACCGGGGCCGGGACCTGGGCCTGGTGCCGGACCAGGGGGTGCTGGTGCCCGAGGGCATCGTGGGCCGGCTCTGGTCCGTGGGCCCCACCCAGGCCAAGGTGCTGCCCGCGGACGCGCCCAACGCCTCCGTGGCCGTGATGCTCATGCGGAGTCGCGCGACGGGCGTGCTGCAGGGCCTGGGTTCCGGGCGCGCCCTGGTCCGCTACATCAGCAACCAGGAAGTGGTGCAGGTGGGCGAGGCCGTGCTGACCTCGGGCCTGGACCGGGTGTTTCCGCGCGGACTCCTGGTGGGTTACGTGGCTGAGGTGACCCCCGGTGACCTGGAGCTGCGCGTGCAAGTCTACCTGTCGGCCCCTCTGGACCGGATCTCCACGGTGCTCCTGCTGCCTTCCCAGCCACCGCTGGAGGTGCAACCGCCCTTCGTCGTGCAGGAACAGAAACCCCAGCGCAAAAAGGGGACGCCATGAGGATCGCGGCCCCCTCCGCCACTCGGCAGAACCTGATGTGCGCCGTCACGTTGGGCCTCGTGTTTCTCACCGCCCCCTTTCCGCGCATCCAGTTCGTGGTCCACGTCCTGCTGGTGCTGGCCCTGGCGCCCCGGGCCGGGTCCCCCCTTTCTGGCGTCCTCTGGGCCGGAGCCGCAGGCTGGGCGCTGGAGGGCTCCCTGCGACTCTATCCCCACATGGGGGGCACTGCCTGGGCTGACATGACCTTGACCCTGCTGGCGGGTTGGATGGCCGGGCGCTGGCCCCTGGAGGGCGTGAAGGGCTGGCTCGCACGCCTCGTGGGGCTGCTCGCGGCGCATACCATGCTGGTTCATCTGGCCGTGCGGCTGGCTTCGGGCCCGCATCCCTGGGGCTTCGGCTGGCTCTGGGCCCTGGCCAGCCTGCCTCTGTGGGGGTGGGCGGTCTGGCGCCTGTTGTACACCGGACCTTCGCCGCGGCTGGGCTGATGGATCCCCGGCAGCGTCCCCTTCTCCGTCGTCGGCTTGGTGTGCTCAAGGCCCTGGCCTGGAGTCTGGTGGCCACGCTGATCCTGATTTATGCCTGGCTGCAGCTGGTGCGGCACACCGAGTTCAAGCAGCTGGCCATGCAGCAGGCGGTGAAGATACGACCCATCGCCGCGCCCCGGGGGCTGGTGTTGGACCGCAACGGCTACCGCCTGGTGGACAACCGCCGGGCTTTGCATCTGGTCATCCAACGGGAGGACCTGCCCACCCGGCCCGAAGTGATCCAGTCCCTGGCGCTGGCCCTGGAGTTGGAGCCCGCCGCCCTGGCGCGGAAGGTCCAGAGCTACCGCTTCGCAGGCAAGGGCCGGCCGCTGGTGCTGAAGGAGAACCTGGACGACGCGGGCATCGCGTTGGCGGAACGGGTCCGGGCCCGCTTCCCCTTTCTCAGCGTGGATGTGGCGCCCCGGCGGGTCTACCTCGGCGACGAGCTGGCGGGCCACGTGCTGGGGTACGTGGGGGAAGTGGATGAGGAACTGATGAAGGCCAACCCCGGGGTCTTCCACCTAGGCGAAACCATCGGCAAGGAAGGTTTCGAGGCCAGCGGCAACGACAAGCTCAAGGGTGTGGACGGCCAGAAGCGCATCCTGGTGGACCAGCTGGGCACCGAGGTCGCCAATTTCGGCCAGACCGACGCGGTCTCGGGCCGCAACCTCTACCTCACCCTGGACGCGGGCCTGCAGAAGGTGATGCAGGACGCCTATGGCGAGGAGGCCGGCGCGGCCGTGGTGCTGGACCTGCGGGACGGCGGCATCCTGGCCATGTACTCCAGCCCCTCGTATGATCCGAATCTGTTCCTCAACCGGCTCAGCCAGGAGATGGTGGACCGCTACCTGAACAACCCGACGCGACCCATGCTGAACCGGGCCATCCAGGGCATCTACGCGCCGGGCTCCACCTTCAAGCTGCTGGTGGCGCTGGCGGGCCTGGAGAAGGGCGTCATCACGCCCCAGACCGTCATCTACTGCGCGGGCAAGAAAAATTTCTACGGCCGTGATTTCCGTTGCGATAAGCCCACGGGCCACGGCGGCCTGAACCTGGTGCAGGCCATCGCCCAGAGCTGCGACGTCTACTTCTACGAAGTCGCCTCGCGCCTGGACATCGACGATCTCTATGCCACCGCCGAGAAATACGGATTCACGGACCGCACCGGCGTGGACCTGCCCCAGGAGAAGCGCACCCGCATTCCCAGCCGCGCCTGGAAGCGCAAGGCCTCGCCCCGGGATCCCAAGTGGTACGCCGGCGAGACCATCAGCGTGGGCATCGGCCAGGGGGCCGTGGGCGTCACGCCCATCGGGTTGGCGCGTTTCTACGCGCTGCTGGCCACAAGGGGAAAGGTCCTCACTCCCCATTTCTTTTATGGCTTCCGAAATGATCAGAGCAACGAGCTGGAACTGGCCCCGGTGCCGCCTCCCAGAGACACGCCCCTGGATCCCCGGATCTGGTCGGTCCTCGATGAAGGGCTCTACGAAGTGGTCCAGAGCGGAACGGCCGCGGCCAACCCCTTCATCCGGGAGATCGCGCGGGAAGCCCCCTTCGTCGGCAAGACCGGCACGGCCCAGGTGGCCACCTTCGTGGACAAGAGCCATTACGCCCGCCAGGCCAAGCACCTGAAGGACCACGCCCTCTTCGCGGGCTACGCGCCCCGCGACAAGCCGCAGATCGCCTTCGCCGTGGTGGTGGAGAACGCGGGCTTCGGCTCCACCGCCGCCGCGCCCATCGCGGCCAAGCTCGTGAAGTACTGGTTCGTGGACCGTCTGAGGAATCCGCTGCCGCCGCCTCGCGGCCGGATGGTGGATCCCTTCGCCCCGGCTCAAGAGGCGGAAAAATGAAGGATCGCCTCCGCGCCCTGGATTCCCGGTTGCTCTGGGTCATCCTGGCCCTGATCGTCCTGGGCACGCTGACCCTCTATTCAGCGGGGCGGAACACGCCCCAGGCCACCATCTGGATCAAGCAGAGTGTCTGGAACCTCATGGGCATGGCGCTGATGCTCCTGCTGGCGGCCACGGACCCGCGCCGCATCTTCCGCTACAGCTTTCTCGTCTACCTGGTGGGTCTCGTGGCACTGGCCCTCGTCCTGGTGGTGGGCAAGAAAATCGGCGGCGCCACCCGCTGGTTCGTGGTCGCGGGTCAGACCTTCCAACCCTCGGAGCTCATGAAGTGGGTGACCTTGCTGTACGTGTCCCAGCGCCTGGGCTCGCGGCCCGCGGATGCCATCGGGCGGCTTGAGCTGCTGGGTGCCGTGGGCCTGGTGGTCTTCCCGATGCTGCTCATCCAGCGCCAACCCGATCTCGGCATGGCCCTGAGCTTCCTGCCCATCCTGCTGATCATCCCCTTGATGAAGGGGTTGCGGGCGCGCTGGGTGATCGTCCTGCTCCTGCTGGTCACCGTGGGAGGCTTTGGCGCCTGGAAGTTCGCCCTCAAGCCCTACCAGAAGCAGCGGGTGAGGATCTTCCTGGATCCTTCCAGCGATCTCCAGGGCAAGGGCTACCAGGTGAACCAGAGCCGCATCGCCATTGGCGCCGGGGGTCTCATCGGGAAGGGCTTCATCAGCGGTTCCCAGACCCAGCTGAACTTCCTTCCCGTGAAGACCACAGACTTCGCCTTCAGCGTGTGGGCGGAGGAGCGGGGCTTCCTGGGCGTGCTGCTGGCCCTGGGCCTCTTCGGCCTTCTGCTCAGTCGGATCCTCGACGCCGCCAAGGCCGCCCACACGAACACCGAAACCTATTTCTGCGCTGGCGCTGCGGGCATCTTCGCCCTCCATCTGATGGTGAATGTGGGCATGGTGGCCGGCGCTCTGCCCAACAAGGGCATGGTGCTGCCCTTTTTCAGCGCCGGAGGCAGCAGCACCTTGAGCTTCTTTCTGGCGCTGGGCCTCATCATGGGCATCCTGTACCGGTCAAGGGTGAAGTGATGGACCTGCGGCAGCGCATGAAGGATCTGGCGGACCAGGTGCGGGCGCACCGGCACCGCTATTACGTGCTGGACCAGCCGGTCCTTTCCGATGCCGAGTACGACGCCCTGGAGCGGGAGCTGCGCGACCTCGAGGTGGCCCACCCCGATCTGGCCGATCCCAACAGCCCCACGCTGCGCGTGGGCGCGCCGCCCATTGACGCCTTCGAGAAACGCCGCCACGCCGTCCCCATGCTGAGCCTCGACAATGCATATTCCGAGGCGGAGCTGCGGGAGTGGGAGGCCAAGTGGCGTCGGCTCGCACCGGAGGCCCAGCCCCGCTACGCTGCGGAATTGAAGGTGGATGGATTATCGCTGTCCCTCCGGTACCAGAACCGATTGCTCGTGGAGGCGCTCACCCGCGGCGATGGCGAGACGGGCGAGCTGGTGACCGAGAATGCGCGGACCCTCTCCGACATTCCCTTGCGACTTCCCGAGGACGCCCCGGAATCGCTCACAGTGCGCGGCGAGGTGTTCCTGTCCCGCAAGCGCTGGGAGGAGCTGAACCGCCAGCGGGACGCCCGGGGCGAGGTGCGCTTCGCCAACCCCCGCAATGCCGCCAGCGGCACCATGAAGCTGTTGGACAGCCGCGAGGTCGCGGCGCGCGGTCTGTCATTCCTGCCATGGCAGGTGCTCTGGGGTGAAGGCCACGCGGAAGACCACGCCCGGTCCATGGCCCGCCTCGGCGAGTGGGGCTTCGGGGTCATGCCCGGCCACGCCACCGGCGATCTGGAAGCCGTGCTGGCCTTCATTTCGACCCAGGCCGAAGCCCGCCTGAAGCTGCCTTTTGACACGGATGGCGTGGTGTTGAAGATCCTGGAGGCCGCGCTCCAGCAGCGCCTTGGCGCCACGGATCGCGTGCCGCGCTGGGCCATCGCCTTCAAGTATCCGGCCACCCAGGTGACGACCACCGTGCTGGGCATCACCTGGCAGGTGGGACGGACGGGCAAGCTCACGCCGGTGGCGGAGCTGGAGGCCGTGGAAGTGGCAGGCTCCACCGTCCGCCGAGCGACGCTGCACAACGCCGACGAGTTGGCCCGACTCGGCCTGAGGATCGGCCATCGCGTGTTCATCGAAAAGGGCGGCGAGGTCATTCCCAAGGTGGTGGCCCTGGTGCCCGGCGAGGCGCAGCGTGATCTGCCCCTGCCCGTCATTCCCGCGACCTGCCCGGTATGCGGGGGCGAGGTGGGCAAGGCCGACGACGCGGAGGTGGCCATCCGCTGCCTGAACCCGGAGTGCCCGGCCAAGCTGGTGGCGCGGTTGCTGCACTTCGGCGGCCGCGCGGCCCTGGACATCGAGGGCATGGGCGAGGCTCTGGTCGAGCAGCTCGTGGCCTCCGGCCGCATCGAGCAGCCGTGGGAAATCTTCGCTTGGCTGGTTGAACCCAGGTCAGGCCTGGCCTACCTGTCGGGCCTGGAGCGCATGGCCGAGAAATCGGCGCAGAACGTGATGGACGCCCTGGCCGCGGCCCGCACGAAGCCCCTGTCCCGCTGGATCCATGCCTTGGGCATCCCCATGGTGGGGGCCCGCACGGCGGAGCTGCTGGCGGAGGCCTATCCCAGCCTGGAAGCCCTGTGGGCGGCGGACGAAGGCCGTCTTCAGGCCGTGGAGGAGGTGGGGCCCAAGGTCGCCGCGGCCCTCCGGGCCTTCGCGGCGCTGCATCCGGACCTGCCGGCACGCCTCGGGGCCCTGGGCGTGCACCCGACCGCGCCGGAACCCAGGGATCTCAGCGGCCTGCCCCTGTCAGGCCAGGTAGCCGTGGTCACCGGCACCCTGCCCACCTTGTCCCGGGAGGAAGCGGAGGCGCTGCTGAAGCGGCTGGGCGCGAAGGTCACCAACAGTGTTTCCGCGAAGACCACGTTGCTGGTGGCCGGAGAGAAGGCCGGCTCCAAACTCGCCAAGGCCGAGGCTCTGGGCATTCCGGTGCGGGATGAGGCCTGGCTGCTGGGGCAGGGGGCCTGACAAAGGCCTGGACGGGAGCTCTGGAGCCATCCCATCATCAGGGCCGCTTCCGTGGAAAGTCCCGTGCTGACGCGTCTTGGCAAGTTCGACATCATCCGGCTGCTGGCCCAGGGGAGCATGGGCGATGTCTACGTGGGCCGGGATCCCATCATCGGCCGGGAAGTGGCCATCAAGGTCATCCAGGCCTCGGCCGCCGCGGGGCCCGAGGCCCGGGAGCGGTTCGCCCGGGAGGCCCGGGCCGCCGGGGCGCTAAACCATCCCAACATCGTGACCATCCACGAAATGGGGGAGGAGCAGGGCGTGCTCTACCTCGCCATGGAACTGGTGAAGGGCGAGGATCTGGGCACGCTGATCCGGGCGGGCACCCTCACGCCGCATGACATCCTCGAGGTACTCGCCCAGGTCTGCGATGGCCTGGCGGTGGCCCACCGCCACCAGGTGCTGCACCGGGACATCAAACCCTCCAACATCCGCGTCCTTTGGGACGGGAAGTCCCTCCAGGCCAAGGTGCTGGATTTCGGCGTCGCCAAGATCTTCAACACCGACACGACGGACGAGGGCACGGTGTTCGGCACCGTGAACTACATGGCGCCGGAGTACCTCCAGAACGGGCGCCCCGACTCCCGCAGCGATCTCTTCGCCGTGGGCGTGATTCTCTTTGAAGCACTGACGGGCAACCCTCCCTTCGACGGGCCCAGCCCGGGCTCCGTGATCTACCGGCTGTTGCACGAAGCACCGCCGCCCCTTCTGCCCACCTCTTTCCTGGGCATCAGCCGCGATGTGCAGAGCCTGCTGAATTGCGCCCTGGCCAAGGATCCGGCGAACCGGTTCCAGATCGCCGAGGATCTGGCCGCCGCGCTGCGTGCGGCCAAGGATCCGCACTGGCGCTGGAGCCAGGTGCAGCTCACGACGGCTCCCCCAGCCCCCCGCCCGGCGCCGGGCCCGCCCTCCACGGCCCCTGGCAACGTGCCGGCTGCCCGGCCGCTGAAGGAGATGCCCGCGGGACCTCCCGCGAGAGCCGTCCCACCCGCGAAGCCGCTGCGTGATACCTCCGGGCCCAGTCGGGTGACGGGTGGTGGCTCCATCCAGCCCCCGGCCCCGGAGACGCCTCCTCGGGAAAGCTCGGTGGGGCGGGCCGAAGTCCGCAAGGACGTTCTGGAGACCACCCGGCGGCAGCTGCTGCAGGCCATCAAGATCGATCCCACCAATGCCAGGGCCCATGCGCTGCTGCTGGTCACCCTCTACCGCCTGGGATGGATGGACGCGGTGATGCAGAGCCTGCGCCGTGCCCGGAATGGCGGCATCCCCGCCGCGGTCCTGCTGGCGGTGCCCCGCTGTGCCCAGCTCGTGGACGAGGAGGCGAGGAGCTGCCGCCTCCCTCTGGAGCTGCACCAGGAGTTCATGGCGTATCTGGGGGATCAGCCTGGCTAGCGCTCCTGGAGCTCGAGGAGCCGCCAGTCGCCGCCCGCCTTCCGCCAACGCAGTCCGAAGGAGCGCCGGGAGGCGTCCTGGGGCAGGAGGCCGCCGCTGCGACCCGTGATGAGCAGATCCACCTCCTGGAAGGCCTCGTTCCCGGCCACGGTGACCTCGTCGCGGACCACGGTCAGGCCCACCTTCTCCTGCCGGAAGATGCCCATGAGGAAGAGCCGCGCGGCCGCCTTGTCCATCCCCTCGGGTCCCCGGAAGGCGGCGTCCAGAGGCGCGGACGCGGCCGCGGCGTCACCGGCCTCCACGCCAGTCACGCAGGTCTGGAAAGCCTTGCGCACCTGGTCTTCCGGCTTGTCGGATCGGCAAGCCAGGAGGGCCGCCGACAGGGCCAAAACCATAGACACCGAAGCGATGCTTTTCCTCATGGCGGCTCCCCCTCACACTGGTGGATCACGAAGGATGGTCCCATGAACCCCGAAGGCCGTTTCGACACCCGCTGCATCCACGCCGGCCAGTCACCGGATCCGAACAACGGCGCCATCATGACGCCGGTCTATTTCACCAGCACCTACGTGCAGGAGGGGCTGGGCCAGAACAAGGGCTTCGACTACGCCCGCGTGCGCAATCCCACCCGCGACGCCCTGGAGGCCAACCTGGCGGCGCTGGAGGGCGGCGCCCACGGCATGGCCTTCGGGTCGGGCATGGCGGCGGTGCAGGCCATCTTCGAGCAGCTCTCCAGCGGCGATCACGTGGTATTGGGCGACAACGTCTATGGCGGCACCTTCCGCCTGCTCGACAAGGTGATGACGCGCTTCGGCCTCACCTATACCCAGGTGGACACGGGCGACCTGGCGGCCTTCAAGGCGGCCCTGCGCCCGAACACGAAACTCGTGATGCTGGAGACGCCCACCAACCCCATGCTGGGGATCACCGACATCCCCGGCGTGCGCCAGGTCATGACCCTGATGGGCTGCCGGGCCGTGCTGGCGGTGGATAACACGTTCGCCACGCCCTTCAACCAGCGGCCCCTGGAACTGGGCGCCGACCTGGTCTTCCACTCCACGACGAAGTACCTGAACGGCCACAGCGACTCCATCGGCGGCATCGCCATCACCAACCGCGAGGACCTCGCCGAGGGCCTGCGCTTCCATCAGAAGGCCGCCGGCGGCATCCTCTCGCCCATGGAATCCTGGCTCATCCTGCGGGGCACCAAGACGCTGCACCTGCGCATGGAACGCCACAACGCGAGTGCCCTCACCCTCGCCCGCTGGCTGGAGGCCCGCAAGGATCTCAAGGCCGTCTACTACCCGGGCCTGGAATCCCATCCCCAGCACGCCCTCGCGAAGCAGCAGATGAAGGGCTTCTCGGGCATCGTCAGCTTCGACACGGGTGACGCGGAGCGCACCCGGCGCATGGCGTCCTCCTTCAAGGTGTTTTCGCTGGCCGAGAGCCTGGGCGGCGTGGAAAGCCTGGTCTGCCACCCTGCCAGCATGACCCACGGCAGCGTGCCCGAGGCCGACCGCCTCCGCCTGGGCATCAACGACAACCTGCTGCGCCTCAGCGTGGGCGTGGAGGACGTGCAGGATCTCATCGAGGACCTGGAACAGGTTTTGAAGGTCTAGCCCAGCCCGTGAGCCTCGAAGAGTTCGGGGTAGCTGCGGGGTTCGGCGCGGTCGGGGGCGAGGCCCAGGCCTTCCATGGCGGCGCGGATGGCCTGGGCCTCGCCCTCCAGTTCGAGGTAGCACCCGAAGGGAGTCTCGTCGAGGCAGGCCTCCAGCTCGTCCCGTTCCCACACGGCCCGGACCTTCTCCATGCGCAGCACGGGCTCGAAGCCCAGGGCCCGGAGGATGGCCTCGATGGCCTCACCGTCCGCGATCCCCGTCTCGAGCTCGGGGCGGATCTTCAGCATGGGGTCCGGCACCTTGGGGCCTTTCCACGTGAGACGGGCGGCGCCTGCGTAGCGCCGGGTGCGCAAGGCGGATCCCGCGGCCCGCAGTTCGCCGTGGCGGTCCCACAGCACGCTCACCTCCGCCTGGGCGGGGACGACTTCGCGGAAGCCGAGGGCCTCGAGGAGAGGCCGGTAGGGCCCCGTGGCCGGGATGCGCAGCTTCAACTCGGTTTCCACGGCGGGTTTGTGCTTCATCGCGGCGCGTCTCCAATCAGTCATGATGGTTCTGTTTCCGCGGCCACCACGTGATCCCACAACGGTACATCATCGCCACCCTCTTCATCGCCGCCATGCTGCTGCTCTTCGCGGTGGTGCAGGCGCCGCGTCCGGTCAGCTCCGGGGGGGTGTCCGCGGTGGAGATGCCGGCGGTCATGAATCTCGGGAACTACGAATCCCTGGCGGAGCTGCGGTTGGAAGACGGCTGGGCTCCTCGTTTCCAGGGGACCCTGGATCCGGATCAGTCCGATCCCTGGCCCTTCGAGGGGGGCTTCGGCACCCCCTGGGAACCCGCCTCGCCCTACCTTGGGGACCAGGGTCTGGCTCTGAACGGCCCCCAGGGTCGCAGTGAAGTGGTGCTTTGGAAGGGGCTGGAGTGGCGCCGCTACCGCTTCGACGCCCCCCTTGCCTCGGCGCGGCTCGATCCGGTCAAGGGCAATCGATTGCTCGTGACCCTTCAGTTGGGGAACGGCCACTTCGAGACCCGGCTGCTGGAGGTGCCCGAGGGCCGGGTGATCTGGTCCACGGAGTCCGGTCCCTGGAGCCGCTTCAGCTGGGATGGGAAGGCCGTGCTGTTGGGCTTCTTCGAGAAGGTGGACCCTCGAGGGGAATCCCGCCTGCTGGTCAGCGCCCTCCCCCTGGAGGCGGATCTGGGTGAACCCACCCTTGCCACCTGGGACGAACCGGGCCTCCCGCCACCGCCCCGCGGCCTGGCCACGAAGGCGGAGGCCCTGTCCGACGATGGTCGGGACCTGCCAGGCGCCCGCCTCGAACTGCCCTGGCATGCCGGGGACCGGCTCTGGTTTCCGCGGACGGATCGCCTCTGGTTCGGCGGCGGCCAGGGCTGGACGGCCTGGGTGCTGCAAGGCAACCGATGGCGCCGCGCCGCGGCGGGACCGGGCCTGCTGACGGCCCATCCTCCCCAACGCATGGCCCTGGCGGCGCCCCTCGCGGAGGCAGGGATGGTGCGGAGCATCAGCCCGGTGACGGCGGTGGAATGGACTCCGGTGCCGGACGGGACGCTGCCCTGGCCCGCCTGGGACGCGGCCTGGGCCTGGCGGGAGAACGGTGCGTTCGACGCCTGGGACCAGCGGTGGAACGAAAGCGCCCTGCCGCCAGAGCGCCAGCGTCAGGCCCTGATCGAGACCTATCGCCCGGAATGGCGCACGGCCGTGAACCTGCGGGCCTCCGTGAAGGGCTGGCTGCCCGGCGGTCCCGAGGTCGCCCTGCGTGAGCCCCAGGGCGTCGCGTGGATCTGGGTGGGGGACCGGGTGCTGCTGGTCCATCTGGTGGAGGCGGAACGGGTACGGGTCTTGAAGAAGCTGTTGCGCTAGCGTCAGATTCCAGACACGCCTCCGGCCCATTCGCTTGCGTTGGAAGTGCAGATTTCTGGTAGCGTTGTGCCCAGCCACTCTTTCTTCCTTCAGGCCTCCCGAGGTAACCAGATGCCCCGCCTCCTCCTCGTGGACGACAACCCCAGCATCCACCGCATCGCCGAATCCCTGCTGGCCCCCACGGATGTGGACCTGGTCTGCGTCGATTCCGCCGCGGAGGCCCTGGACCGGTTCGGCCGGGGGGAGCACTTCGATGTGGCCCTGGTGGACACGGCCATGCCCGGCATGGATGGCTGGGCCCTGTTGGCCCGCCTGAGGGAGATGGAAGCGACCGCCCACCTTCCCATCGCCCTCATGGCAGGGGTGCTCGATCCAGTCGATCCCGTCCGGCTGGCCAAGGCACCGATCCAGGGTTTCCTGAAGAAGCCCATCGAGCTGCGTGAACTGGGGGACCGGGTGAGGGCCCTGTTGGCCACGCCGGTCGCAGCCGCCGAGCCACCCGCCTTCGTGCCTGCGCCACCCGCCTTCGTCGCCGCGCCGGCAGCCTTCGTGCCCGAGCCACCAGCTTTCACCCTCGAGCCGCCGAGCTTCTCCGCCGGGCCCGCCGCATCGGCCGGGCTTGCCGGTACCGCCGACATGACCCTGCCGGACCTCCCGTCGGACTTTTCCTTCACGGAAGAAATGGATGCCCTGCCGCCACTGGAATTGGCATCCGAACCTGAGCCTCCAGCCCTCGAGGAAGACCTCCTGATTCTGACGGCCGAGGATCTCTGGCCCGAGGAAGGCGCCGCCGAGGCCATCCCCGGTTCCCTTCCCCAGCCCGCGGCGGTGGCGGAAGTTCACCTCGAGTTGGAAGAACTGGATCTGGAGAGCCTCCATGGTCTGACTTCGGAGCCCCTTCCCTCCGAACCGGTGCTCGCCCCCCGGGTGGTCGAAGCCCCGCCTGCCCCGCAGGAACATCCCCCCGTGGAGGTCGCGGCCCCCGTGGCCGAGGCCCTTGCGGAGGAAAGCCTGGCCTTCACGAATCTGGAATCCCTGGATGATCTGGGGGCCGGTCTGGAGTTGCCACCACTGCCCGAATCGCCCATGGAAGCCGTGGCGCCTGCGATCCCTCCGGTGGTCGGTGGCATCGCCGTCGCGGGCCTTGCGGCCGCCGCCATCCCCCTGCTGGAGAAGGCCCAGGAAAGCCACGCGGCGCCAGCGGAAATCGCCCCGGCGATGTCCGTTCCCGCCTCCACCTCGACCCAGGACCTTTCCGAAGCCGAATGGGCCATGCCCGTTCCTGAGCCCAGGCTAGTACCTGGGGTGGATTCGGCACTTGCCGTCCCTGGTCAGGCTGCTGCCGTGCCCGGTCAGGCCCCTCTCACACCCGGGCAGGTCCAGGCGCTCCTGGCGGACCCGGCGGTCATGGACGCCCTGGTGAAGGCCGTGGTGGCGCGCATGGGCGATCAAGTGGTCCGGGAAATTGCCTGGGAAGTCATGCCGGAACTGGCGGGAAGATTGCAAAGGTAGGCTCATGACGCGTCCTGCCTCCCCGTCCGTCAGGCCCCTCCCATGATCACCGGCTACAACACGGATGTCCGCCATGGGAACCGGGTCTACCACGTGCAGACCGAGGACAAGGGCCTGTCGAACCCCAAGATCGAAACCCTCATCTACGTGGGCGGCGAGATCCTCGACAGCTATCGTTCCTCGTATGAGGACCTGCTGGCCGCCCCCCCCATAAGTGATGGCGCCATCCAGGGCCGCATGGATGAGCAGCACCGGGCCGTGATCCGGGACATCAAGAACGGCAAGTACGACCAGACGCCGCCGGACCTGCTGGAAAAGCAGGCCTTCAACGACCGGCCCCTGGATCAGGCCATCCTGGAATTCCTCCAGTTGGAAGGCGATGTGGACACGCTGGAACTGGTGCTGGACCAGCCCCTGAAGCCCGCCTTCGGAGAGTCCTTCCGGGTGCGGGTGCGGGCGCGGCTCTGCCAGAGCCAAAGCCCCGTGGCTGATGCCGAGGTGTCGGTGAAGCTGGTGTCCAGCTTGAAGAAGGCCACCAGCCTGCTGTCCGGGCGCACCGGAAGCGATGGCCACTTTACCGGGGAGGTCCAGCTCCCTCCCAGCCAGCCGGGCCAGTGCGCGGTGGTGGTCAGCTGCTCGTGCGAGCAGGGCTTCGATGAATTGAAGGCACTGGTGGTCGCGCTCTAGACGGCCAATAGCTGCCGGGTTTCAACGTTCAGCGGTCAAGGGTGGAGATGTCGGGATCCCACTGACGGCGCAGGCGGTGCAGCAGCAGGCGCGCTTCCAGCAGCAGGGGGCGGGCCGCCAGGAACCACAGGAAGCCGGCCAGCGGCACGGTCACCTTGAAGCCGATGTGCCGGAAGCCCAGTGCGCCGGTGACGCCGCCCGCCATGAAGGAGACGAGGATCAGCAGCAGCAGCGTCAGCTTCTGGCGATTGGCGACGATGCGTTCCCGGCCCTGCCGGTGATGGACGTTCACATAGGTCAGACGGCTCAGTTCGATGCCGATGTCCGTGACCGTGCCCGTGAGGTGCGTGGTGCGCACGGCGGCGCCCGAAATGATGGAGGTGACCGTGTTGTGCATGCCCATGATGAAGCAGAGCAGCATCACGGTGCTGGGCAGGGTGAAGCGGATCTCCTGCTGGAGACGGTTCCCCATGAAGCCGAAGATCATCATCAGCACGGCCTCGATCACCAAGGTCAGGGCGTAACGGCTGCGCATGCGCCGGCGTTGGCCAAAGCTGATCAGGGTGGTGCAGAAGAAGGCCCCGGCGAGGAAACTCAACATCATGGCCAGGGCCGCGAGGGCGGTGACGAGGTCGCCGTCGGCCAGTTCGTCCGCCATGGAGGAAACCACGCCGGTCACGTGGGACGTATAGTGGCTCACGGCCAGGAAGCCGCCGGCATTCACCGCGCCGGCCACGAAGGCCATGGCCCAGGCCAGCTGCCGGTTGAGCGATTCCGACCGGAGCGCCCCTTCCCGTACCAGCAGCTTCTCCTGGATGGGCAGGGTGGCCAGTGCCGTCTCCACGGCCGCCTGCAGCTGTTGGCCGGACAGACGTTTCTTCAACAGCCGCCGGAGGTAGCGGCCTGCGATCATCTGGAAATAGCGGGGAATGCGGCGCATGCAGAGAGTTCAGTCTACTGGGTCGGAGCCGCCTGTGGCCGGTGGCCTGAGACCAGGGTCCAGACGGTAGACTCCTTTCATGCGCACGATCCTCCTCCTCCATACCGGCGGCACCCTGGGCATGATGCCCAGCGGCGATCCAGCTTCCCTGGCCCCCGGGCGGTTCCTGGATCATCTGCTGGAGCAGGTGCCGGAACTGGGCCAGATGGCCAAGCTGTCCGTGGAGGTGCCCTTCAACCAGGATTCCTCCTGCCTGGAACCTTCGGACATCCTGGCGCTGGCTTCCCGGGTGCGCGCCGCGGCCCAGGACTTCGACGGCTTCGTCATCATCCATGGCACGGACACCATGGCCTTCACCGCCTCCTGCCTGGGCTTCATCCTGGCGGACCTGGGCAAGCCCGTGGTGCTCACCGGCAGCCAACGTCCATTGGCGTTCGTGCGCAGCGATGCCCGCGGCAATCTAGTCAACGCGGTGGACCTGGCTTGCCGGGGCATCCCCGAGGTGGGGATCTGCTTCGGCACCCACTGGATCCGCGGCGTGGCGGCGGACAAGCTGAGCGTCCACCAGTTCGAGGCCTTCCAGAGCCCGAACCTGCCGCCCCTGGCCGAGATCGGGGCGGAGATCCGCTTGCATCCCGAGGTGGGCCAGTTCGTCCGCCAGGTGCCTTCGGGGCTGGGCGACTCCCTGGACCTGGCCATCCACACCCTGACGCCCCACCCGGGCATGGCCTGGAGCCTGGCTCCGGAAGGGGCCAGGGCCATGCTGATCCAGGCCTTCGGCGCCGGCAACCTGCCCATGGGCCGGGGGGACCTCCGGGCCACGCTGGAGGACGCCCGACGGCGGCAGCTGCCGGTGGTGGTGACCTCGCAGTGTCCTTACGGCGGCGTGGACCTCTCGGCCTACGAACTGGGGCGGCAGATCCAAGACATGGGCGCCATCTCCGGCAGCCTGCACACCCGCTGGGCCGCCCTCGCCAAGCTGGGCCTGGTGCTGGGCGCCGGAGGCGGGATCGATGAGGTCAGGGAGGCGTTCGGGGTTCGGTGGGCTGGCGAGCCGATGCCAGAAGGAGCCTGGTCGCAGGACTGAGTTTTTGCCGGAGGCAATCTCCAAAACGCGCCCATGGCGCGTTTTGGAGCCAGGTAAACTGATGGATCACTAGGAAAACCCTCCCATGATTGATGCCAACCTCCTGCGCAACGACCTCGATGCCGTGGCGGCGCGCCTGTCCGACCGGGGCTACACGCTGGACCGGGCGCGCTATCAGGAGCTGGACCAGCGCCGCCGGACCGTGCTCCAGGAGGCCGAGGCCCTGAAGGCCGAACGCAACCGCGTGAGCGAAGAGGTGGGACGCCTCAAGCGGGCCAAGGAGAACGCGGATCACCTCATCGCCCAGCAGCGGGAAGTGGGCGATCAGTTGAAGGCCCTGGAAGTTGCCGAGCGGGAAATCGAAGCCACCTTCAAGGATTTCCTCGCGGGCCTTCCCAATCCGCCCCATGCCAGTGTTCCGAGTGGCCGGGACGAGCACGCCAATGTGGAGATCAAGCGCTGGGGCCAGATTCCGGAGATCGCCTCACCCCGCGATCACGTGGACCTGGGCACGGCCCTGGGCATCCTCGACCTGGACCGCGCGGCCAAGCTCAGTGGCGCGCGCTTCGCCGTGCTGAAGGGGCTGGGCGCCAAGCTGGAGCGGTCCCTCATCACCTTCATGCTCGACCGCCAGACCGCCGCGGGCTACCTCGAAGTCATCCCGCCCTACCTGGTGAACGCCGAGAGCATGTACGGCACGGGTCAGCTGCCCAAGTTCGAGCAGGACCTGTTCAAGACCTCCCGCGGAGACGGCGGCGCGCTGTACCTCATCCCCACGGCGGAAGTGCCCGTCACCAACCTCTACCGCGACGAATTCCTGCCCGCGGAAGCGCTGCCCCTGCGCCATTGCGCCTTCACGCCCTGCTTCCGTAGCGAGGCCGGCAGCTACGGCAAGGACACCAAGGGCATCATCCGCCAGCACCAGTTCCACAAGGTGGAGCTGGTGACCTTCGCCGCGGCGGACCAGGCCGAGGCCGAACTGGAGCGGCTGACCGGCAACGCCGAGGCCATCCTGGAGGCCCTGGGCCTGCCCTACCGCCGGGTGCTGCTTTGCACGGGCGACATGGGTTTCAGCAGTCAGAAGACCTACGACCTGGAGGTGTGGCTGCCCTCGCAGAACACCTATCGGGAAATCAGCTCCTGCAGCTGGTTCGGGGACTTCCAGGCCCGCCGCGCCAACCTCCGCACCCGCGGCAAGGAGGGCAAGCCCGCCTTCGTGAACACCCTGAACGGCAGCGGCCTCGCCGTGGGCCGCACCTGGGTGGCCATCCTGGAGAACTACCAGCAGCCGGATGGCAGCGTGGTGGTGCCTGAGGCCCTGCGGCCCTACCTGGGCGTCGAGGTGATCCGCTGAGGGCAGGGCCCGTCCTTTGCGCTGAAGGCCTGCGCCTTCAGCGCCTGGGAAAGGATGTGTTGAGGGATGTTTCCTTCTCCATCGAGCCGGGTGAAGCCTGGGGTGTGTGCGGCGCCAGCGGGGCGGGCAAAACCACCCTCCTGAACCTGGTGCTGGGGCTCTTGGAACCCACCGAAGGCCGGATCGTGCTCGAGGGCGCGCCCTGGTCGCCCCTGCCGGAGCGTGAGCGCCGCCTCCGCCGTCCACGGATCCAGGCCGTGTTCCAGGATCCCCTGGCCAGCCTGCCGCCCCACCGGACGGGCTGGGAGATCCTCCAGGAACCGCTGGAAATCTGGAATCGTGGCA
This sequence comes from uncultured Holophagaceae bacterium, assembly GCA_963705865.1. Lineage (GTDB taxonomy): Bacteria > Acidobacteriota > Holophagae > Holophagales > Holophagaceae > Geothrix. The sequence continues at coordinate 4,034 of CAVPLE010000097.1, read as the reverse complement.
ACCCACCCTCCCGGCGCGAGGCCGCGGCGCGCATGGCGGCCCGGGTGAAGTTCCCGGAGGCGGCGCTGGAGCAGCGCCCCGCGGCCTGGTCCGGCGGCCTTGCCCAGCGGCTGTGCCTGGGTCGCGCCCTCATGCTGGAGCCCGCCCTGCTGGTGCTGGACGAGCCCTTCTCGGCCCTGGACCCCACCCTCGCCGGGCATTTGATGTCCCTGCTGCTGGACCTGAAGGGCGGGGGCACGGCCCTGCTCTTCGTGAGCCATGATCTGGCCTCGATCCAGATCCTCTGCGACCGGATGCTCGTGCTGAGGGATGGCCTGCCTCTGGGGCAGGGGGTCATTGGACAGTTGTTGTCCGATCAACCCCATCCGTATCTGGAACGGCTATCGGCTATCAGCTGTCAGCTCTCAGTAACTGGTAGCCGACAGCTGATAGCTACTCCTCCACCTGCACCTGGGCGGCGTCGGCGTTCACGTAGATGCCACCGAAATGGCCCCAGAAGCTGCTGAGGCCGGGGCGTAGGCGGCCCTGCTGGTCCAGGGACTGGAGTTCGGCGGACAGGAGCTTCTGGGCCTCGGTGGTCTGGACTTCCTGGATGAGGGTCCGGCGGCCTTCGAAATCCAGGGCCGGGGCCGGTTCCCGGGAGACGATGCGGGCCACCCAGAGCTTGCCGTCCTGGGCCCAGAGCAAGGGCGTGGTCTGGCCCACGGGTGTGTCCAGCAGGGCCTTGCGGATGCCGGGGTGGGCCACCAGATCCCGCAGCCCGCTGAGGGGGGCCGCGGCCTGGTCGGTGACGGGGCCCACGGCCTGGAGGCCGCCGGTTTTCAGGGCCTGCTCGGCCCTGGCCAGGGCCTGCTTGCGGGATTCCTCCAGACGGTAGGCGGCGAGCACCTTGGCGCGGATCTCCTGGAAGGGCGGCACGGCCTCCGGCAGCTGCTCCTGCACCCGGAAGAGGATGTGACGGTCGGCGAACCGCATGGGCTTGGAGACCTCGCCCACCTTCAGGCGGAAGGCCTCGGCCTCGATCTGGGGCAACTCGGGCAGGCCCTCGGACTGGGCGTTCGCCTCATTGCTGAACGGCTGGCTGACCTGGGCCTGGCTGCCCATGCTCTTGGCGGCGGCGGCGAGGTCACCGCCGTTGGCGCGCTTGCGGATCTGCTCCAGGCGTTCCTGGGCCCGGACGTTGAACCGGTCGTCGGAGATCTCCTTGGCGAGCTGGTCCTTCACGTCCTCGAAACGCTTCTCGCGGCGACCCTCCAGCTGGATGAGGTGGATGCCGTAGATGGTCCGCACGGGCTGGCTGATCTCGCCGGGCTTGAGGGCGGCGGCCGCCTCGGAGAAGGGTTTCTGCATCTGGGGGAAGCGGAACCAGCCCAGGTCGCCGCCGTTGCCCTTGGCGCTGGGATCTTCACTGAGTTCCTCGGCGGCCTTGGCGAAGCTCTGCCCCTTCACGAGGCGCTCCCGCAGCAACTGGGCCTTGGCCGTGGCCTCCTGGATCTGCGCGTCACCCTCGGCCTTGAAGAGGATGTGGCGGGCCTTGAATTCGATGAAGTCGTTCTTCCGGGCTTCGAAGGCAGCCTTGAGGGTGGCCTCGTCCACCTGGACATCCTTGCCCAGGGCGGCGCGGTCCACGGCCACGAACTGGATCACGCGGCGGGGGGGCTGGAGGAACCGGTCGCCGCCGGCCTTGTAGAAGGCTTCCAGAGTCCCGTCACCGGGGTCCGCCACCGTGGTGGGATCCACGGCCAGGGTGGCCTGCTGGAAGGCGACCTTCTCATTGCGCAGGCGGTCCTCCACCGCCAGCCAGGTGGCATCCACGGGTACCTGGAAGGCCGCCTGCTGGATCAACTTGGTGCGCAGCAGCTCGCTGCGCAGGTTCCGTTCCTGGATGGCGGGGTTGAACCCGGTCTCCTGGAAGATCTGCTTCAACTCCGCGGTGGACTTCAGGTTGCCCTGGGCATCCAGAAGGATGGGGTACTGCTTCAGGAAGGCCCGCAGGCGGGCGCCGACTTCTTCATCGGTGACCACCACGTGGTGCCGTTCCGCCAGCTCCTCCATGAGCTTCTGGTTCATGAGGTCCCGCAGGGCCTGGGACTGGACGAAGGGCTTGAGCGCCTCGGGGCTGGCCTGCTTGCCATAGCGCTGGTAGAGCTCCTGCATGTGCTCCGCCATGTCGCGCAGCAGCACTTCGCGGCCGTAGACCCGCGCCACCACCGTATCTGGCGTGTCCACCCGGCCAGACGGGGCCAGGTAGGCCACCAGGCCCAGCAGGACCACGACCATGACCGCCGCCATGGGCGTGCGATTGGATTTGAAGACTTGGCGGAAAGAACGCAGCATGCGGGGCTCCGGTGGACGGACCTCCCAGATTACCAAGGGATGGGCGATGGATTACACTGGAATGCTGGAGTGTTTGCATGGCCGTCCTGTCCGTACTGACCTGGGGCGATCCCCGCCTGAAGAAGAACAGCGAGGATGTGGGGGCTTGGACCCCCGAACTGGAACAGCTCGTGGCAGACCTGTTCGAGACGACCCTCGACGAGGAGGGCGTGGGCCTGGCGGCGCCCCAGGTCGGGGTGAACCTGAACCTCGCGGTGATCGACTGTTCCTGCGGCGAGGATCCTTCCCAGAAGCTCATCCTCATCAATCCGGAAATCATCCGGGAGGAGGGCAGCCAGGTGGGGCCAGAGGGCTGTTTGTCCATTCCCGGCATTCGCGAAGTGCTGGAGCGCCCCCAGAAGGTCGTCATCCGCAACCGGGCCAAAGACGGCGCCTGGCACGAACTGGAGGGGGAGGATCTGCTGGCTCGGGCCTTCTGCCATGAGATCGACCACCTGCGGGGGCGCCTCTTCGTGGAGTACTTCGGACCCGTGAAGCGTCAGTTCCTCCAGAAGAAGTATCTGAAACAGGCCCGGGGATGACCCGCATCGCGTTTCTCGGCACTCCCCGCGCGGCCGTCCCGGCCCTGCGGGCCCTGGCCGAGGAAGGCATCGCGGCGGTGTTCTGCAATCCGGACCGTCCTGCGGGCCGGGGGCGTCACCTGGAGGCCCCGCCGGTGAAGGTGGCTGCCTTGGAATTGGGCCTGCCCGTCCACCAGCCCCTGAGCTGGAAAGCACCCGAGGTGCGCGACCTGTGGGAATCCCTGAAGATCGACCTGGCCATCGTGGTGGCCTACGGCCATCTGCTGCCCGGTTGGATGCTGGATTCCTGCCCCCGCGGGGTCTGGAATCTGCACTTCTCCCTGTTGCCCCGCTGGCGCGGTGCCGCCCCCGTGAACCACGCCCTCCTGGCGGGGGACGAGGAGACGGGTGTCAGCCTCATGAAACTCACGGCAGGGTTGGACGAGGGCCCCGTCCTCGCCCAATCCCGCCGCTCGATCGGCCACGGCGATACGGCGGAAAGCCTGCTGGCCACCCTTTCGGCGGATGCCGCCGAGCTGCTCATGGACCAGCTACCCCTGCTGCTCTGCGGCTGCGGGAAACCGGCGGAGCAGCCCCTCGGCCAGGCCACCTATGCCGCGAAGCTCCGCAAGGACATGGGCCACCTGGACTGGCGGCGCCCCGCGGCGGATTTGCACCGACAGGTCCGCGCCCTCTGGCCCTGGCCTGGCTCCGAACTACAGCTGGAGGGCCAGCCGTTGAAGGTCTGTGGCGTGGGGGCCCTCCGGACCTGCTACCGCGATCCCGGCCAACTGGTCTGGGGCAAGGAGGGCGCCTGGCTCACCACGCCCGATGGCGCGCTGGAACTCACGCAGCTCCAGCGCCCCGGCAAGCCCATCCAGCCCGCCCTCCAGGCCCTCCAGCCCTGGGGTGCCAGCGGCAGTCGGGCACTCGGGTGAGAGAAAAAGCGGAGACAGGATTAACAGGATTTTGAAGGATTAACAGGATCTGATTATCGGCCATTTTCAGCCTAAAGGTCAGGGGGCGCAATTCGGGCAACTCATTGATCTGTAACCCATTGGGCACAGATGGACAGGATGTGTCGCACCCATGGAGCGATGTTTCGGCGTGGAGGTGTGCCATGCCGAGGTATGATAC
>CAVPLE010000096.1:0-48260 GCA_963705865.1 uncultured Holophagaceae bacterium | reverse complement strand
TTGCGCTGTTTGGCCTGTGCCTGCGCGAGCTGCGGCGCCACCAGACCACCATCAACCCGCAGCGGGCGGCCAGCAATCTGGTCGAAACAGGCCCGTTTCGCTTCAGCCGCAACCCGATTTATCTGAGCCTGACCGTGCTGCTGGTCGGCGTCGGCCTGCTGGCCGGCAGCACCTGGGTGCTGCTGATGCTGCTGTGGGTGCTGCCGGTAATGCAGCGGCTGGTCATCGCCCGCGAGGAGGAGCACCTGCGCTGGCGTTTCGGCCAGGAATACGCGGACTACTGCGCGCGGGTGCGCCGCTGGCTGTGAGCCGCGCCGCACGCGCGCTGCGCGGATTGCTGCGGGCACTGCGTTACGCGCTGCTGATCTGGCTGGCGGTGACTGTCGGGGCAGTGCTGGTGCTGCGCTGGCTGCCGCCGCCGACCACCTCGTTCATCCTGCAAAACCGTATCGCGGCCCTGCGCGCCGGGTATGGCTTTTACCCCTACCCGTACCGCTGGGTGGATTACGAAGGCATCGCGCCGGTCATGGCGCTGGCCGTGGTGGCGGCCGAGGACCAGCGCTTTCGGGAGCACCATGGCCTGGACCTGACCGGCATCCGGCAGGCGATTCGCGACAACCGGTATCGCAACCGCCCGCGCGGGGCCAGCACCATCACCCAGCAGACGGCCAAGAACCTGTTTCTTTGGCGCGATCAAAGCTGGCTGCGCAAGGGCATCGAGCTGTACTTCACCGGCCTGCTGGAGCTGCTGTGGCCCAAGCAGCGCATCCTGGAGGTCTACCTGAACACACCGGGATCGCTTCCGTATACCCATTCCGGAGCGCCATGGACCACACGGGCCAACAGGGTCGACGCTCCTTCCATTCGGAACCTCGGCGTGCCCCAAGAGGGATAGGGATAGCGCTGGTAAGGTGCATAGGCCATGGCAAGGATCTTTACTTCACCCGGAGCCACCGTCAGATCCGGCCAATGAATCCCGTTGGCATCCACGCTGGTCGGAGAGATGGCACCATTCCCCCAAAGCACAGTTCCGTTGTAGCTGACCAGGCCTGAATCGCGGGAGGTTCCAGCCAGCACAGGTTGTGCCTCGCCTGAAGGAATCCCCTGGACGTAACTCAAAGACACGGCATGCCGTAGCATTACCCTATGGGTAACGGAATCCGTGTTCCTGAATCGGATTTCCTCCTTCACGAACACAGCATCCGGCGCCACGGTTCGGATGACGGAAACTTCTACGGGACCCATTTGAGCTGTGTAGGCCAATTGGCGGTCACGCTCGATCCATTGGGCGATCCCGTTGGCGGCGGTAGGCGAAATTTCGGAAGCTCCGTCCACTGACAGGAAAGCCCGGGAGGACGAGCCATTGGGGGGTGCGAGCGTTCCATCCGAATAGATGCTCACTGTAGATCCCAGGCGGTTCAAAGCCATGTAAACCGGCAGGGAGACGGTGTTGGGAATCAAAGTGAGGTCGATCCCGGCAGCCCCACCGTCATCCGCCAGCGTGATCTCTCCACTCGCGATCGAGGTGGAGGTCTGGGCCACTACATGGTGCTGACCCGTGATGGCCATGGGAACGCGCCAGACCCCTGAGCCATCCGTAGTCAGGTAGGTCCAGTTGTCCACACGCACGGGCACGTTCGCGGCCGGACTTCCACTTTGAAGCTTGACCGTTCCAAAAAGACTTCCGTACCCAGGCGCGGCAAGATCCAGTACCGTCTCACCGTTTTTGACTAGGCTCAGCGAACCGAGCGTGAGTTGGATCCCATTGGGAACATTCACATAAACGACAGTAATTCCATCCCCGAAATCCGCCTGGGGATTTGGAGTGGGAAGTAGCAGGGTCCCATCCGCCCCCAGGTCGTAGGACTGACCAGCCAAGGAGACCTTGGTGCCCATAGGCCAGACATTGTTGACATTTGCCCGTCGGATGCGCCCGGAGAAGGTCGTGAAGTCGCGCACCTTCAAGGTCAGGTTGAGGGTGCCATCCAAATTCAGAGTGCCTGATTGGTAATAGTCCCGCTCCAGAAGGTTAGCGGTGGCGGTGATGGAGCCTTCCAGCACGCCCGTGAAGGTGGCCAAACCTTGGGTATCAGTCGCTGTAGAAAGTGATGAACCATCCGACCACGCACTGTAGTTCCGAAGGCGCACAGTCTGGCCTAAAAGAGGTGTTCCATCCGCCGCCAAGGCCATCACACGGACGGTTCCAGTCCCCTTCAGAGCGATGTTGTAGGTTCGGACCTCGCCATCAAACGAGATATTACCGTCCGCCAGACCTCGTTCCACTCTGTTGGGAATTGTGGCCAAGAGCTGATAGGAGCCCAGCGTTAATCCATCGATCTGAAAGACGCCCTGGGCGTTGGTCGATGAGGAAGTTCCAGAGGTGGATACCGTGGCACCGGATACCAGGACCCCACGGGCATCCTTGACCACACCGGTCATCACGCCGAAGAGAGGGGCCGTGAGATCTAAATTCGTGGTGCCGTTCTTAAGGAGATAAACAGAGCCCACATTGATATCGCGAGATCCTCCCACCGACACCAGGACTGGAATGGGGGAAGGCGCGTAATCCACAGTGGGGGCCGATCCTGCCAAGGTGCCATCGGGCTGGAGTGGGATAATCGCCCCCAGAATCTTCACGGTGGAACCGGTGGGCCAGGTTGTCGCCGAAGCCCGACGGATGCGGCCACTGATGAAACTGATGTCTTTGGTCTGGATGTCTAAAGTGGCCGTCCCACCCGCGGCCAAAGAACCCGTCGCAGCCCGATCCACCCCATCAATCACCGCGTTGGCGCGAATATCACCTTCCAGCACTTCGTTGAAAGATGCCACGCCTAAGGTATCGGTGGCGGCAGTCTGCACACGTCCGTCGGAGTAGGTGCTGATATTGCGCACGCTGACAGATTGTCCAAAAACAGGGGATCCGTCCGGTCGCACCACGTGCACCCGGATGGATCCAGTGCCCTTCAAGGGCACATCCAAGATCAAGGACTGGCCGTCTAATCCGAGCACAGCACTGAGAACCGCCCGATCCACCCGATTCGGAACGGTGACAACGACGTTATAGCCCCCCAAGGGAAGTGCGGTGAGGGTGTAGCTGCCGACGACATCAGTGCTGGTGGTGCGTCCCGCGACGCTGACCAGCGCGCCCCCCACAGGAACTCCTCGGCTGTCGCGTACCACGCCACTAAGGCTTCCCTGGTCCGGGGCGGGATAAGTCACGGACGCCTGCTGTCCGTGCTGGACGAGGGTCACCACCGGAGCGTTGCCCACCAAACCGAAACCGGTGGCCTGGAGACTCAAGGGCGTGCCGATCCATACGCCCTCCAGGCGATAGGTACCGTCACCTTGGGCCACCCCGGTCCATTTAGGTGCATTCGGACTCTGGGCCGTCAGGATCCCACCTACTAGCACCCGGCCCGACGCGGTTTGCACTTTCACGATCAGGGTGCCTAAGCCCACCGCAGGCACGGCCACCTCGTAGACCGCGCTCTGAGCAGGAATGGTAAAGGTTGTACCTAGGGCCGGCTGATTAGGTACGCCCGTGAGCGAGACCGTTGCCGGGCCTTCGGGCAGATCCTGGATCAAGGCGGATCCCTCGGAGCCAAGGCTACCTTCCCAACGTCCGCCAAGAACGCTCTGCGAGGTGATCACGAAGTGGCCAGGGCCTGGGGTCGGGGTTCCGTCGGGATAGCGCACCTGAAGCTTCACACCGCGTCGCGCCTGGGCCTGGAGGGTTAGTTCATCCAGGTCTTTGTCGCCCGCGGGGATGTAGTCCAAGTACGCAATGGCCAGGCCGGTCATCTCCTGAAGCCCCATCAAGCGGTAGCGATGACCTGCCAGGAGGTAGCGGAAAAAGAAAGTCGGATGGTCCGGATCGAAGATATCCCCGGTGGTCACGGCCTTGTCTAGGGTGCGGCCCTGATCATCCAAGAGGAGAACGGTCATTGGGATCTTGTTGCCAAGGGCATCAAGCGTCCAGCCCTTCACGTTGACGAGGATCGGCATCGTCAGGTCCAGATTCAGGGTGGCGCCTTCTTGTGGAGCGAGGGCAAAGGTCTGATTGAACACCTCGGTCCGTCCGTCATCCAGGATGCCCACCATCCGCAAATCCTTGCCCGCGGGCAAAGAGGGGAATCGGAAAGCTCCTTGATCGTTGGTGTAGGTGTCACCGACCGGGTTGCCGCCCCCAGCCAGGTACACCATGATGTGGATCGGTAGGGGCACGGCCCGTAGCGGGTCTCGCACGATGCCGGTAAGGCTTCCCTGGGGTGGGAAGTCGAGACGAACCTCGGCGTCCTGATCTGCCCGATCCAAGGTCACACTGACCGCAGCCCGTCGACCGCTGGAAGAGAGGGCGGTAACGGTATAGGTGCCCAGACCCATACCAGAAACCCGGAATTGTCCTTGGCCATCTGTGGCGGTCTGCAGGACCCCTACGCTTACGAGCACATAGGGCATGGGCTGACCCATGGAATCATAGACTGCGCCATGCATCGAGGCGATGGGAGGCAGCTGGAGTTGGGCCTGCACGGTCTCCTCTTCCTGCTGCAATAGCGCGGTCCCGGAGGCTCCCCCACCCCACAGGCTGAGGTTCCCAGCCAAGAGACCGAAGAATCGCGCGATGCCGGCGCCATCCGTGGAAATGGTTCCGCCGCCACTGGCGTAAACGGCCACATTGGGCGCCAGCTGCCCGTGGGCATCCACGACCTTCACGTCAAGGTTGCCGTAGGCGACGGCTTGGAGGGGCGCCTCAGGGATCTGGACCGTCCCACCCTCCACCGACAGGGTGGTCGTGAAGTCTCCCCGCCAGCGACCGCGAAGGTCAGTCAGCTTCAAGGTGCGGTCGCCCACCGGAAGATCCCGGAGCATCCCTTGCCCCTTGGCATCCAGCTTCACCAGACGGCCCATGGCACTGTCTCGCAAGGACCAGCCTTCCAGCGAGAACCCGGCCGGAGCGCCTGGTGGCGGCAGGGCCGTGGCCCAAAGCGACCGCACGGCTTGCAGGACGATCGAGGTCTGGATTTCCCCTTGGTCCACGTCGCGCGAGAAGGCCACGCTACCGGTCGCCAAGCTGAGGGGATCCGTGGCGGTGGCGGTGTAGTTACCGGGTGGAACATAGAAAGTAGCCCTGCCTTCGCCATCACTGGTGGACTCAGTAGTGAAATCCAGGGCGTCCCCGCCTCGGTAGGCCAGCCGGATAGCCGCGCCAATGACGGCTTGCCCTTCCTGAGTGACCGTGACCACCACGGGGCCCTTGTCGTGGGTCGTGATGATAATTTCCCCGGTCTGCCCCGCCACCACGTTGACCACACCCTTGCCCATTTGGCGACTATCGGGATCCCAGGCCTCGAGTGAGATGGGTCCCGTGGGCAGCACTTCAAAGCGGAATCGGCCATTCACGCCGTCCATGCGCGTGGGAGACACGCCCAGCCATCGGTCGCCGAGGTAGGCATCCACTCGGCCAGCGGAAACGAGGCTGCCATCGGCGCGGTACAGGGTGCCAAGCACGTCGCCGACGGGCTGCAACCGAACCACCACTTCAGCGTTGCCACCGCCCTCTGGAATGGATACCGAAGCCACGCCCTGCAACCCAGTGGGGTTCTTCAAACCCACGGAGATGGGACCTTCCAGAATATCTTCGAAGATCAGCACGCCCTCCATCTCGGGCTTGAGCTTCTGGGCCATGGGGGGCAGATCATCCACGTCCAGGATGGCCACCGGAGGACAGCCAAGGGAGCCAGCCTTGCTGTGGATGAGCGTCACGACACCCTCGGGCAGAATTTGGCCGAAGCTGTCCTGCACCTTCACGGTGAGGCTGCCCTTTCCCCATAACCGCAGGTTCTTGACCTGGCTCGACTCCTTCACCATCTCCACATTGGTCACGGCAATGTCGCCACTGACGGGATCCTCCACCCGCAGCTTGTAGCAGCCTTCGGGAATCACTTTCGGGAAGTGGTACTTGCCACTATCGGTGGTGAAGATGATGAGCTCGCCGATGGTGCCCCCAATGAGGCGTACCCGCACATCCGGCGCAACTGGGGTTTGGCCATCCCGCTTGTAGATGACGCCCTTCAGCTCGCCCGCGAAGCTGCTGGAGAGGTAGATGTCGCGCGTCTGGGCGTCGTTCGCTTTGTCCGCGAAATCCCCGCCCGACTTCACTTCCACCGGGAAGAGGTCGCTGTTCGCGTGAAGCGTGTAGATCCCCTGCGGCAGGCTCGTAAAGGTGTATTTCCCTTCCACGCCCGTGGACATGGCCCCCGTGGTTTCCCGCCTGAAGAGCCCCCAATCGCCATTGCCGTAAGTCGAAGGGACAATTATCGGCAGCAGCCCATCCAGCCAGACCTGGGCCATGGTGGGGATCTTTTGCGCGCCCTCCAGGGGCTGGTAGATCACGCCGCTAACCTGGTTCTTACCCAGGAAAGGGAGGGTGAGGTTCAGGCCCAGATCCTGGCCATCGGCCACTTGGACGTTCATCGGTGCCATAGCCGTGCGAAGTTCAGGTCCCACCGCCGCCAGGCGGAAGGGACTTCCCACCTGCACATTGGGAAGAAGGAAGGCACCCGTCGCATCCGTGATGGCCAGTCGGTTCCGCGTCATGTCATCGAAGACAGGAGGGATGGCCACATAGGCCCCACGTACCGGAGTTCCATCCGGGTATTTGACGGTGCCATGGAGAGTGCCCCGAGGCGGCAGCGTGGTACGGATCAGCCGATCCTCGCCAGCCTGAACGACCACGCTTTCGCTTTTGGTCTGCCCAGGCCAGGCGGGGTGGTAGGCGGAGATCTGGAAGGATTGACCCGCGGGCACAGGACGTTTGGGAGCCGTGCCGTTTTCATCTGTGATAGCGAAGCTCCGACTCCCATCCGAGAGGTACACCCCCGGAACTGGATTCCCCGTGGCATCCACCACCAGGAAGTGGGCGAAGGCCTGCTCAGTGGGGGGCAGCATCTTGAGGGTGATTTCCTGGGCTGTGCCAGGGTCAAGGAAGCCGCGCCAATCGGAGACAGTGCCCATTGGCAGATAAGGCACGATCAGCCCTACGTCCCCTGCGGGCACATTCGAGAAGGTCACCCACCCATCGGCGCCAGGAGTCGCCTGCTCCGGCCACACCAGGCTGGCCCCCGAGCCGCTACTCCGCAGCAGGCCCGAGGCGATCCCCAATCGGATAATTTGGGTGAGCACCACCTGGCCTGAAGTATCCAGCAACCGAGCCTTGAGTGTTCCAGTGGGGGATTCGAGCACCACATTCTGATGGACGATCTCTCCATCCCGGGAGATCTCATTGCTGGCCGCAGCGCCAAAGAGATCTTTCAAGGCACGGATAGAGAAGACGCCAGTCTTGAGATTGTCCACCCGATAGTGCCCGTCGACCCCGGTCGTCGTGGATTGGACAAAGGTTCCGCCTCCGGTGCCCTGGGTCAATGGATTGGAGGGCTGTTCCTGGATCAACTGCACCTGGGCCCCAGCCACTGGAGCTCCCGCCGCACTCAGCACGTAGCCGTCCACGCTGCCCTTGCCTTCCAGCACCAGGTCCATCTCGATGAGCTGGCCGTTGCCCAGCACCGAGGCCTGCGCCCAGGCGGTACCTTCCGCCGTCGCCCCCTTCAGCAGCATGGGGCCGACAGCGAAGCTCACGGGCTCTGGAACGTAATCAAGCTGGTAGGAACCATCCGCGTCTGTATCGAAATTGGATACCAACGCGTAATGGGTGAGAACTTCCTCATCCAGGAATGTGTAGCCTGTGGCCAAATCCACGTTCCCTGCCTGGGATGCCGCCTGGTACCAGTACGTCATCTTCGCGGGAAGGCCGGAGGCATTGGCCTTGCGGACTTTCCCTCGCACCAGAGCGCCCCCGGGCACGTCGCCGCAGAGGATGGGCCAGGACAAATCACCGGTTAGGGGACTTCCCTGATCGTCTGTCCACGTGGAAGCAAGGGTGAGCTGACGAAGCACATAAGGCCCCACAGGTCGCTCCAGGTAGAGACTCGCCGCTCGCGCCGAGGCCTTGAATAGCGCTGGCGGCGGTGGCGAAGCCTCTCCAGTATCGGGATCCGGTGGGAGGATCTTGCGCCAGGGTGCGTTGGCTTCCACCTGCACGAGAGCCTTGGCGGCGTTGAACCCATCATCTCCCGAAGGCAGATTCAGGGCCATGGTCGGCCGGTTGAACAGCATCATCACGTGCGTCCCGTAAGGGTTTGCCGACGGATCCAGTTCAATGTCGTATCGGTGCACGGCCAGCACCTTGAAGGGCTCCACTTGCAGATCACTGGTCTGGCTGGGGTAGATAGAGCTCATGGAGGTTCCGTCAGGGGCAAGGTAGACCGCCGTCCCCTCTCGGGCCTCACCCAACGTGATCACCGCCGATTGCCCCGCCGCCAACTCCAACTCAAAGAGGTTGTAGGTTGGCGCGCTCCCTGCCACAGGAGCAGCCACGGCCAGACGGAGGGATTGAGCTTCCGTGCTGCGATTGATCACGCTCAACCGAGCCCACGGCGATGGGGACCGCATGCTGATCCAATGCCTTGATGCGGTGCCACCCCAGGCTGCTTGGGGTTGTGGCAGATAGGGCAGGTCCTTTATGGCCACGTCGCCGGAGACGATCCTGTTGCCCACGGCGTCTTGCAATTCCAGCCTGAGCCCAGGACCGGCCCCATCGACCGCGGCCACGGCCATCCCGCCGAAGGCGCTATTCCAGCGGATCATCTCCCCCAGGCGATCAGGCATCGGTCGGTTGGGATCTGCCCAAGTCCACGCATCCACGAAAGCCTCGCGCAGCTCACGTCCAGCATCCGTGGTCCGGACGAGTTGATCGAAACCCGTGTCTGGGTTCTGGATGAACATCTCCCACAACCGCATCCACACCCGGGCCTTATCGATGCCCATCTTGATGAAAAGGCCTTGTTCCGAGAGATCCTGGGACATCTGCCCCGTCACGGAACTCATCGCAATCGGAAACACTCCCGGTGGTAGCGCGCCCTTGGTGCTCGCCACCGAATAGGCCTGGCCCAGCACCCGCAGCATGGCTTCCCGCAGGGGCAGGGGCAGTCCGTTCCGGCCCTCCAGGGTCTGCGGCAGCACCAGCGTATCGGGATTCAGGCGGATGTTCCGCTCCCCCAAGCCTGTGCTGAGCTGAAACCCAATGGTGCCCTGCTCCATGTAGAGGTAGGAGCTGCGCACTTCGCCGTTGCGCAGAGCCCGCAGCTTGAACTTGAAGACCGCAGTCTCGCCGGGATTCAGCGTATCGACGGGCGTGTTGAGGTCTTCTACCAACTTGACGTTGCCCAGCCGAGAGCGGTCCAGGGTGACAGTCACACCGTTGGCCAAAGTCTGTGACGTGTTGGTCAGGCGGGCTTCGAGGGTGTACTCCTCACCCCGCCGCACCACATCGGGGTGCACCAGAACCAAACTGAAGTTCGGGTTCCGGACCAGCAGCTTGCCCTGGGCGTGACCCAAGAGGGGCACTGGCTCAGACAAACCACCGCCCTCGAATTGTCCCCGGATGTCGAAATTGAGCTGGTGGGCGCCTTCCTTCAAGGCTTCCACAAAGAAGGTCGCCATGCCGGATTGGCCGGCCAGAAGGAGCGGGTCGCCCGTACCTGCGACCCCGTCGACCCCGGGGCCACGCACAGGCTTGGTGACTGCATCCGTCTCACCATCCCGTTGGACCAGACGTAAGGGGTCGTCCAATGTGCCCACCGCACCGTCCCCGCCTGGTGGCAGATTGAGGGTGGCGCTCAGGTGGGTGATCTGGAAGGGGGATCCTTCCTTCAGCGCGTTAAAGACCACCAGATTCGCTTTGTAGAACTGGTGCAGGTATCCAATGCTGCCGGGGATGACAATGAGGGCCTTGAAATTGTGCTGCAGCACATGGCTGATGGCAGGCCGGCTGAGGCTAAAGGGATCCTTCTCTGGGGTGATGTCGGCCACGACCACCGAAAGGTCCGGCAGCCCTAGGCGATCCGTGAACCCGGTGATCTCCAGGCGGCCCACTTCTCCGCCGCCCGCCCGCGGGTCTTCGAGGCCGTTGTAGACGGGTACCGCCACGGGCACCGTGAGGCTCACTTGCTGGCTTCCAATGGCCAGCGCCATGGTGAAGCGGCGCCCTTCGTAGTTCCCCGGCTGGAGTTGGACACCCGCGTCCCGCAACTCCTGCATGGTCATGGGAGTAGAGGTCACACTGGAGATTAAGATTTCACCCAGGCAATGGATGTTGACGGTCTTGGGGTCGGCTTCCGACACTGTCGTTCCGTCCTTGACCAGTCGGATATTGGACAAGATGAAATCGCCCTCCGCGGTGAGGCCTGGGAGGGACAACCCTGTGGCTAGGTCTCCAGAAACCAACAAGGGCGATGGGACCCCTGGCCCTGTCAAGGTAGCTGTCAGCGTGGCGCCCACGGGAATCAATGAGGCCGCCTCCATCGGCGTCGCTTGGTGATCTCCAATCCACACGCCCACAGGTACCGAAAAGGGGGCGTCTTTGGGAACGTCGATGCGGCTTGTTGGGGCCGTCAGTCGGAGCCCCACCAAGTGGAGTGAACTCGAGGCCAGAGCCCCAGCCCGGAGGGGAGAACTGGTACCAGCAAAAGCCGCGAGCCCCAAGGTTGGCTGGATCCTGGTGGAAGAGGCCATTGGGGCTGCAAGGTGCGCATTCCCCTGGGCGCCCAACAAAAGCGCCAGACAGGTCACCCAAAGCTTTGGGTTTGCCCATTTCCCGGTGGTGGCCATCCAGTCCTGTGAAACTCCCTCATTTTTTTTGCTGCCGTTCGGCTGTGATCCCGAACCTCTGCTGCAGCAGAGTTATGGGCAAATGACGCCGTTTTAAAATAGTAATTTCCATTAAGATATTTGTTCCCAAGATATAGGAACATCTATCCTCACCCAACCACATGAATCACAAAGGAGACAACCTGATCCTTTCAGGTGTTCCCGGGTGGTCGCAAGGCAAAAAAAACCCGAATGTCCAATTTTCCATCAATATAAGGTGCAAGTAATTTTCTTAACATCTCTTAACACAAATCGAGGTGTGCGATTCGAGGCGTTCTCCGGCTCGACAGGCATAGGGATACACCATCAGCAGCAAGTGCAAACGCCTCGCCATGACCCGAGCCGTCATGCAAGCCAAGGGAGCCCTGGATCAGATCAGAGAGCAGTCGGCGAATCTGGAGTAGGGATCAAAACCCCAGGGGATCGTACGGCAATTCTGTGGAGCCCTTCCAGGTGCCGAAGAGTCTGGTGCGGGTCCAGTCCGAAGGATCGGGCCTGAGGCGTCGCATGCGGCGGGAGAGGAACCACACGGTGCCGTCCTTCATGCGGTACTCGTCGTAGGGGGCGAGGCGGACCTTTGCCATGTCCTCGGGCGCCACCTGCCCGGGAAACGCGGCCCAGGCCCAGCGGCGGACGGCCAGGCTTTCGGCCCAGGCACGACTTTCCAGCAGGGTCGGATCCGTGGCGACTTTCACCCCAGCCAGGCCCGGACGACCCGGGGTGAAGCGTTCGAAGCGGGTGAGGGTCAGCCCCTGGCGGATGAAAGGCCCACTGCCGGGAATCCGCCACTTAACCAGCAAGGCCGGCAGGTTCGCCTGGGGGGCCTTGAACCGCAGGTCGAGGGTGGTTCCGTCGATCACGCGGGGGATTCCCCCCAGCCTTCCGAGCTCGGGGGCCAGATCCTTGGCCATCCGCGTGGCATCCAGCATCGTCCCGTCCTGCAGCCGCCAGCCGGGGCGTACGCCCAGGCGCCACCGGCGTCCATATCGCGAACCCTCAAGAGTAGACAACAACTGTCCAATCCATCCCCCTTCGGGGGCTTTCTCCAACAGCGCGAGGGAAGACTGGGCGACGAGGAAGGCCTCGACCCCGGGACCCGGGGGCAAGAGCGCCTCCACCACCGTCTCGTCCTCGCCGAACTCGGGCTGGCCGGGCACGAACAAGGCTTCGTTCGAAACCAGCGGCACGGGCACCAGGGTGTCCTGGTACCACCAGTACCCGCCCGCCGCCAAGGCGAGCACCACCACAACCAGCAGGATGAGGCGGGTTTTCATGATCAGGCCGACCGCAGCAGGTGGGCCTGTGGTTCGATGCGGCGCAGGGCCTCCTCGATGTCGGCCATCTCGATGTCGCGATGGGGGATGAAGCGGACGGCCTGTCCCACCGGCAGGGCGCGAACGCCGATGGCTTCCAGCGCCACCAGAGCCGCGGCGGCATCGGGCACGGGCACCAGCAGGATGTTCGTCTCAGGTGTGGGCGCTGCGATGCCGAAGGCGCGCAACCCTTCGGCGAGGCGGCGGGTCTTGGCGTGGTCCTCAGCGATCCTGGGCAGGTAGTCCAGCGCCACCAGCCCCGCCGCGGCCACGACACCGCCCTGGCGGACACCCCCACCCAGCATCTTGCGCAGGCGCCGGGCTTCGGTGATGACAGGCTTCGAACCCGCCAGCAGCGAGCCCATGGGCGCGCCCAGCCCCTTGCTGAGGCAAACCTGCACGGTATCCACGCCTTCGGTGAGCGCCGAGGGCGCCAGCCCCAGCGCGGTAGCGGCGTGCCAGATCCGCGCGCCATCCAGGTGCACCGCCAGCTTCGCGGTCTTGGCGGCCGCTACCAGGGCACGATGTTCGGCCAGCGGTGTCACGGCGCCCCCGGCAAAGTTGTGGGTGTTCTCCAGGCAGAGCAGCGTCGTGCGCAACGAGTAGTAGGGGCCGGGCGACCCTGCGGCCTTGGTCACCTGAGCGGGTGTGGGCCGGCCAGGACCGCCCTCCCAGGCCATGGCCTCGGGCATGCCGCCCGCCAGCCAGGCGCCGGTGCCCAGCTCCGCGCCCAGCACATGGGCCTGGGCAGGCGCCAGGAACCGATCACCACGCTTGAGGTGCAGCATCAGCGCGGTCAGGTTGCCCATGCATCCAGAAGGCAGCCACAAGGCCGCTTCCAGGCCCAGCAGCTCCGCCACCCAGCCCTCCAGGCGGGCCATGGTGGGATCGTGCTCCAACACGTCATCCCCGACTTCCGCGGCCGCCATGGCGGCGCGCATCTCCTTCGAGGGCTGGGTCACGGTGTCAGAGCGGAGGTCGATGGATCGCATGGGGAGATTCAAACATGGGTGTCGTTTTTTGGTTGACGAAACAAGTTTGCGCTGCAAACTTGTTTCATGGTCAAAAACGAAACCAACCTCAAGGCCATCCTCGACCTCGATCGGATGGTCCACGAACCGGCCCGGCTGGCCATCCTCACGGTGCTGGCCTCGGCGGAGGAAGTGGCCTTCCTCTTCCTCCAGCGGGTCACGGGGCTGAGCAAGGGCAACCTTTCCAGCCACACGCAAAAGCTGGAAGCGGCCGGGTACCTCGTGACAGTCAAGGCCTTCCAGGGCCGCATCCCCGTCACCAGCTTCCGCATCACGGAGGACGGGCGAACCGCCCTCCACGTCTACCACCAGCAGCTCCGGGCCCTGCTCCCGAAGGAAGGCAAGCCATGACCACGACCGATCTCGACGGGCCGGACCTTGCAGCACTGGCCGCCCTGACCCGCGACTATGCCGCCTTCCAGTCCCGCAAGAGCGGCTTGGCCACGGCCTTGGGTGGGTTGATGGCGGTGGTCCTCGTCATCGCCGCTTTGAGCCCGAACTTCATGGGGGCGCGTGTCTTGGACCGCCTCTTCATTGAGTATCTCGTCTGGGTACCCTTCTTCTGGCTCGCCGCTAAAGGGCTGGGCGGCCGATTCCTTTACCGGGGCCTAGGGATCGTGAAGGCATCGCCCGATGGTACCTACGAGCGCCGGCGGTGGTTCTGGATCCTGGGGCTCGCGCTGTTCCTCATCGCGGTGCTGTTGGCGGCCCTCTATGCCTTCACCTCTGGACTCCTGCAAGCGAACCAGCCCCGGGCCGCCCTCTTTCCTCCTCCCATGTGGATTCTGCTGATGCCGTTCCTGTACCTCCTGCCCATGCCCTGGGCCATTCGCGGCATCGAGGAGGCGAGGGCCTATGCCGTCCTGGTCGGCCAGTGCATTCTCTGGCTCGTTCCGCTCTTCCTCTTCAGTTACGGCCCCCCGTCGCCTCCCCTGAAGACGGGATGGGGGCTGTTCGGCGATGTCACTGGCATCGGCCTGCTCATTCTCATCTACACGGTGCTGATCTGGGGCGCCCTGGCCATGGTCCGGGGCTGGAAGGAACATCGCGAGTACCTGGCCATCCTGCGGGCGCTCCCCCAGGAATCCTGATCGGTCTGGCACACTGTCTTTTTGTGCCGGAGACCGAATGAACCTGCTGCACGCCATCCTCCTGGGGTTGATCCAGGGCCTGACGGAATTCCTGCCGGTGTCCTCCACGGCGCACCTCACCCTGGCCGAGCACCTGATGTTCGGCGGGCGTCCCATGCCCCTGGCCTTCGACGTGCTGCTCCACGTGGGCACCCTGGTCGCTCTGACCATTTATTTCCGCCGGGAGCTCTTCCAGGTGGCCATGGGTTGCCTGGGCCGCGATTCGGAGGGCCGGAAGCTAGCTCTGTGGCTGTTCATCGCCATGATCCCCACAGGCATTTTCGGCTTGGCCACCAAGGGCATGAAGGAAGTGGCGAAGGAGCACCTCTGGGTCTATGGGATCGGGCTGGTCTGCACCTCCGCCTTGCTCTACCTTGCCAATCGCCTCAGCCGCGAACGGATCAATCTGGCTGGCGATGACCAGGCCGGACGCGGTCTCGGCGGCCTCCGGGCCTCGGATGCCCTGGCCGTGGGAACCATCCAGGGCATCGGCGGCGGTTTCGGGCTGTCGCGCTCAGGCTCGACCATCGCGATGGGCGTGTTCCAGGGCTTGCGGCTCCCGGTCTCGACGCGGTTCAGCTTCCTCCTGGGCGTGCCCACCATCGCCGCGGCCGCGGTGGTGGAGCTGCGCGGCCTGCTGAAGCCCCTGCTCCACCACCAGCCGCTGCCGCCCGAACTGGCCTTCCCCGCCGGTTCGGCCTCCCCAGCCATGCTCTGCGGGATGGGTGTCCTGGTCGCGGCCATCTCGGGTTACATGGCCATCGGCATCCTGGACCGTTTCACCCGGAAGCCGAAACTCAACGGCTTCGCCCTTTACTGCCTGGGCCTGGGTCTGGTGATGCTGACCCTGAGCGCCACGGGCGCCCTTGGACATCACTGACAGCCCGGTCGCCCCCGTTCGCCGGCCTGTCCGCGCCGTTCGCCGGTCCGTCCGCTGGAGAAGACCGCATGCCCCTACACTGGGACCTTCCTGCCCGGAGGCCCGGTGATCCAGTTGAATGAGGTCCACAAATCCTTCACCGTGAAGGATCGCAAGACCCGCGTCACCAAGCGCATCGACGCCGTGCGCGGGATCTCGCTGGAGGTGAGACCGGGTGAGATCTACGGCCTGCTGGGCCCCAACGGCGCCGGCAAGTCCACCACCCTGCGCATGATCGCCGGCCTCATGGAGCCTGATGCAGGTTCCATCCACGTCTGTGGCCATGAGACCCGCCAGAAGCCCGAGGCGGTTCGCGGCTGCCTGGGCTACCTGAGCACGGACATGGGTGTGTACGTGCGCTTCACGCCCCGGGAGCTGCTGCGGATCTTCGGGGAGTTCCAGGACGTGGATCCCATGGTCGCCGAGCGCCGGGGCATGCACCTGCTGGAGAAGCTCCAGCTGGCGGATTTCGCGGACGTGAAGATGGAGGGCTTCTCCTCCGGCCAGAAGCAGAAGGTGAGCATCGCCCGGGCCCTGCTCCACGATCCCAAGGTGGTGATCTTCGATGAGCCCACCACCGG
Organism: uncultured Holophagaceae bacterium; assembly: GCA_963705865.1. Classification (GTDB taxonomy): domain Bacteria; phylum Acidobacteriota; class Holophagae; order Holophagales; family Holophagaceae; genus Geothrix. The sequence goes on along the minus strand of CAVPLE010000096.1, from coordinate 32,522 downwards.
TCTGGATGTGCTCACCGCCAAGACCGTGCTGGACCTGCTCCGCATCATGCGCGAGGAGGGCCGCACCGTGATCGTGTCCACCCATGTCATGCCCATGGTGGAGGACATCTGCGACCGGGTGGGCATCATCTTCGACGGCAAGCTGCACGGCGACGCCCCGCCCCTGGAACTCCTGCGGTCCCGAGGCGCCAAGTCCCTCGATGAAGTCTTCTTCCAGCTGGCAGCCGAATCCGAAAGGAACAACTGATGCGCGGCGCCCTGCTCATCGCCAAGAAGGAGTTCCTGGAACTCTCCAAGGACCGGAAGACGCTGTTCTTCGCTTTCGTGCTGCCCTTCCTGCTCTACCCCGCCATCTTCGGGATGATGGCCAAGATGGCGAAGCGGGATGAGGACCAGAACCGGAACAAGGCCAGCCGCGTGTACCTGGCGGATCCTTCCGGTGCCATCTCGGGGATGCTGCAAGCCCACCGGAAACAGTTCGAACTGGTTCCCAAACCCGAAGGCGATCTCAAACAGGCCCTCCGCGACCAGAAGCTGGATCTGGCGTTGGAAGCGGATCCCGGCGCGGCGGAGGCGCTCCAGAAACACGAGACCTTCACCCTGGCGGCCACCGTCGATGAGAGCGAGCACACCTCCGAGTTGGCCCTCAAGCGCGTCAAAGACGCTCTCAAAGGCCAGGAGAAGAGCTGGATCCAGGCGCGGCTTCTGACGCTTGGAGCCTCCTCCCAGCTGGCGGAGCCCCTGAGGCTGGAGGTGAAGAATGCCGCGGATCCGACCCTGGAAATGGGCAAGGTCATGGGACGGATCCTCCCCTATCTGCTGATGATCATGATGTACACCGGTTCGATGCAGCACGGGATCTACGCCACGGCCGGGGAGAAGGAACGCCACACACTGCTGAGCCTCATGGCCACGCGCCTCCCGAGAAACCAGATCATCCTGGGCAAGCTGCTCTACATCTTCAGCATGGGCGTCATCGCGGCCCTGCTGAACCTGCTGAGCATGAGCCTCTCCATCCCCTTCATCGGCGGCGGCTCCACTAATTCCATGCAGGCGCTGGCAGCCGTGGCCAACCCCATGACCCTGGGTCTCACCTTCATGATCATGGTGCCCCTGGGCCTCTTCTTCTCGAATTTCATCCTGCTCATGGGCATCCAGGCCCGGAACACCATCGAGGCCGGCAGCGCCATCACGCCCGGCATCTTCCTGGTGGTCTTCCTCGGCATCTTCACCATGTCCCCGGGCGTGGACAAGATGGCCTTCCTTCCCTACGTGCCCGTGGTGAACGTCTGCCTGGCCCTTCGCAAGCTGTTCAGCCAGCAGTTCAACCAGATGGAATATCTGGTGGCCTTTGCCATGACAGTGGGTCTGGCGACCCTCATGACCTGGGTTTCCACCCGGATCCTCAACCGGGAGAAGGCCCTCTTCAAGGCCTGAAGACGGATTCCCTGGGCCGGCGGGGACATTTGCCCGGGGAAAGCTGTCATCCTATAGTTTCTCCAAGGCTTCCAGAGGATCCCGCATGGCGACGAAGGCCAAGTCAGAACAAGCTCCCAAGTCCGCCCCCACTCCGGCCGCCCAGCCCTCGCCGCTGGCCGGCGCCTTCGCGAAGGCCGTGAAGCTCGTGGACGGAGGCAAGTACGCCGAGGCCATGAAGGCCCTGGACACCTTGATGGATGAAGCCCAGGCCGCGGGCGAATGGGCGATCAAGCGCCGGGCGCAGGTCTACCACGCCCTGGCCGAAACGAAGCTGCACCCCCCCAAGACCTTCACCCCCGATGCCATCACCGAGATCCAGGCCAGCCTGAACCAACACGATACGGATGGCGCGCTCAAGCAGCTTGAGAAGGCCATCAAGGCGCACTCGGCGCAAGGCAACCTCCACTACCTCCGCGCCGTGGCCTTCGCCCAGGCGGATAACGCCGAAGCCGCCGCGGAAAACCTGAAGAAGGCCGTGGAACTGGATGCCGACCTGATCTTCCAGTGGCACATGGAGCCGGACTTCAACTCCGTCCGCAAGTCCCCCCTCTTCGCCTTCACCGAAGGCCGCTAGGACCGCGCTGGACCGCCCTGTGATAGGCCCCCTGGGTCTCCACGCCGACCAGCCCCTGAAGGTGGTGGCTCTGGGAGGCGGCACGGGACTCGCCGCGCTGCTGCGTGCCTTGAAGCGCGAGGCCGGTCGGAGCCGCGACCCCTGGAAGCTCACCGGCATCGTCACCGTCTCCGACAATGGCGGCTCCTCCGGGCGCCTTCGCGACGAGCTGGGCGGCATCCCCCCGGGAGACCTCCGCAACTGCCTTTCCGCCCTGACGCTGGAAGATTCGGCGCTCTCGGACCTCCTGAACTACCGCTTCAAGGGCGACGGCAGCCTGGCCGGACACTCCCTGGGGAACCTCATGCTCTGGGCCCTGGCGGACCTCACGGGCGACTGGGTGCGCGCCATCCGGCAGCTCTCGGGCGTGCTGGTGACGGTGGGCCGGCTCTTCCCGTCCACCGTGGTGCCCATCACCCTCTGTGCCGAGGACATGGATGGTCGCCGCTATGAAGGCGAAACCGCGGTCGGTTCCTGCCATCCACCCCTGGCCCGCCTCTGGATGGAGCCCGCGGACGCCGAGCCCCTGCCCGAGGCCGTGCTGGCCCTCCTCCGGGCCGATCTCGTGCTGCTCAGCCCCGGCAGCCTGTACACCTCCACGATCTCCAACCTCCTGCTATCCGAACTCCAGGAGGCCGTGGCCATCTCCCGGGCGCCGGTGATCTACGTGGCCAACCTCATGACCGAGCCCGGGGAGACCTCGGGACTGGACCTCGAAAACCACGTGGCCGCCATCGCCGCGTTCGGGCGCGTGGGCATCTCGGCGGTGATCGCCAACTCCGCGCCGCTCCAGCCTGAAATGCTCGCCCGCTACCGGGAAGAAGGTGGCGAGCCGATCTCCGCCTTCTCCGACGAGGTTCTGGGCATCCCCGTCCACCGTTTCCCCTTGCTGGATCCTGAGGCCCCGATGGCGCGGCACCACCCGGACCTTTTGAACCAGGCCATCCGCGAGACACTGACCCGGCTGTGAGCGACCACGCGGGATCCGCTCGCACAGCTGGCCCAGGGACTTGTAGATTTCTGATCGCCCTGGGTTTCGGCCAAGTATCGAGGTAGCCTGTCTGGACGGGAGGCAGGGCCTTGGCACTGAGCGGTGATCTCGCGACGATGGGCCTGGAAGACCTCTTCCAGTGGCTCGCCGTAGGCAAGAAATCCGGGGTGCTCGAGCTTCGCGGTCCCCTGCACACCAAGCGCGTGGCCCTCCACGAGGGCCGCATCACCAGCGTCTGGTCCTCCGATCCCCGTGAGTATCTGGGCCAGTATCTGCTGGCCTTCAATCGCATCACCGAGGAGCAGCTGCGGGACGCCCTGGCCACTCAGGAAGACGAACAGCAGTTGCTGGGGCGCATCCTCATCAACCGCCACCTGATCACGGAGGCCGAAGTCCGGCGCATCGTGCAGATGAAGGTCGAGGAGAGCATCTACGACACGTTCCTATGGAGCGTGGGCAGCTTCGAATTCCACGATGGCGCCGCCTCCCACCAGAAATCCATGCTGCTCAGTCTCGACGTCACGGGCATCGTGCTGGAGGGCGCCCGCCGGATGGACGATTGGAAACGCATCCGGAGAGTCATCAAAGGTGGCGACGCCGTGCTGGTGGCCGTTTCCGAGGCCATCGCCGAGCACTTGCCGTTGGCCTCCGAGGATGCCGACCTGCTCGCGCGCCTGGATGGGCATATCCGCGTGGATCAGCTGGTGCTGGACATCCGCATGCCCGAGTTCAAGATCAACAAGCTGCTCTTCGACCTTCACGAAAAGGGGCTGGTGCGCCTGGTGAACGCCGGCGGCAGCCTCGGTGACAACCCGAGCCTCCAGCTGCAGCGGGCCCGCGCCCTCATGGAAAAACAGAAGCTCCAGGAGGCCCAGGTGGAGCTCCGGCGCATTCTCAAGGACCAGCCCAGGCATGTGGACGCCGAGAAAATGATGGTCGTGGTCCAGGATCTCCTGGAGGACAGGAAGGTGGATCAGGAACTGGTCCCTGAGCTGGCGGTGAGCCTGGATGAGCTGATGACGACGGACCTCGGCGCCAATGAAGCCTTCCTGGCCAGCCGCGTGAACGGCCTGTGGTCCATCCGCGACATCCTCACCATCGCCCCCTTCGAGCACGATGAATGCCTCACCATCTTCTCGCGGCTCATCAAGCGTGGGATTCTCAAGACCTCTAAACCCGCCCAGGGGGGAGATCAGCCGCTCGTCCTCCGCTGACCCCTCCCAATCCGGAGGCGCCATGCGCATCGCCATCGCCCTATTGCTGATCACCCTTCCCCTCGCCGCGGCGAAGAAGCCCACCCCGGCCCAGCTCCAGGCCCAGGTCAAGCGGCTCACGGAAGAACGGAACGACCTCAAGCAGCGCTTGGCGGCCACCGAGGACATCCAAGAGCAACTGGCCGCCGCCCAGAAGGCCCGGGACCTGTCCCGGGCGGAGGCAGAGGCCGCCCGCAAGGAAGCGGACGAGCTCCGTGCCATCCTCCAGGAGAACGAGCGGGGCGGCGACGCCATTCTGAAGGACGTCAAGACTGCCACACGGGAGGCGGAGGCCGCCACCGCTGAGGCGGCGAAGCTCAAGACCGAGAACCAGGAACTCCGCGGCAAGGTGAACGCCGTACCGGCGGAGGGCGATCTGGTCGTGCTGAGCGAGGAGGTTCAACCCGCGCGGCCCCTCAACCTGAACCGGGTGACCCCGCGGCTGAAGTCCTCGGGATTCTTCTCGGGCCGTCCGAAGGGCGTCGTCGTGGTGAACGTCCTGGTCAGCGGGAAGGGCGAAGTGATCGCCTCCCGCCTGGTCCAAGGTCTCCCTGGCGATGGACCGGATGAGAAAGAGGCGGGCGAAGCCTGCGTGGAGGCCGCCAAGAAGGTCGTCTTCGACCCGGCCACCTCCAAGGATGGCAAGACGCGCTTCAAGGTTTGGCAGGGGGTGGGGTTCTATCTGGATTGAAAGCTTCAGGCTGGAGACTGGAGGCCGGAGGTACTGATTCCTGCTGCGCCGCGGCGCGGCGCGATTCTTGTTTAATTCGGCTCCGCCCCACCTGAACGGCCAAAGGCAGACACCGGTGCGGCCCGGCGGGCCGCCCAGAAAGCGGTACCTCCAGCCTCCTGCCTCCGGACTGGAGGCTGGGTTCACGTCCGTTCGCCCCAGGGACTGTTCTCGCCCACGCCCCAGCGGGCTTCATACCAGACCTTCTCCATGCATAGACCCCAGGGCGGGGCGGTCAGGCCAGCCTGGGTGCGGTCCCTGGCGGCCAGAACGTTCCCGAGGGAATCCGGGGTCCGTCGCCCTTTCCCCACTTCCACCAACGTGCCGGTCATGATGCGGACTTGATGCATGAGGAAGCTGGTGCCCTCGAAGATGAGCTCCACACCCCCGTCTCCGGGCACGATGCGAATGCCATGCAAGGTCCGGACGGGCGACTTCGCGCCACATTCCGTGCAGCGGAAGCTGGAAAAATCGTGGGTCCCGAGCAGAGGGGCCACCGCCTCCGCCATGGCCGAGAGATCCAGGGCCGCGGCCTGGTGGATGTGCCAACGGAAGGACGCCATCAAGGGGTCCTCGGCCGGCCCCAGACCCAGCCGATAGATGTAGCGCTTGGCCACCGCGTGTTGCCGCGGGAAGAAGCCTTCCGGAGCGGGTTGGGCCTGCATCACCCGGATGTCCTTCGGCAGGTGCGCGTTCAACGCCGCCAGGAGGCGATAGGGCTCCCAGGCCCGGGCGGTATGGATCAGCACGCCCTGGGCGCGGGCATGCACGCCCGCATCCGTGCGCCCCGTGCCCTGGGGCATGGGCGCGGCTGGCTCGAAGGCCCGCAAAGCTTTCCAAAGATCCCCCTGCCCGCTCCGCAGACTCGTCTGGATCTGCCAGCCGTGGAAGCCCCCGCCCGCATAGGCCACGGTGAGGAAGAAGGGATGCGTCATGAGATCTATCTTAGAGCGCCGGACAAAACCCGACGAAGCCGAGTGGCGTTTTGTTGGACCTTCCCAGGTCGTGAACTGCCCCTCGGCAGCCCTTCTGCGGGGGAGTTCCTCCCCAATGGCCCGTTCTACGGTGATCTGCGACATACATGGAACTTAGGCTCCAGTATTTTCGGCCATTCGGATGTTCCATGCCAACCCAGAACCCCCAGGGGCGCCGATCTCCATTTTTTTTCGAAAGAAAAGCCTTGACCATGCTACATCTGCGGCGTAGCTTCTTGGCAGTTTAGGAAATGCAGTATTCATCGGCCTTTCCGGGCCAATGATGTTCGAAAACCAAGCAGGTACGGTCGTCTCCACAGGGAGGCGATTCCGTTTTCCTCAACCCGGGGACACAGATCCCCAAATTCGGAGGTTTCCATGAACAAGGCTGAACTGGTCAGCGCCGTCGCCGACAAGGCCGGTATCACCAAGGCCCAGGCCGCCGCGGCCCTGGATCAGGTGCTTGGTGGCATCGCTTCCGCCCTGCGCTCTGGCGACAAGGTCACCCTCGTGGGCTTCGGCACCTTCTCCGTCGCCAACCGCGGCGCCCGCACCGGCCGCAACCCCCGCGACAACAAGCCCATCAAGATCGCTGCCAAGAAGGTCGCCAAGTTCAAGCCCGGCAAGAAGCTGGCTGACGAAGTCAACGGCAAGGGCGGCAAGAAGCGCAAGTAGGATAAGGCTGGCCAGCTCAAGCTGGACACCAGGATCGCAGGGCCCGCTTCGGCGGGTCCTGTTTCATGTCAAAGCCCATTTTTTAAATATTAATGGTCAAACACCCTCCCGACCTCCGATGGGCCCGATTCCTGGTTTTCCCGGGAACGGATCGCCGTAAACCCCGTCTTTCTTTGTGATGCGACGGCATCAGGGGAGGCGCGCCGGGCGCTCATCCTGTGTCATCCTGGGACTTCGCCATGAATGCCACCCACCCCAGCGCCCCGCCGGTCGCCCTGTGCCTGGGCGGGATGGACCCGTCCGCAGGGGCGGGTCTCCTCCGCGATGCCCTGGCCCTGGCGGAGCTGGGCTGCCAGCCCATGGCAGTAAGCCTGGCGGAGACGCTCCAGAATGGCCTGGCTTGCACGCGGATCGAGGCCCCGAGCCTGGATCCGGTTCAGCGCCTTGAGACCCTCGCCCCCCACCTGGCGGGCCGTTGGGGCGTGAAGATCGGCCTCTGCGCCCTCGAGGCGGGCACCTTCCGACGGCTCTGCGCCACCCTGCGCCACCTCGCGCCGCCGGTCCGCATCTGGGATCCGATCCTGGCCCCCAGCGCCGGAGTGGGCCTGCATGATGGTGGGGATCTCCGTCGCATGGCCGCCAACCTGCTGTCCATGGGTGGCTGGGTGGTGAGCCCCAACCGGGGTGAGGCCGCCGCCTTCGCCGGATTGCCGCCGGAGGCCATCCTCACTGCCCCGCCCGAAGTCCTGGCCGCGCCCTGGCTGGAGGGTGGCGCCGTGGCCGTATGGCTGAAGGGCGGCCATGCTCCCGGCGACCTGGTGCAGGACCTGTGGATCACCCGCGAGGGGATCGAGCTCCTCGACGCAGCGCCGCGGCTGCCGGGCCAACGCCGGGGCACGGGCTGCCTCCTCTCGGCCTCCTGGCTGGGCCTGCGCCTGCGAGGACTGGATGATCGCGCCGCTGCCCGGGAAGCAGCCCGGCGCCTGCGGGCACGCTGGGACCTGGCCTTCTGTCCCGGTGGCGCCGGCCGACCCATGTTCACGCCCCTGCCGGTACCCATGGAACCCGCCGCCAAGGGGGCCCGGTGACCGAAAACGAAGGCCGGGGTTTCATTCTTCGCGCGGCGACGGACGGCCCCTGGGCGGGCTGGGCCGGATCGCGGTTCCTCGAAGAGGGCCTGGCCTCGGTCCACGCCGCGCCTGGCCGCGCCCTGGCCCGCCTCATGAACCTGGCGGCCCTGCTGCCCGGCGGCTTCGGCCTGATCTGGGATCACCCCCCGGCCTGGATGGAGGCCCTCCCGGCGGAATCCCGCCAGGGCTGGTGGGAGGCCATCTCTGCCATCCCTGGCCTGGACCTGCACCTGGGGCCGGAGGCGGCGGCCCAACTCCCAGGCGGGGCTTTCCGGGCCTGGTTCCATGCCCCGGAAATGCCGGAGGGCCCCCTCGGTGAAGCCTGGCGCCAGGGTGTCCTGGGTTGGGTTCCGCAGACTGGCGCCACCTGGCGCCTGCCGGACCTGGGCACCCCCGCCCCCGGCGACGAGGTGCCGCCCGGCTGGCTCTGGGGCGAGGTGACTCTACCCCTCGGCGCCCTCTCCACCCTGGCCTCGGGTGAGGCCCTGATCGCCGCCATGTCCGAGGCCCAGGGCGCGGCGGAAAGAGGCCTGGCCCAGCGCATGTTGGTGGGCGCCTGGGTGGACCTGCCCTTCCTGCGCCGCGCCGCGGGCTGGCGCCTGGCCTTGGTGGGCGGCATCGAGTTCCAGCGGGCTGGCGGCGCCTGGCCTGCGGCCTTTGGCCAACTGAGGGCCCTGAAGGCCCTGCTCCAGGAGCGACTGAAGACACCCATCCATCTGGGCGCCTGCAGCGACCCGCGGATCGCGGCCCTCCTTGGGCGTCAGGCTCTGCGGGAAGGCCTGCCCTGGCGAGCCAGCCTGCCCCTACCCCCCGCGCCTGGCGCTTTCACCCCCGGACTCGCCGCGGATCCCAGAGATCCCGCGCCTCTGGAGGCCCGCGCGCTCCAGCCCGCGGCCTGGCCTGACACCCTGGATCACCCACCCACGATTCTCCTACGCGTACCCGCGGTGCCGCCCGAAGCCGGGGCCCTGGCGATGCTGGCCCAGATCCAGCCCTCTCCCGCGCTCCGCTGGTTACCGCCGGATCTACCGCCGCCACCGCCCTTCGATCCTGATCGTCCCTGGTCTGTGCCGGCGGCTTTCCCTTTTCCCGCGGATCCCGGAAATGGTGTCCAGCGCGGGCTCTTCGAGGACTTCGACTGATAACCTGGATACCTGCGGGAGCCGCCATGTCCGCCGAACACCTCGAACAGCGATCCCGGGTCCGCGTCGCCCTCCTGTCCATCACGGCGGGCATCGTGGTCCTCGGGCTGAAATACCTGTCCTACCTGCTTTCCGGCTCGGTGGCCTTGAAGTCCGACGCCATCGAAAGCGTGGTGAACGTCGTGGCCGCCATCTTCGCCCTGGGCGCGGTGGTCTTCGCCGGCAAGCCCGCCGACAAGGACCATCCCTACGGCCACGGCAAGATCGAGCACTTCAGCGCGGCCTTCGAAGGCGGCCTCATTTCCCTGGCCGCCGCCTTCATCCTGTTCGAAGCCGCCAAGGGACTCATCTACGGCGTGGAACTCAAGAACCTGGGCCTGGGCCTGGCCGTGAACCTGGTGGCTGGCGCCCTCAATGGCCTGCTGGGCTGGTTCCTCCTCACCCAGGGCCGCAAGACGCGCTCGAAAGCCCTGGAAGCGGATGGGCACCACATCCTCTCCGATTTCTGGACCACCGTGGGCATCGTCACCGGGCTGCTCGCCGTGAAGTTCACGGGCATCAAGTGGCTCGATCCCGTCATGGCCATGATCGTGGGCCTGCTGCTGGCCCGCACGGGCTTCCGGCTGGTGAAGGAGTCCTCCCAGGCCTTGCTGGACATGGAGGATCCCGCGGTGCTGGCGAAAGTGCTCGCAGCCATGAACCGCGTTCGCACCTGGGACATCATCGCCGTCCACGAGATGCGCACGTTCCGTTCGGGCCGCTACACCCACCTGGACGTGCACATGGTAGTGCCTGAGTTCTATCCGGTGCGCCAAGCCCACGACCTCTGCGAGAACTTCGGCAAGCGGGCACTGGAGGACGCTGACATCGAAGGCGAAGTGCACACCCACGTGGATCCCTGCGGGCGTCTCTATTGCGAGCGGTGTCCCGCGGAAGGTTGCACCATCAGGCAAGCGCCCAAGACCGCTGACGGTACCTTCATCCTGGAAGAGGCCACCGCCGCCGGGCCTGCCTGAGCACCGTGGCTACGTGAGCTTCGCTACACTCGTTCCATCATCACCATGAGGCCCCCATGCCCCAGCCCCTGCTGATCGCCAAAGGCACATCCGAACTCGTCCTGCTGCCGCGCATGGCCAATCGCCACGGGCTTGTGGCTGGCGCCACCGGCACGGGCAAGACCGTGACGCTGCGCACCATGGCCGAGCGGTTCTCGGCCATCGGCGTGCCGGTCTTCCTGGCGGATGTGAAGGGCGACCTGCCCGGCGTCTGCAAGGCTGGCGGCGACAACCCGAAAGTGATCGAACGCGTCGCCCAGTTGAAGGTCGAAGGCTTCGAGTACAAGGGGTATCCGGTGGCCTTCTGGGATCTCTATGGCCAGCAGGGTCATCCGGTCCGCACCACCATCAGCGACATGGGGCCCCTGCTCTTCTCGCGGCTGCTGAATCTGAACGATACCCAGGGCGGCGTGCTGAATCTGGTGTTCAAGATCGCCGACGACAACGGCCTGCTGCTGCTGGATCTCAAGGATCTCCGCAGCATGCTGCAGTTCGTGGGCGACCACGCCGCCGAGTTCAAGACCCAGTACGGCAACGTCTCCGCCGCCAGCATCGGCGCCATCCAGCGCGGCCTGCTGGAGCTGGAGAGCCAGGGCGCGGAGGCCTTCTTCGGCGAGCCCGCCCTCGACCTCGACGACCTCATGCAGACCGATGCCAAGGGCCGCGGCGTCATCAACATCCTGGCGGCGGACAAGCTCATCAACGCCCCCAAGCTCTACGCCACCTTCCTGCTGTGGCTGCTGTCGGAGCTCTTCGAGCGCCTGCCCGAGGTGGGCGATCCCGAGAAGCCCAAGCTGGCCTTCTTCTTCGACGAGGCGCACCTGCTCTTCAACGATGCGCCCGACGCCCTGCTGGACAAGATCGAGCAGGTGGTGCGCCTGGTGCGTTCCAAGGGTGTGGGCGTCTACTTCGTGAGCCAGAATCCGCTCGACATCCCCGAGAAGGTGCTGGGCCAGCTGGGGAACCGGGTGCAGCATGCCCTGCGCGCCTTCACGCCCCGCGACCAGAAGGCCGTGAAGGCCGCCGCCGAGACCTTTCGGGTCAACCCGGACCTGGACGTGGCCTCTGCCATCACCGAGCTGGCCGTGGGCGAGGCCCTGGTCTCCCTCCTGGACGAGAAGGGCCGCCCCGGCATCGTGGAGCGCGCCCTCATCTGCCCGCCCGAAAGCCAGCTCGCACCCATCACACCCGAGGAGCGGCAGCAGGTCATCAAGACCTCCCTGCTGGCCGGGCACTACGAGCAGGCCGTGGACCGGGAGAGCGCCTTCGAGAAGCTGAAGGCCCGCGCCGAGGTGGCCATGCAGCAGGAGGCCGCCGAGGCCCAGGCCAAGGCGGAAGCCAAGGCCAACAAGGAACCTTCCCGCCGCTCCGACACCATGGTCGAGGCCTTCGGCAAGAGCGTCATCCGCGCCGCCGGCAGTTCCATCGGCCGCCAGATCATCCGCGGCGTCATGGGCTCCATCTTCGGCGGCGGCGGGCGCAGGCGCTGAATCAAGCGGCCGGGTGCCTCAGGGCGTCGATGGCGGCCATGAGGGCCTGGGGGTCGCTGGCGGCATGGAGGTTCTGGCGGAAGCCGTGGCCGCCGGGAACACCTTTGGTGAACCAGGCGCCGATCTTCTTGATCTTGTGCAGGGCCTCGCGGGGCTCCAACAGATCGAGCAGGATCTGGAAGAGCCGGAGAGTGGCATCGATGCGCATCTCCGTCGTCACGACGAAATCCGGCTCCAGGATCTGGCGGAAGAGAAAGGGGTTGTAGAGCGCGCCGCGGCCGATCATCACGGCGGTACAGCCGGTTTCCTCGACCATGCGGAAAGCATCGGCGGCGGCGTTCACGTCCCCGTTGCCGATGATGGGGTACGAGGTGCCCGCCTCCACGGCGCGGGCGATGATGCTCCAGTCCGCATGGCCTTCGTACTGTTGGGCACGGGTGCGTGGGTGGATGGCCAGAGCCTGCACCCCCACGGCCTCGAACATGCGCAGGAAGTCCAGGAACTCGCCCCGCTCCTTCTGCGATGCGTCCCAGCCTGCCCGCATCTTCACCGTCACCGGCACCGTCACCGCCTTCGCCATCGCCGTCACGCAGCGCTCCGCCAGACGGATGTCCCGCAACAGCGCCGACCCGGCGCCGCCCTTGGTGACATTGCTGGCCGGGCAGCCCATGTTCAGGTCCACCAGATCCGCGCCCGCCGCCTCGCACAGCGCCGCGCCCTCCGCCAAGGCCTCCGGACGGCCACCGGAGATCTGCATGGACAGCGGCCGCTCGCCCGTGGCCGCCATCATCTTCTCCGCCTTCACCGCGTGCCGGATCAGCGCCTCGCTGCTGATCATCTCCGACACCGTGAGCCCCACCCCGCCGATCTCCCGGATGAACTTCCGGAAGGGCTGGTCGGTGATTTCGTGGAGCGGCGCCATCACGAGGCGGTTGGGCACCTCGATGTCGCGGATGTGGAAGGGCGAATGGGGAAAGGTCACTTAGGGGCTCGCTTACGACCTTTCAGTTTAGCCGGGGGCTCTGAATTTGGCCTGCGGCCAAATTCAGAGTAGGGGAGGCTAGCGCCTCCCAAATACAAAGCTTCTCTGAAAACGCGAAGCGTTTCCCTACTCGGAATACGGCTCAGCCGGATTCCGAGCAAAGCCACTATCTCCGCGGGGGCGGCTCCTGGAGGTTGGCCAAAAACTCATCATTGGTCTTGGCCTTGCCCAGCCGATCCACGAGCAGTTCCATGCTCTCGCTGGGGCCGCTGGCGCTGAGGATCTTGCGGAGGACCCAGATCTTGGCGAGTTTGGCGGCGTCGATGAGCAGGTCTTCCTTGCGAGTGCCGGACTTCTGGATGTCCATGGCCGGGAAGATGCGCTTGTCGCTGAGCTTGCGGTCCAGCACGATCTCGCTGTTGCCGGTGCCCTTGAACTCTTCGAAGATCACGTCGTCCATGCGGCTGCCGGTCTCGATGAGCGCCGTGGCGATGATGGTGAGGCTGCCGCCGGCCTCGATGTTCCGGGCCGCGCCGAAGAAGCGCTTGGGGCGCTGGAGGGCGTTGCTGTCCACGCCTCCGGAGAGCACCTTGCCGCTGGGGGGCACCACGGTGTTGTAGGCGCGGCCCAGGCGCGTGATGGAGTCCAGCAGGATCACCACGTCCTTCTTGTGCTCGACGAGGCGCTTAGCCTTCTCGATGACCATCTCGGCCACCTGGACGTGGCGGGTGGCGGGCTCGTCGAAGGTGCTGGAGACCACCTCGCCCTTCACGCTGCGCTCCATGTCCGTGACTTCCTCGGGCCGCTCGTCGATGAGCAGCACGATGAGGAACACCTCGGGATGGTTGGCCGTGATGGAGTTGGCGATGTTCTGCAGCAGCACGGTCTTGCCCGTGCGCGGCGGCGCCACGATGAGGGCGCGCTGGCCTTTGCCCAGAGGCGTCATCAGATCCATGACGCGGGTGCTCAACTCCTGGGGATCCCGTTCCATGCGGAGGTGGTGCTTCGGATACAACGGCACCAGATCATCGAAGTGGAGACGCTCCTTGGCCGTCATCGGGGGATCGAAATTCACCGCGTCCACCCGCAGCATGGCGAAGAACTTCTCGCTCTCTTTCGGCGCGCGGATCATGCCGGAGAGCGTGTCGCCGGTGCGCAAGTTGAATTTGCGGATCTGGCTGGGTGAGATGTAGATGTCCTCGGGGCCCGCAAGGTAGTTCTGATCGGGGCTGCGCAGGAAGCCGAAGCCCTCGGGCAGCACCTCCAGCACGCCCTCGGCGAAGAATTGGCCCTCGCGTTCGGCCTGGGCCTGAAGCACCCGGAACACCAGCTCCTGCTTGCGCATGGATAGCGGGTTCTCGATCTCCAATTCTTTCGCCAACTCGGCAAGTTTGCCGATGGACAGCTCCTTGAGCTCTTGCAGGCTCAAGATGACGGGGGACTGAGTAGGGGTGGCCATAGGTCACCTCAGGGGCAGGGCGAGTCGGAAGTGGCTCGGGGAAGGTTTTATGGTAGGCCAGATTACCCTATTGGCCAAACCCAACATCGTCTTTATCCATGAATCGGCGAATCCTGGCAACGTATCCTTTGGGATTCTCCACAGGGTAGGCATGCCCGATGCCCGGGACGATCTCAAAGCGGCTTCGGGTTATACGCCGGGCCGTCTCCAGGCATTTCCAAGGGGGTGTCAGGAGGTCCTCGGCGCCGGAAAGCACCAGCACGGGGTCCTTGATGAGACTCAGGCGCTCTCGGATATCCCAGCCCAGGATCCCCCGGATCTGATGCAGGTTGCCGTGCAAGGGGCGGCCCGCACCCGTCACCACCTGGTGATAGGCGCGGAGCACCCCATGCCGGGCTTCCAGGAAGGCATCGCCCCAGAGGAAAGGAGCCACGGCGTCGAACTGCATGAGGGGACCGCCCACCTCCAGGCAGCGCGCCCAATGCTCGGTCTTGAGGGCCATGGCGAAGTCGATGTGAGGCATGGCGCTGGTGAGGACCGCGCCCGCGAAGGCACCGGGATGGGTCGTCAACAGTTCCAGGCTCATGGCGCTGCCGTTGGACAGGCCCAGCAGCCAGGGGCGTTCAACACCCAGGATGCCGAACAGCTCCCAGGCCTCCTGGGCCAGCAAAGCCGTGGGATAAGGGCCTTTCTCGGGCGCGTCGGACCTGCCCTGCCCCCGGCTGTCGAAGGTCAGGACGCGGTAGCGGTCCGTCAGGCCTGGCAGCACCCCGGCCCACATGGTGGTGTCCGATAACAGGCCATTCAGCAGGACCAGCCACGGTCCGTCCGGATTTCCCTGCACGCGGTAGTGCAGCTTCACGCCCGCGCGCAGGGTGGCGAAGGTGGGCTGTGGCTTCATCCCCCATGCCTCAGTTCGGAAGGCTGGTATTGCCGCTCGAACCGCCAGGCGCCGCTCTCCCACCGGATGACGGTGCAGCTGGCCTTCTTCACCTCGAGGTTGCGGCCCGTGAGGTGGAAGATCAACTCGCCGAGGAAGGGCTGGTGGCTGACGATGGCCAGGACACCATCCGCTTCCGCGGCCAGCCCGCGCAACCAGAGGTCCGCCTGGGGCACGCGGCCTTCCGGCAACACCATCAGGGACGTTTCCATGGGGAAGGCCCCGGCGGCCTCCTGGAGGCAGACCATGGTTTCCATGGCGCGCCGATAGGGGCTGCTGTAGCCCCGGGTGGGGAGATGGCCGCCGGCCACGAGACCCTTCATGGCCGCGCGAGTCTTCGTCCAGCCCTCGCGGGTGAGGGCGCGATCCGCGTCCGGTTGACCAGGCCGCGGATCGTCGGCGATGCCATGACGGATGAGGAGCAGGGTCGTCATGCGGCACCTCCGGTACCGCGCCCTCCGGGCTTCGGCTTCGCCAAAGGGGCTCTTCGCTCATGCTTCGTGCTCATGCCACGATCTTACCGCTACCGTGAGGCCTTCCAGGCCAACCGCGCTTCGCGGCGCCGGTGTGCGGCCAGGTAGCGGGCATCCTCGGCGTAGGTGGTGGGGTAGATGGGTGGTACCGGCTGGGGGCGCAGTTCGTCATCCACGTTCGTGAAGGTGAAGACACAGCTGTTGGAGAGGTTCGTCTGGGTCCGGTCGCGGCTCACGCGGATGATGTCCGTCTCCACGCAGACGCTGGTGCTCCCGGCGTAGACAGCCCGGCTGAGGAACTGGAGCTTGTCGCCCATGCGCACGGGCTGGACGAAGTTGATGCGGTTCACGGCCACGATCACAGGCCGGTGCGGCGCCACCTGCTCGGCGCAGATGGAGGACTGTTCGTAGGCCTGGCGGATCAGGTGGCCACCGAAGATCTTGGTGGGGACGTTCTCGTGCTCGGGGTAAGTGCGCTCCCAGCCGCTGGTGACGCAATCCCCAGCCATCAGGCCCCGGAAGTCGGGCTCCTCCTGGGCCGCGTGGAGGGACGTCAGCAAGGCGTATTCCTCACGGCTGGGAGGTTCCTGCGCCTGGTGCAGCTGCTGGCGGTAGCCCTCCCGCCGCGCGATGGCCCGCTCCCAGCGCCGCACCGCCAGGGCATCGTCACGCTCGAAGGCGGGCAGGACCAGGCTTTCCGCACCCGCCCCCGTGGTGCTGCGGGCCACCATGGTGAAGTAGCAGGAGGCGATGTGCGCACCTGGGCTGCCGCCGGGATCCGCGGCATGCTCGACGCGGATGCCCACCTCCAGGCTGGTGCGACCAACGAAGTTGATCCGGGCGCGGAACACCAGGTCGCGGCGGACGTCCGCGGCATTGCGCACGTAGATGTTGTCGATGGCCGCCGTCACCACCCGCGCCTGGGGATGGACTCCCCGCACGTAATCGAGGGCGCATTCCTCGGCGAGCTTGTCGAGGACTTCGAGGATCAGGCCGAAGCGCACATTGGCCGGAAGGTCCTCATCCAGCAGCATGTAGCGCCGCCGCAGGGAAGGATCGGAACCAAGGGGGAGCGTGAGGATACGGTCTTCGGGGAGGGCCATGGACCAGTATGCCCGAACCGCGATTCTCCCTGGAATATCAAGGCGTTTCGTGGGATGCTGATCGTTTGGGCCCCTCCCGGCTGGCGCTGTCCGCCAACAGAGACTGCCATTCGGCACACTCGCGCAGGGATAGCCCCGGGAGACATCGTGAGTGAGACCACCTTCGCAGCCCTCGGCTGCAGCGAAGCCCTGCTGGCCGCCCTGGCCAAGCGCGGCTTCGAGACCCCCATGGCCGTACAGGCACAGACCATCAAGCCGGGTCTCGAAGGCCGCGATCTGCTGGTGCAGAGCCGCACCGGCTCGGGCAAGACCCTGGCCTACGGCCTGCCTCTGCTGCAACGCCTGTCCGAAGAACGCCACACCCAGGCGCTGATCCTCCTGCCCACGCGGGAACTGGCCCAGCAGGTCGGCGCGGAGTTGCACACCCTCGTGCCCAAGCTCCCCATCGCCAATCTCGTGGGTGGCGTGGCCTACCAGCCCCAGCTCAGATCCCTGCAGATGGGTTCACCCGTGGTCGTGGGCACCCCGGGGCGCGTGAAAGATCATCTCGACCGCGGCACCCTCGACCTGAGCCGCGTGACCATGATCGTCCTCGACGAGTGCGACGAAATGTTGAACATGGGCTTCCTGGAGGATGTGGAGACCATCCTCGCGAAGGTGCCCGCGGGACCCCAGACCTATCTGTTCTCGGCCACCCTGCCCGCCCCCATCGCCAAGCTGGCGAAACGGTTCCTCAAGGATCCGGTCCAGATCCAGCTGGCCGAGGCCGGTGAGCACGCCGTGCATGCCGACATCGCCCACACGCCCGTGCTGGTACCCGACCACCAGCAGGTGCGGGCGCTCGTGAATCTGCTGCTGCGCGATCAGCCCAGCTCGGCGCTGATCTTCACCAAGACCAAGGCCCAGACCGAGGAAGTCGCGGAAGAGCTGACGGTCTCGGGCCTGCCGGCGGCCTTTCTTCATGGTGATCTCGCCCAGGCCACCCGCACTCGCATCCTCGGCCAGTTCAAGGATGGCAAGCTGCGCTACCTGGTGGCCACGGACGTGGCGGCCCGCGGCCTCGACATCGAGGGCCTCCCGCTGGTGGTCCACGTGGGCATCCCCACCCAGATCGAGAACTACATCCACCGCAGCGGCCGCACGGGTCGGGCCGGCGCCAAGGGCACCAGCCTGGCCCTGGTGGGCTGGAAGGAGAGCCGCATCCTGTTGGCCTGGGGCCGCCGCGGCGGACTCCAGCTCGACTGGCGCGCCGTGCCCACCCCCGCAGAGATCCGCGAAGCCCAAACCGTCAAGCTCCTGGATGGCATCCAGGGTGCCGCCAGTGCCGCCCTGCTCACCCAGGCCGCCCAGTTGCTGAAAGACGCCGATCCCGTGCGCCTCGTGGCCGGTCTCCTGGGCCTAGTCCAGGCCGAACAGTCTGCCGGTTTCGAGCTGCCCAACGAACCCGAGCGCAAAGCCAAGCCCCGCTTCGACTCCGCCCGCGAGCGCAAGGATGGCGGCCCGCGCCCCCAGCGTTCGTATGCGGAACGCAACGCCGCCCGCGGTGATTCGCCCCGGCCCGATTCCGCCTTTTCCAAAACCCGCCCCGACGGCAGCTTCAAGCCCCGGAGCGAGTTCGAGGAGAAGCCCCGTCCCTATGTGAAGCCCAAACCGGGTGCCCCCGCGGGTCCCCGCAAGGCCTGGGAGGATCGTCCCGCCGCCAAGGACACGCCCCGCCCCTGGAAGGCCGCGCCCGCCAAGGCGTGGAAGAAGAAGTAATTTATCTCCGCCCGGGTATCAGTCCCAGGCACAAAACGGGGGCGCCGACGGCGCCCCCGTTTTGTGCCTATGCGACAAAGATAATCTAAAACACAGCCTAGGCATTCGGATCCGTCGCGTTCAGGTCCACAGGCTTGGGTTCCTCTACGGGCTTGGGGCGGCCCCAGACGTGGATCTCCACGGGCTGGACCGGGGCCTTATCGCGGGCTTCCTTCACCTTCTGGATGGCCTCGGCGTCACTGCCCGACTTGGGAACGGTGCCTGGCTTAAACGCCAGGTGGAGCACCTTGTCGACGGTCGCAGAGGTCGCCAGCAGGCCCGTATAGCGGTCAATGTCCGCCCACTCCATGCCCTCGGGAACCTGGAATTCTTCCCGTTGGGTGGTCGGCAGGGCGACCTTCATGAAATCGATCCAGATGGGCAGGGCCACCTTGGCGCCATCGGCCCCGCGGAAAATGGTCTTCTTCTCGTCCAGGCCCACCCACACGCCGCAGACCACGCGAGTGGAGAAGCCGATGAACCAGCCATCGGTATGGTCGTCCGTGGTGCCTGTCTTGCCCGCGATCGGCCACTGCAATTCCGCACCGGCGCGCGCCCCGGTGCCGTTGGTGGCCACACCCTGGAGGCACTGGATGAGCTGGTAGGTACTCTGGGGATCCAGCACCTGCTCGGTGGCCGCGCCGTTGTGGCTCTCCAGGACGCGCCCGTTCCGATCCACCACCTTCTTGATGAAAAAGGGCGGCGGCGCCTGAAGGCCGTCGTTGGCGATGGTGGCGTACCCACGCACCATCTCCTTGAGGGTTAAATCCGCGGAACCCAGCGCCATGCTGGGGTAGGCCGGAATGCTGCTGGTGAGGCCGCACTTGCGGGCGTAATCAATGACGTTGAGCACTCCAGTCTCTTCCAGGGTGCGCACGGCGGGCACGTTCCGGGAATCACGCAGGGCCTCCCAGATGGGAATGGGACCCCAGAAGTCCCGCTCGTAGTTCTTGGGCTCGTAGGGTTTCGCGCTGCCACGCAGGGGCTTGTATTCCGTGGTGCCATCCGGCTGGGTGACCGTGAGGAAGTCACCGGTGTCGAGGAAACGGGTCGGTATGTCAAGGACCATGCTGGCGGGCGTCTTCCCGGCGGTGAAGGCCGCGCCGTAGACAAAGGCCTTCATGGTCGAGCCCACCTGGCGCTGGGCCTGGGTGGCGCGGTTGAACTTGGAGCGGTTGAAGTCGTACCCGCCCACCATGGCGCGGATCTCACCGGTCTTGGGATCCACCGCCATCAAGGCACCCTCGACTTGGGGTTCCTGATCCAGCTCCACGGTCTTCGGCGTACCGTCGTCCGCGGTCTTCACCATGAAGAGTGGCGCGGCCCCTCTGGGAAGCAGTTTCTGGAGATCCTTGCCAGCCCAGGCGAAGGCGCTGGCCGGCACGTCCAGGGTGGCCTTGGCGATGCGCACCTGAGCCGTCCCGCCCTTCCATCCAAGGATCACGCCACGGATGGTATCGCCGGTCTCGAAGTAGTGCTTCCACCCGTTGAGTTGCGTGGTCTCGGGATCCAGCACGAACTGCACGGCATCTTTCCGGAACCCGCGGCGCCGGTCGACGACCTTCAACCCGGCCTGGACGGCCTCATTGGCGGCCACCTGCCAGTAGCTATCCACGGTGGTCGTCACTTCCAGACCGCCGTTCAGAACCTGCTCGCGGCCGTACTTCTCGTAGAGATACTTGCGGACTTCCTCCACCACATAGGGAGCCACAGCTTCTTCCCGGGCGTTCTCGCGGGCCAGGCGGATGGGCTTGTCGACCAGCAGGCTGGCCTCCTGCGGCTTGAGGTAGCTCTCCTTCACCATGCGCAACAGCACGTGATTGCGTCGGGATTTGGCGGCAGCGCGTGCCTTCGGGTCCGGGTTATAGGGGTTATACCAGTTCGGATTCTGGACCAGCCCCGCCAGCAGGGCGCACTCCTCCACGTTGAGCTGGGGCGCACTCTTCCCGAAATAGAATTCGGCGGCCGCCTCGATGCCGTAGCGGCCCCCTCCGAAGTACACCTCATTGGCGTACATCTCCATGATCTGCTTCTTGGAGTAGGCCTTCTCCAGCTTGCGGGCGAGGATGATCTCTTTCAGCTTGCGGTCCAGGCGCTTCTGCCGCTTGGCGGTGACGGTACGGATGAGCTGCATGGTGAGCGTCGAGGCACCTTCCCGCCGACGGCCGAAGCTGGTGATGAAGTTCACACCGGAGCGCACGAGGCCCCGGGCCGAGACGCCGCTGTGGCCCCAGAAATCCTGGTCCTCCGTGGCTACCAGCGCATTCACGAAGGCCTTGGGGATGTCTCCGTAGGGGATCACCACCCGGTGCTCCTCGGCGAAGATGCCGATCACGTTGCCGTCATGATCGAGCACCTTGGTGATGGTCTTGGGCACGCGGATCGCGAACATCGTCAGGAAGCTGTCCGCGTCCCGCGACATGATGGACCAGGACACGGCCAAGGCGGCCGCGCCGGCCACAGCCAGGGCCAGGAAGGCCCACAGCGTCCGGCCGAGCCACCGGCGTGAAGAAGTGGAGGAGGATGCCTGGGTGGGAGCCATGCCCCAAGGATAGCGTTAGAGTGATCCCATGCCCCAGCGACTGATTCTCGTGGCCAAGATCAAATCCCCCCGCTTGGCTTCCACCCTGCGCGAGGCTCTGCCGTCTTTCCTCGAACGGGGCTGGCTCGTGACGAGCGAACCCGCGTTGGCCGAAGCCTGGGCGGAGGCTGGTCTGGATCCCTCACATCTGGTGCTCGACCCGGATCTGGGTGCCTCGGGCCCCGTCGCGGACCTGTGCCTGGTGCTCGGAGGGGACGGGACCCTGCTCCACGCGGCCCGGCGCGTGGGCATGCGGGGCACTCCCATCCTGGGCATCAACCTCGGCTCCCTGGGTTTCCTCACGGCCCATCCGGTTTCCGAGGCTGCCAGCGCCGTGCACGCTTTCCTGGCGGGGACGCTCGTGGCGGACCGGCGCCCCATGCTGGAGGTGGAGCTCTGGCGCGGCGACCGACGGCTGGCCCAGCAGACGGTGCTGAACGACGCGGTGGTGGCCAAGGGTGCCCTGGCCCGCATCATGGACATGCATCTGCGGGTGGGTGACCAGGACGCGGGACCCATCAAGGCTGACGGACTCATCGTGGCGACGCCCACGGGGTCCACCGCCTATTCCCTGTCCGCCGGTGGACCCATCCTGCACCCCAGCCTCGAAGCCTTCGTCATCGCCCCCATCTGCCCCCACACCCTGACGCTCCGGCCTTCCGTGGTGCCTGCCTCCCAGCCCATTTCGATCACCTTGGAAGAAGCGGAGGACGCCCACCTCACCCTGGACGGCCAAGTCGGCTACCAGCTGCTGCCCGGCGACGAAGTCCGCCTGCGCCAGGCCCAGACCCGCATCACCCTGCTCCAGCGGCCCGGTCTCGACTTCTTCGCCCTGCTCCAGCAGAAGCTGCACTGGGGGGATCGGTAGGGTTCAGGCTGGAGGTAGGGTTCAGGCTGGAGGTAGGGTTCAGGCTGGAGGTAGGGTTCAGGCTGGAGGTAGGAGGCAGGAGGTACGGCTTTCTGGGGCTGCCCTGCGGGCCGCGTCCGTATTCTCCTTTGGGCCGGTCAGCTGGGTCGGCGCCGAACTGGATCAATGCCGCGCCGCGCAGCGGCGCATCAGGAATCAGTACCTCCAGCCTCCAGTCTCTAGACTCCTCCCCCGCCACAGACCGCCCTGCCCCCATGCCATTCCCGACCATCTGGTCGGTGGCAGTCTGCGTCGCGGCCCGCTTGTGACCGCGCGCACACGGGGTGGGCATGACACTTCCCCCTAGTAGGACCTGTGTCCCTGCATGGAGTTTCCATGGCCCTCAAAGAACGACCCAAACCCTTTTTGCTGCCGGAGTATTGCAAAGGCTGCGGCCGGTGTCTCGACGCCTGCGCCAAGGATTGCATCCACCTCAGCGACCAGATCAACCCCCTGACGGGCCTGGTCCCGGTGGAATTGGACCTCTCTAACTGCAATGCTTGCGGCCTCTGCATGGACGCCTGCCCTGAACCTTACGGCCTCCGGCCCGCCCACGAAGGCGAGATCCAGGAGTTCGAACTGGAGGATCCGGCCAAGATCTTCGGCGTGAAGCCCAGCGACGCCCCCGAGCCGGTGGACCTGCCCTCCGAAGTGCTCCCCCTGCCCCGCACCGAGCCCCTGGTCATCAAGGGCACCTACGCCTCGGCCCTGGGCGCCCTGCTGGCCGGCTGCCGCCACGTCTACGGCTACCCCATCACCCCCTCCACCGAAGGCGCCGAGCTGATGGCCAAGTTCCTGCCCAAGCTGGATGGCACCTTCATCCAGGCCGTGAGCGAAGTGGCCACCGTGAACATGATGTACGGCACCGCCGGCGCGGGCCTGCCCACCATGACCTTCACCTCCTCGCCGGGCTTCAGCCTGATGCTCGAGGGCGTGTCCTACATGATCGGCGCGGAGCTTCCGGCCGTCTTCGTGAACGTCATGCGCGGCGGGCCGGGCCTGGGCAACATCGCCCCCGAGCAGGCCGACATCAAGCTGGCCTGCCACGGCCTCGGCCACGGCAACACCCGGGCCCTGGTGCTGGCGCCCTCCACGCCCCAGGAGATGCTCGACCTCACCATGCTGGCCTTCGAGCTCGCCTTCAAGTACCGCAACCCCGTGATCATCCTGGGCGACGGCTACCTGGGCCAGATGACCGGCAAGGTGCAGCTGCCCGAGACCATGATCAAACCCGGCATCCCGAAGTGGGCGGTCTACGGCGACGCCATGCACCGCAAGAACGTGATCACCTCGATCTTCCTCACGGAGAGTGATCTCGAGGCGCACAATGTCCACCTGAACGCCAAGTACGAAGCCATGCAGGTGGAGACGCGCTCCGAATCCTTCCTGTGCGACGACGCCGAAGTGGTGCTCATCGCCTGCAACACCCCGGCCCGCACCGCCAAGGGCGCGGTCCAGGACCTGCGGCACCAGGGCATCAAGGCCGGTCTCTTCCGGCCCATCACCCTCTGGCCCTTCCCCGTGGAAGAGCTGAAGGCCGCCATCCACGGCGCCCAGCGCCTCGTGGTGGTGGAGGCCAGTGCCGGCCAGCTGGAGGACGAGATCCGCCTCGCCCTCAGCAAGGCCGGTGTGCGCCAGTTCCCCGAGATCGAGTCCGTACGCCGCATGGGCGGCATCCTGCCCCAGCAGAGCGAAATCATGACCCGGGTCCTGGGCCGGAAGGAGGTGCTCGCATGAGCCAAGCCAGCGTCTTCTACGACAAGTTCGAGCGCCACTCCCACGGCGAGGGCCTGAAGGGCCACGCCACCCATTACTGCCCCGGCTGCGGCCACGGCCTGGCCCACAAGTACCTGGCCGACGCCATCGACGAGCTGGGCATCCAGGACCGCACGGTGGCCATCAGCCCCGTGGGCTGCTCCGTGTTCCTCTACTACTACTTCGATGTGGGCAACAGCCAGGCGGCCCATGGCCGCGCGCCCGTGGTCGCCCTCGGCCACAAGTTCGCCAACCCCGAGAGCGTGGTCATCAGCTACCAGGGCGACGGCGACCTGGCCTCCATCGGCCTCGCGGAGACTGTGGCCACAGCCCAGCTCGGCGCCCCCATCACCGTCATCTTCATCAACAACGCCATCTACGGCATGACCGGCGGCCAGATGGCCCCGACTACGCTGATGGGCCAGACCAGCACCACCAGCCCGGCGGGCCGCAACGAATACAACGGCCAGCCCATCAAGATGGCCGAGCTCATCGCGGGCCTCGACGGTCCTGTTTATGTGGAGCGGGTGGCCCTCTACGATGCCAAGCAGCGCATCAAGGCCAAGAAGGCCATCCAGAAGGCCATCAAGCTGCAGATGGAGGGCAAGGGCTACTCCTTCATCGAGGTGCTGTCCGAATGTCCCACCCACCTGAAGATGAACCCCGAGGATACGGAGAAGTGGGTCAAGGAGTGCATGGAGCCTGTGTTCCCGCTGGGGGTGAAGAAGGACATCACGGTCGATCCCTGGTTCAAGCGGAACGCGCCCTGCTTCAAGGGTGAGAAGATCCTCAGCCTGGCCGGCGCCACATCCGACCATCCCGAGCGCTTCTGCAAGGGCTTCCCCACCCACCTGGCGGCCCATGACATCTCATTGAAGCTCGCCGGCTCCGGCGGCGACGGCGCCCAGACCGCGGCCATGCTCATCGCCCGGGCCGCCATCAGCGAGGGCTTCGACGCCACGCACATCCCCAGCTACGGCCCCGAGAGCCGCGGCGGCACGTCCTACGCCGACGTCCATGTGGCCGAGGATGAGGTGCTGAATCCCGGCTCCCCGGATCCCCAGGTGCTCATCGCCTTCAACACCCCCAGCCTCGCCAAGTTCGGCGCCACGGTCCGCAAGGGCGGCTTCGTGATCTACGACAGCTCCGTGGTGACCGAGGCCCCCGTGCTGGACCCCAGCATCAAGATGTTCCCCGTGCCCTTCACGGGCATCGCCACCGACCTGGGCAAGGCCGTGGTGAAGAACATCGTGGCCCTGGGCGCCCTCCAGGCCGCCACGAACATCTTCCCCAAGGACACCCTGCTCGGCGCGATCCGCACGGCCCTGAAGGACAAGTGCGCCCTGATCCCCCTCAACGAAGAAGCCTTCGCTTGGGGCATCAAGTCCGTGGAAGCGCTCGACCACCAGTAACGCCGGCATCTCCCAGGAGGCAGCCATGACGGACATCGCCATCCAGACCACCCTCAGCGCCGAGGAATGGAAGATCGTCATGGCCCTCCGGGAGATCCCGGACAGCCCGCTCCGCGCCAAGGTCTCCGGCCTCTTCGGGGACCTGGTGCGCTTCGTCCAGCAACCCCGGTGCCTGGGGATGCAGAGCGACGGCTTCCCTTGCGGCAGCCCCCACACCAGCTGCGAGGAATGTCAGCACATGCTGACCGTCCTTGATGATCTGGCGGCCCGAGTGCCCGCACAGGATTAATACCAGGTAGCGTTCAAAGATAGAGATCCACCACGGAGACACCGAGGCCACAGAGGAGGCACGGAGGCCTCGGTGATCCTCCGTCATGGGCAGGCCGAAGGCCGCTTCCGGCCAAGCCGGAAGCCACGGTAGGCGGCGGGCCCGGATCCTTTTGGGACATCCTGGCCCGCCGCCTACCGTGTGCCCATGCTCTGTGCCTCCGTGGTGGATTCTTTTACGATTGAACGCGAATGGGTATAAGAACGCCCAAGAGGATAGCCAAGAGCCCTTGCTTCCCCCAACTCGAGGATGCCAGGGCCAATTAGGCCACCTGCCGTGGCAGGTTCATCATGAGCAGTCGGGTCCTCCGGGAGGGGGCATGGTCAGGTTCCTGACGTACGACACCGCCAGGTCCATCTGCCGGGCCGTTTGAACTTCACCTGGAACTGGAGACACCCGGCGGACCTATCCCCGGAATCCCGCCCCCCTGGAATCCATCGCAGTCAAGAGGCATTTCACTGAACTTCCCGTACCGCCCTTTTCAATTCCGGGCGAATGCTGACACCCGCGGCCTCAGCCTTGGCAAGATCCGCGCGGGCATTGGTCATGTCCTTGGCGCCCAGGCTGAGAGCGATGAGGTTGTTCCAGGCATTCGCATGGCTGGCATCAACGCCCACCGCCTTCCGATAGACACTCCTGGCTTCCTCCCGTCTCCCCAACCGAAGCAAGGCATTCCCCCGGAGATACCAGTAGTCGGCGGGGACGCCGTAGGGGCTTTCCAAACCCTGAACCGGTTTATTCTGAGCCTTCGCCACCTTCGCATCCCTCTGCAAGCCTGCGATTTTGGTGGCAGCGAATCCCGTGGGATCAGTGGTCCGGGAGAGGGCCGTACGGAGGTTATCATCCGCCTCCCGCTGCTCAGACTCTGTCCGAGCCTTCATTTCGGCCTCCAACCCCCGATAGTCTCGGTCAAGAGCACTCAAGGCACGCTCAGCAATATCCAGATGTGCGAGGACACTGGCAAAGTCGCGAACTTCGTAGTCCATCAGGGCTAAGAGGTAGTGGGCTTCAAAATGATCTGGGACCCTGTCGATGCACGGTTTCAACATCGTCTTGGCTTCTTCGAATCGGCCATTCCTCACCGCTTGGAGCGCTCGTTCGATGGTGGGGTTCAGGGCCTTGTACTGACGAAATTGGGCAGACGAGTGGGCTTGAGCCATGACGGTAGAGGTTTGAGCCAAGCTCAGGCCCATCAGCACCCAGGCAGAGATGGACATGAAAGACGATTTAGAGGACATGATCTGCTCCGGAATGCATCCAGCATATAAGTCGCCGAGTTGAGTGGAAAGTTTATACGGTTGTCCTCATCGGGCCGTGAACATCTCGTCCGAGCATACCTTTTTCACCTCCCCCGACTTTCCGGTCCGCCATGGTTCTGGTGGGAACCCCAGCAACCTCCGGCTGCCTTGGATTGGGCCCACCGGGGTGACACCCCGTCACCCACGATCCGGCCAGCCACCCCTGGACCATCGCTGCACCGGGAACGTCCACCTGCCACCCTGGACAGGAACATTTCCGCGCCCCCTGAGTCCTCCGAGCTTTACAACCCGCCCCGCAAATTCGCGAAAGTCCTCAGCCCAGCTTCGTTGGGTTTGAGCAGGGCTACGAGGCGTCCATCGTGCATGGCCCGCAGGGGCGCCCCGGGGTCGGGGAAACCCTCGGGCATGGCCCAGGTGGCAGGTTGGCCTTCGCCCGTGGGGATGGCGCGGCCGTGGGCCAGGTGATCAGCCTCTGCATCCGAAAGCAGGCGTGACGGGCACCAGGGCAGCAGATCGGCTCCCGTGAGCAGGCTCTCCCGGCCTTCTCCAGGATCGGTCCACGGGCCGATGGCGGTGCGGCGAAGGGCCGTGAGGTGGGCACCGCAGCCCAGGGCGCGGCCCAGGTCCCGGGCCAGGCTGCGCACGTAGAAGCCGCCCCGGCAGGTGAGTGCCAGGGTGCTGCGCTGGGGCAGGTCGTGGGCGATCCAGCGGGCGGAGAGCAGGAACACGCGGCAGGGCTTCATCACCACTTCCTCGCCACGGTGGGCCTTCTTGTACGCCGCCTCGCCGTCGATCTTCTTGGCGCTGGTGGCGGGGGGTACCTGGTCCGTCCAGCCCAGGAAGGGCGCCAGGGCGGCGGCCAGGACTTCCGGCGTCAGGCCCGTGGGAATGTTCTCGGACACCGGCTTCCCGTGCAGGTCGCAGGTATCGGTCTCCACACCCCAGGCAACCTCGGCCACGTAGGTCTTGGGTAGCGGATGCATCAGTTCCATCAGTCGGGTGGCTTGGCCCGCCAGCACCAAAAGCAGGCCGTCCGCAAAGGGGTCCAGCGTGCCGCCATGGCCCAGGGCCAGCTTCTTCTGCCCTGCCTCGAAGGCCTGGCGCTTGAAACCGCGGATCACGTCAAAGCTGCTCTGGCCCACGGCCTTGTGGACGAGGTGGATGCCGGACTCGACCATTCAGGCTTCTTCCGCTTCCGGATCCACAGGCCGCGCAGCCCGCTCCTGCTCGATTTCGGCGAGCAGTGTCTCCATGTGGTTGCCGTCTTCCAAGGTGCCGTCCGGGAAGAAGCGCAGTTCTGGCACCCGCTTCATCTTGAGGCGCGAGGCCAATTGGCTGCGCAGGAACCCCGCGGCGCGGCCCAGGGCCTTGCGAGTGAGACCATCCTGGGCCTCCTGGTCCCCGCCGTTCGCGGGCAGCACGGTGAAATACACCTTGGCCACGCTGCGGTCAGGCGAAAGACGGACCGCTGTGAGAGTCACAAAGCCGAGCTCGGGATCGCGGAGCTCACGCTGCACGATCGTCGAGAGGAGGAAGTGGACTTGGTCTTCAAGGCGCTCAGGGCGTTGCATGGTTTTCCTTTGCCGTTCCATTCTACCTCACCCGGCCTTTTCGCCTTCTCTGGCGGCACGGGGCTCCGCCATTGGATACCCTGGGTTTTTCAAAGGTCGCTGCCTTGGCCAAATGGTTCGAAGCGTGGTTCGACGAAGACTATGCCCTGCTCTACGCCCACCGGGACGCGGAGGAGGCTCGTCTGGCCGTGAGCCAGGCTCTGCGCGTGGCCCCGGAGCTGGGCCAGGGGCCGGTGCTGGATCTGGGCTGCGGCACTGGACGACACCTCGAGATCCTGCGCCGGGCCAATCCCATGGCCTTCGGCATGGACCTCTCCCGGGCCCTGCTGCGCCTGGCCCCCACGGGCCTGCGCTCCTGGCTGCTGCGTGGCGACATGCGGATGCTGCCCGTGAAGGACCACTCGCTCTCTGGCATCTGCCTCTGGTTCACGCCCTTCGGCTACTTCTCTGATGACCAGAACCGCGAGCTGATGCTGGAGCTGGGACGTCGTCTCCGCCCCGGCGGGGCGCTGGTGATGGACTATCTCAACGCGGGGCTGGTGGTGCGCTCCCTGGTCCCCGAAGACACGCTGGAGCGTGCCGGGGTACGGATCCTGAGCCGCCGCGCCATCGAAGGGGACCGCATCGTGAAGCGCATGACGCTCACGCAACTGGACACCGGGGAGACTCGCGAGGCCATGGAGAGCGTCCGTCTCTACCAGCCCGCGGCTCTCCAGGAAATGGCCGCCACCGCGGGCCTGCGCTTGCGGAGCGTCATGGGCGCCTACACCGGCGAGGCCTTCAGCGAAGACAGCCCCCGCTGGATCGGCATCTTCGAGAAGAGGCTGACAGCTGATAGCTGATAGCCCCGTCTTCCGTCAGAATGGAAGGTTCCAATTGCAAGGAGCAGCCATGGGCTTCCAGTTGGTTCGGGATCTCAACGTCAAGGGCCACCGGGTTTTTCTCCGGGCTGATCTGAATGTGCCGCTGAAAGAGGGCCGCATCACGGATGCCACCCGCATCCGCGAGACCCTCCCCACCCTGAAGTGCCTGCTGGACGGCGGCGCCTCGGTGGTGTTGGCCTCCCATCTGGGCCGGCCCGAGGGCAAGGGTTTCGAGGCCGCGTTCAGCGCCGCGCCGGTGGCTGCCTGGTTGCAGGAGCAGGGCTTCGACTGCCGCCTGGCCAGCTACGTGAATGGCTCAGCCGTGGAAGCCGAGGCCGCCGCCCTGCGGCCGGGCCAGGTGCTCCTGCTTGAAAATCTGCGCTTCGAGAAGGGTGAGACCAAGAACAACGATGACTTCGCTACCAGCCTGGCGAAGCTGGCGGACACCTACGTGAACGACGCCTTCGGCGCGGCGCATCGGGCCCACGCCTCCGTGAGCGGCATGGTCGCGCATTTCCCCAAGGACCGTGTGGCCGCGGGTTTCCTCATGGAGAAGGAGCTGAAGGCCCTTGGGAAAGTCACGGAGAACCCGGAAAAACCGCTGGTGGTGATCTTCGGCGGCGCCAAGGTGAGCGACAAGATCGAACTCATCCAGAACTTCCTCGGCAAGGCCGACGCCATCCTCATTGGCGGCGCCATGGGCTTCACCTTCCTCAAGGCCCAGGGCTTCCAGATCGGCAAGAGCCTCTGCGAAGAGGACAAACTGGACCTGGCCTTGGACTTGCTGAAGCAGGCCGGGATCAAGGGCACTCGCCTGCTGCTGCCCCTGGATCATCTGGCCGCTTCTGAGTTCAGGGAAGACGCGGATTGTGCCATCACCGTGGACCAGAACATCCCCGCTGACCGCATGGCCCTGGACATCGGCCCTGAAACCGTGGCCACCTACGCAGCCGAGATCCGCGCGGCGAAGACACTGCTCTGGAACGGCCCCATGGGTGTCTTCGAGATGCCCTCATACGCGGCCGGCACCCTGAGCATGGCGGAGGAATTGGCCGAGGCCGCGGACAGGGGCGCGTTCGTATTGGTGGGGGGCGGCGACAGCGTGGCCGCCGTGAACAAGGCCGGCGTGGCCGCCCGGATGAGCCATGTCTCCACGGGAGGCGGCGCCAGCCTGGAGTTCCTCAGCGGCCTCGAACTGCCGGGCGTGGCCGCTCTTCAACGCTGAGCGACCGAGAACCCCCTTGGGGAACCAAGCCTTCCCGGCGGGCCGTGGCATGGTTCTCCGGTGCCGACGCATGTGGGCAGGGTATGCCTGGATACCGGATCGCTGATAGCCTCTAGTTCGCTCCCGCGGGCCCTGCCCGATGATGCTGCCGTCGTCCAGCCCTGCACCAAACTGGAGGTTTCATGCGCTTCGTCGTCGCCAATTGGAAGATGAATTTCCTGTCCGAACAGGCCCGCGATTTCTGCGAAACCTTTCTTGCGGATTTCACCCAATCCCCCTCGGTGACGGCGGCCATCGCACCTCCCTACCACCTCATCCGCCCGGTGGCCGACAGCCTCCGGAGCCGCCAGGTGCGCGTGTTCGGGCAGAACGGCCACGCGGAACCGAACGGCGCCTACACGGGCGAGATCTCCATGCCCCAGCTCCAGGACGCGGGCTGTTCTGGCGTGATCCTGGGCCACAGCGAACGCCGCCAGCTCTTCGGCGAGACGGACGAGGCTCTGGTGGCCAAAGTGAAGGCCGCCCGCGACTGGAACCTGCTCCCCCTGCTCTGCGTGGGCGAGACCCTTGAGGAGCGGCAGCAGGGCCGAACCCTGGAAGTCATCGACCGCCAGCTCTCCATTCTGGCCCGCACCGGCCCCACGCCCCTCTGGGTGGCCTACGAACCCGTCTGGGCCATCGGTACCGGCCTGCGTGCCGACGTGGGCCAGATCCGCCAGGCCCATGCCTTCATCAAATCGAGGATCGTCACGCTCATGAACCAGAACTTCGGCCCGGTGCCCATCCTGTACGGCGGCAGCATCACCCCGGAGAACTTCCCCGAGCTGCTCGATATTCCCGAGGTGGCCGGCGGCCTCGTGGGCGGCGCCAGCCTGGACCCCGTCAAGTTCGCCACCCTGGTGAAGCAGGCGGGCTGAGACAAGCGCCAGCGCCCATCCCTGAAGACAGCACCGTCATGAGAGGGCAGGCCTCCGCATGGAGGCCTGCCCTCATTCTTTACGGCTTTCGTTGCAGATCCGCCGATCCGACCTGATCGAGCAAGGGCAGGAGAGGTATGGGTCGGTCCTGGCTATTGAGCCAGACGGGGAGTTTCATGCTGGGGATTTCCTCCACTGGCTCCATCGCGTTGTCCACCAAATTCCAACGGTACCAGTGGACGTGATTCTTCTCGGTGTTGCGCGTCTGTGTGATCCTCGGCCGGCCATCGGGTCCCTTGGTCTGTTTGGCCTCCATGGTGACGATCTGGTAGGCGACGACCGCATTCTGTCCTTCGCCAGGTAGGAGTTGGATACAGTGCCTGCCGGGGAAGCCATTGAGAACAATGAGCCGGTTCTCCTGCGCCATGACCTTGGCGGATGCCGGATCGAACGGTTTCCAGGGCGTGCTGGCCTCCTTAAGTGCGCGGCCATGGGTGTCGTACAGGAACATTCGTCCACAGCCAGGAGCATAGATGATCAGAAATTCATCCTGAGCGGAGGTCACGAATTCATCCCAATAAAACCCCAGGAGTTCCCGGGTGGGCGCGTCAACCTCGATCTTGGGATAGGCCTCTGTGGCCAGCGGTTCCTTGGCGCCAGCCTCGTAGACCTCGATCAGGTTCTTTTCGGTACCGACCAATACCACTCGCCCATCGAAACTCACGTCGAAGGTAGAGAAGTCCCGTTCGGATTGGAGGGCCGTCCACCAACGCTTCAGCGAGTCGTCAAAGCGGAGGACCGACTTGCCTCGCCGGCGCCAGAACTGCCCATCCCTATATTTGGTGACATCCAGCGGGCCTTCCGAATCGGCCGCCACAGGAACCGCCTTCACCTGGACAAAACGACGCCCCCGATCCGTCATGTTCCAGGCATACAAATCATGGTTTCTCAGGAAGAACACCTGCCCCCCAGGAGCTTTGGAGGCATCGAATGCCATCGGGGATTCCCGAGCCTCCTGGAAGGACTTCACCTCCCCACAAAAGGGAGAGAGTGATCCCACCGGCATCGGCGCTTGGGCGGCGACTGGCCAAGCGATAATAAAACAAGCCAGATACAAGATACGTGCTAAGAAATTCACGCTCATCTCCTACTCAAGGGGCTTTCTGCCGGACGACCTTCACCGTGCCGTAATCGTAATAACAAGTGAGGGTATCTTCAGTTGCAATACAACCCCAGGCATCGGCAGTGCAGTCCGAGCACGTGTAGGCATTAAGAGCTCTTGCTCCAGCCGCACTCAGTATCAGCAACAGTGTTATGCCCCAGACTCTGCGAAATAGAAGCACAAGTTTATTCGACATTAAACCCTCCTTTGGAAAAGTTGGTTCACGCTACCCCCCCAAAGTTTGTCAACCTCTCAT
>CAVPLE010000095.1:0-8400 GCA_963705865.1 uncultured Holophagaceae bacterium | reverse complement strand
GCGCCACAGACCATCACCGCATCTCCCCCTTCCAGTTCCTTTTCCACCACGTCCCACACGCGCTCCCGGACCCTCTCAGAGTACTCCCCCACGTAGACTCCGGCCCGAATCTCCAGGAAAAGCCGTGTGAGGTAGCCCCGGAGGCGGGGCGGAGCATTCTCAAGCACGATGACCAGCATCTCCGGTCGGCTCCTTGTTCGGAATGGCGATGGGCACGGCTTCCGCATGAGGCTTGGGCAGTTCGATGCCCCCGGAGGCCAGAACCTGCTCGATGGTAGGGATGATGCGTTCTAACAGGTTGTGCTTGCGGAAGCTATTGCGGCAGTAGATCCGCGTTTCCCGGACTGGGTCGCCACGGTTGGAAGCCGCAACCTTGAATGCAATTGGAACGGCGGTCTCGAACTTGAAGAGGTCGGCGATGTCGTACACGAAGGAGAGCGGCTTGCCCGAGTGGATGAAACCGATGGCCGGTGCATAACCCGCTGCGAGAACAGCCGCCTCGCACAGGCCATACAGGCAGTGGGTGGCCGTGCTCAAACACTTGTTCACGGGGTCGCCATCTTCGAAGTGATCCGGGTCGTAGCTTCGCCGCTCCCAGGAGATGCCATGTTGCTGCGCCAGGAGCTTATACATCGTCCGTACCCGCACGCCCTCGATGCCCCGCAACTGCTCGATGCTGCGTCGCGCTGGGGGTTCCTCCTGGAAGCGGAAGCGGTACATGGCCCGGACCACTTTCAGACGAAGTTCGTCATCCAGAGCGAGCTTGGCCTGGTAGAGCAGGCGATCGGAGCGAGCCCCGCCCGGCTGACCCGCTGAATAGAGGCGCACGCCTCCTTCTCCCACCCAGAGGAGCAAGCACCCCACTTCTGCTGCCAGAGCCACAGCGGCATGGGTGATGCGGATGCCTGGCTCCAAGAGGATGCACCCCAATCCGCCTGCGGGAATGTGGGTGCGGATCCCTTCCTTGTCGATGAGTACCAGGGCGCCATCCTGAACATCCAGGTTTCCTCGCTGGAGCCAGAGCATGGTGGCTCGCTCCTTCAAGGGAATGGGGTTGGATTCGATCCTCACGGGATGGGTGCTACGGAAAGCAGGCCCAGCCCCATGGCCTTGCCGTGGCCGATGCCGCTTTGCAGGGCCTCGCGGAAGCGCGCGGGGTCTGTGACGGTCAGGGTGCCATCGTAGAGCGCGGAAAAGACTCGGATCTCGTGCCCTGAGCGCTGCCGCCCCCGGAGCATCTGCTCCTGGGAAATGCGTACGTCCGCCCGTTGGGGGCCTGCTTCATCCAGGTCGAAGCTCGCCAGAACGGGGACGGTAAAGCCGTGCTGATCCTTTCCCTTCCGCAGGATCCAGGCCTCCTGGGCATCCTGGCGCAGAATCCCCAGTCGCTTTCCCTCCCGCATGACGCAAGGGTTGGCCCGTAGGCGAAAACGAAACCGATTCCCCACCAGAAGTTTTTCGAGAGCAAGCCGGTGGACCAGATTCACCGCAGGATCGGGATCCCTGGCGAACCAGCCCGGCACCTCGATGCGGTCCCATCGGGGCAGATCACGGCTCTGCACCAGGATGCGCGGATGGCCTTCGGGATCCGCTTCAGGTTCCAGGCGCCAAAGGAAAGCGTTGGGAGGACAGGCCTCTTCAGGGCTGGAAAAGGCCCGACAAAGGGTGGAGTGCAGTTCATAGGGATCGGCCAGATCCCGGCGAGCCTCGCGGTTCCGTGAGTTCAGATGGAGCCTATGCAGGAACATGGGCGGCCTCCTTGGGGCACGGAACCCAGGTTGAGTGGATGAAGCGGGCTCCGAAACGGCGCTCCGAAAAAGAAGACAGAGGCTGGTCCATGACCATCAGCCCTGAACCGTCTGCCGACTCCAGGGAAACGCGGAGTCTCTCGGGAAACGATTCCCAAGGGCGCTTGGAGCCTAGCCATGGATGGGTCCGGAGGGCCTCCAGCAGGGGCGCGTCATTCAATCCGTCCTCGATCCAGATGGACTCCGAGGGCACATAGGACTTCCGGCCTAGGGCAAGGGGCCAGGCGGGATTTCGGATGGCGGCATGGGCTTTTTCCAGAAGGGAACGATCCGGAGATTCCAGGCCCACCAGGAAGGCGGCATCGGCGAGGTAGAAGCGGTCGGAAACGACACCTCCATCCTTAGCCAGACTTCCATCCGCACGGATGATGACATCCGAGGAGGCACACGCCGCAGTCTGGTAGTCCTTCTTCGACATCCCGGGTTGGTCATGACGCACGGCCATGGCCAGGCGGGTCAGGGGCTCCAGGTCAGTCCAATCCTCGCGGGGGATGCCCAGAGCGGCGGCCAGGAGCCCAATCACGCCGGACTTGCTGGGTTCATTCCGGGTATCCCGCTGGGTGAAACGGCTGGTGGTGCCCCAGGACTGCATGGGGCCCACCAGGCGGAGCAGGAGGGTGGCCATGGCTACCCCTGCACCGCTGTCAGGGTCTTGTCGAGAAGGGCCGAAAGGGAATCCACGGGCTCTCCGAAGCCCTCGACCTTCGCCTGGGCCAGGTTCAGGACGAAGGTGCTTCCACCTCCCCCGTAAGCCGCCTGAAGCTGCTTGGCCTTATCCACTAGGCGCTGGGCCGAAATCACGGTCAGTCCCTCCCGGCCCCGTACGGGCGTTTCGAACGCGTTGGCAAGGTTGCGCGGAGCCCCCTCGCGGCGCACGGATATGGCAACGAATTCCGGCGGGTTGTGGGCGGCGAAACTGTTCTGCTTGCCCGTGGGTTCCGACACCACAAAACCCTCCAGGAAAGCCCGCAGGGCCTTGGCAGCCAGCGTTCTATCCTCCTGGAGGTTCTCCAGCAATTTCGCCCAGTCCACCACAGCGTAGCGGTAGAAGCAGGCCGAGTTGAATTCCACCGTGCCGATCATGTCCGCCCCAGCCGTGTCCTCGGGCTTGAGGTCGTCCACCGCCGTGTAGAAATCGAATTCGCGTTCCACCGCATGGGTCGAGATGGCATGGGCCACCTGGCAGGCGGCGTTCTGGTTCTTTTCGGGCATGTCGGCGAGCATGCGGCCGAAGAGCGCGATGTCCATGGCCCTCCCGCCGTCGAAGATGGAATCCAGCGCCTTCTTCAGCTCCGGATCGGCCTGTTTGGCCGCATCCTTCTTGGCTTTGCCTGCCTTCTTGCCTTCGGCTCCCTCTTCGGGCGGCGCGATGGTGTCCCAGTTTTCGTGGATGACCTGGGCAATGGCCTGGATCTCCCTATGACCAAGGAAAAGAAGGTACTGAGTCTTACCGTCCTCCTTCACCGTCAGGCTCACAGCGGCCAGGGCCAGCTTTACTTTCTCTTTGGCTTCCTCAGGCTGGCGGCCCAAGGCCTCCAACTGAGATGTGACCTTATTCAACAGCAACTTGGTCCGGTCGCCCATATCCTCCCCGTTGAGCCTTCCACCCTCCACCAGCGACTTGAAGTGCTGCCGCACGGCGCGCTTCAG
Source organism: uncultured Holophagaceae bacterium (assembly GCA_963705865.1). Taxonomy (GTDB): domain Bacteria; phylum Acidobacteriota; class Holophagae; order Holophagales; family Holophagaceae; genus Geothrix. Next base: position 4,942 of record CAVPLE010000095.1, on the reverse strand, counting down.
GCACTGACTGGAGATACGGGCGCGGCGTGTGCCTCCGAAGAAAGCATCCTTGGGGGCGCCGGTATCATCCCGGTTCAGGTTGGAGGGGGCGAAATTCTGAAGGGTGTGGATCTCGATCAGGGTCTTCATGGCTGGGACTCCTTGGCGGAACTGGACTGGGTGAGGGAGTTAGCGGGTTCCAGGGCGCGGTAGAAGTCCCGGGCCCATCGGTTCTGAGTGCGCTTGTTTGGTTGGTCCCAATTGCGTAGGTCCTCGAGCATGGCGCCGAAATCTAAGGGCTGGTCCTTGAGCAGGGCCACCATCTGGCGCAGGCGATGGGGCAACTGGCCAACATCAGAATCCAGAAGGCTGATGAAACGACTTTCGAGGCTGCTGGATCCACTAGCGATCTTCTGGCGTGCGGCCGCATCGCCAAAGCTCAATACCTTCTCGCCGCGTTCCTCTCGCCAATGGGAAGCCCATAGGCCCGCCACCAGATAGTGCATGTCCCGGATGTGCCCATCGGCTTTGACGAAAGGCTCGACATAAGGGAAAGCGGCCGGAAACGTTCCTGGCTCGAAAGCCAGGCTTCGCCGAAGCACAGCCCGCACCTTGGTGTCCTTCTTATTCAGGCTTTCCAGCCACTCGATGAATGCGCTCATGCATCCTCCTTCTGCGGGGCAGGTTTGAAGTTGACGATCTCCTGGTTCAACGCATGGAGTTCCTTCCGAAGAGGACCTTCAGCCTTCACAAGGGCCCGGATGGTCCAGGCATCTTCCATGGAAACCGAAGCCCGGTGCTGCTCCCAGCCTTCGGTCAGGGCATCCCGTACCGCTTCGAGCCACTGGAGCGTGATCTCGCTCTCGGACATGTCCAGAGTGTAGGCATGAAGAAGATCGTGGAATCGGGCCTCGAGGATGGACCAGTAGAGGGGGATTGGAATCATCTGGTCCACGAAGGCTTTGGTGTCCTTCTTGTCGGGGTCGCGGGAGCCGCGACTCACAAGATCCCTAGCGAAACTGGTGCATGCTTTCCAAAGGGATTTCTGGGCATCCTCGGCGCGTTGAAGGAATCCACGGATTTCCTTCCGAAGATCGTCATTCCCCGCGACCGATTTGGGCAATTCAAAGCGTTCCATGCGCCAGAAATCGAGGTTTGCGTTGGGAGGGTCATATCTCAACCCCAACACCAGGATCGATTCCGGAAGGTTCTCAACCTTCCGTCCGGCTAGATCGATCGCATTCTGAATGGTGAGCGGCGCCAGTTTTTCAGCGTCGGGTAGAAGAGATGCGAAATCTCTCCAGGTTCCGCGTTCCGCTCTGAACTGAATCGCAGATCTCCCTGTTTCTTTGTCAAGCTTGTAAGGCTGCATTGGATCGGAACTCTGAGACGGGTTATCGAATCCTTCACCCGACACAAAACGAATGCATGAGACGTTTCCGGATTGCGCTTTCTCAAGACAAACCATCCGAGGTTGCCAGGTATAGAGATCAGCGAATCCCGAGGCGATCCTTTTCGTGGTCGTCAAAGGCAATGGAGCAGGGTCACGTTCCCAAATCGGAAGGTCGTAGAGCAGCACCTCTCGATTTTGAGGAACGAGACCATAGCTCAGTGTCTTTTGGAGGTCCCTTCCCAACGGAATACACAGCACTCCATTCGCAGATGGCGATGGGAAGTAACCTCGGCCACCGCTAATCGAGAAGGACATGGTGGCCAAGATCCAACGTGCACACTCGCTCGCGTGCCGTTCTTCCGGAATTGCCGTGTTCGTGTGATCGAAGAGCAACTTGTTCTTCGTGGGGTTGAATTCGGCGGTCAGCTTATTCCATGGTTCAGTTTTGTCGCCAGGAACAAGCGGGTTCTGCCCAAAGGGCCACTGTTCATGGAACAGCCAGAAGCGTTCCCGCCACTTGTCGAGGTAAGTCGTGATTTTTTCTCTGGGGAAGCCTTCTCTGAACAACACTTTGGCCTGCTCCTTGTCGGTGGGCCCGTCCAGGGCGCGGTAGAGCAGGGCGAGAAGGAAGCGGTGGAGGGCAGCCACCACCAGAGGCGAGGGATCCTCGATGGCAGTAATCTCCTTGGCCCGGAGCAAGGTGTCACGGATGCCCAACTCGGCCCGGTGGCCATTGGGGAATCGAACGGGAATCCAGGCTTCATCAAACAGGTTGAAAGCGTTCATTCGACCTCCTTGGATTCAAAACACAGCCCCAGCTCGTCATCCAGACGGACAGCCGGGTTCTCGATCCACCGCCCTTCATCATCGAGATGCATCGGGTGGGTGGTGCGGAGCAGGGGTGACTGTTGCCAACCTTCAGGCACTCCGAGGGCCACAAGTTTCTGGACGATGCCTTTGCGGGACAGGCTGAGGGAGCGCAGGGACCACGCCCGCGCCAGGGTTGTATCGGGCGAGGTCTTCGGGTCGAATGCATCCCGGGGATGCAGGGGCACCACGACGACCGAAGGCTCCCCCAGGCGCGTCTGGGCCATCAGGCTGGGGTGTCTGCCGGGTTCGTCTTCATCGTCCTTGGTGAAACGGGAGGAGTCGTCCCAGTTTCCCAACTCGATCACGGCCTGGTTGGCCAGAGTCCGGTGGGCGAAAGAAAGGCCTTCGCCCTCCTCCTCCGCTTTCTCCAGGCGGGTTTCGAGCGAGGCCAGTACAGCTACTTCGTTCTCGTACACCGCCTGGACCAGGGTGTCGATTTCATCTGGAAGCTGGAAGGTCTCGCGTTCTCTCAGCAAGCACCAAGTCCGCAAAAGCAGATCTTCGCGATAGACCTTGCCCCACCAGAGGGGAGCCCCGAAACCGGGCGGTTCATCACCTGTGAGCCCCGCCACCAGGAGGCAGGGTTCCGGCATGGGGCGGTTGTCGCGTTCGTGCCGCCACAGGCGCCCGGCCCGCTGGAGCAGTAGATCCACGGGGGCGAGGTCGGTCAGGATGAGGTCGAAATCCAGGTCTAGGCTCTGCTCGGCCACCTGGGTGGCGATGAGCAGCTTCCGGCCTTCGCGGCTGCCCATGGGGCCGAACTGTTCCAGGGCATGATCCTCCCGAACCTGACGCAGATCTGCCGGGAAGCGTGCGTGAAAAAGGTAGACCTCCAGGCCATCTGGAAGTCGCTTGCCCACGGGGGTGCCGTTGCGCAGGATGGGTTCCCCCTGCGGGAAGAGGCGGTAGAGGTCCTGGGCCCGTTGGACGGTATTGAGGAGGGCCAGGGCCAGTCCACCCCCGGCGATCCGGGTGGTCAACTCGGCCTGGATCTGGGGCAGGTCGGGCGCAAGGGCCTCCAGGCGGATGCTCCGGCGGCGGGAAGGATCCGCCGCGATGGAGATCTGCTCCACCGCCCCTGACTGGAAGACCGTGAGGCGCGGGTAGGGAGCCTCAGCTTCTGGCAACTCGCCACCCACCCTTCGCGCCAGCTCCCGCCGGAACCGGGGCGGTAGCGTGGCAGAGAGCAGTACAACGGAAGAGCCGAGGGCCAGGAGCCAGTCCAGAAGGTGGATGAGCAGGGTCCCCGTGTAGGTATCGTAGGCGTGGATTTCGTCGAAAACCACTACACGGTTGGCCAGTCCCCAGAGACGCACGAACTGGTGGCGAACGGGAAGGATGGGCAGCAGGGCCTGGTCGATCGTACCGACGCCGTACTCCGAAAGCAGTGCGCGTTTCTTGTGGGTGAACCACTCCGAGGCCCGAACCTCTCCTTCCTGGATCCGCCCATGATCCGCATGGATGTTCTTGATTCGCAGAGCCTGGAACGAGGTGTTGAGCTGGGTCGCGCCGTGGAGGAGTTGGAGGTCGAGGGGCCGGGATGGCCCCATGTCCTTCAGGAAGACTTCTGTTCGGTGGAACATGGCGTTCCCCGTGGCCTTGGTGGGAAGGGCGACGTAGAGCCCCCGATGGCCGAAGCGGCGCTGAAGCTCCAGATGGGCGTAGAAGGCGGCCTCCGTCTTGCCCTCTCCCATGGGGGCTTCCACGAGGAGGATGCAGGGCCCAGAGACCTCCTGAACGGCCTGGGCCAGGGCCTGTTGCAGGGGGCGTGGTGAGAATCGGGGGAAGACCTCACTGAACGCTTTGGGTTCATCCAGAAGCGGACTTCGCTGGCACCAACCCAGCTCACCCAGGGCCCTCTCGGCCACTTGCCGTCGGAGGGTCCACCAAGCGGAAGGGTCGTCACAATCTTCAGGCGTACCAAACGTGAACCAGGCTTCATTGGACCCAATCCAGTCCGCGAAGCTCGTGAGCCCTGCAAGGAGCATGAAGTCCGGGCCGTCGAGGCGGGAGCGTTTAGGGACAACGCTGGGCTTGAAGGTGTCCAGCAGGGCCTCGAAGAGCTGGCGGCGGGCCTGCCTCCAGGGCTCCTGGATCCTGGCCTCCCGGCTGCCGTCCAGAATCAGGGCTACCCGCTCACTGGGCGCAGCCCGCTCCCCGTGATGGCACCCTACGGCATCAGCCACTTGATCAGCCAGATCCTCGGGCCAGCCCCGTTCCATAAGCAGGCTGGAAAGCACCAGCAGGGTGGCGATCCCGTGTGCGAAGTGTGTATCCACGTTCGGAGGCAGGGGCAGTCCCAGGGCCTCAAGGGCCTCCTTGGCCTTTTCCCATTTGGCCTGGAATCTGGGTGAGGCCTTGCCCAGGTCATGAGCGGCGATAAGTAACAGCAGCCAGGGGCGCGCTTCCTCCCAGGACAGCCCAAGAATGGAGGCTAGGCGATTCCGGGTGGATTCCGGTTCCCGGGCCAGAATGGCGTCGGCACAAGCCGCCACGTCCAGCATGTGGAGAAGCAATGGATGGAAAGCATCCGCGTCCCCAGAGTGGGTCTTGGCCCAAAGGCGCAAAATCCCTTTCGCCAATCCAAAAGACGAGGTAGTGGTCATGTTGGGTGATCCTGGCCTCATCTTACAGGTTGGTTATAGACAAATTTTCACTAGTGTCCGGTTGAGCGTGGCAGTCATGTTTATAGGCCATTCT
>CAVPLE010000094.1:0-22644 GCA_963705865.1 uncultured Holophagaceae bacterium | reverse complement strand
CAGCAGGCTGTTGATGTTGGCGTAGCCCATCGGCGTACGCATCATGGTGCCTGCGACGAAGCAACCCGGCGGGTCTTCGCCGCCGCCACCGCCGCCACCGCCGCCTGTGTTGTCGTTGTCGAGCACCGAGGTACTGGCGTTCGGTACGCCAATCGTCCAGTCCGGGGTGGCGACGGTGATCGTGCCGCTCAACGTCGTAGTGCGTCGATCAGCGCGTCATCGAACGCCACCACAGGGTAATCCTGCGTGCTGAAGGCTTCGGGCACTGTCCAGTTGATGTCCGGGTAGGCCGCAGGGTGCGCGGTCTTCTCGGAGCCTCCAAAGCTGATCGTGCCGCTTACGCCGGCAGGAGCCTAGATGCGGGGATCCGCTGGGCGGACGCGCGCGACGCTGGCCAGGTAGACGTAGGTCCACGCGGTCTTGCCCTCCAGGTCGCGGCGGGCATCCAGCTGCTTTTCGGAGGCGGCCAGCACCAGGGTCGCCAGTGTGTCCCCGCTCCCCTGGCCCCCCTTCAGCCGGGCGGTGAACCCATCCAGGACGGCCACCAGGCCCAGGTCGCAGATCTCGCGCACCTGCGGTTCCCAGGCCGGGTAGTCGAGCACCGCCGAGGTCCAGGACACGAGCTCCCCCGCCTCTCCCAGCCGCTTGGCGGCCCGGCGGGCCCAGAAGGTGTCTTCGGGCGAGGCGGCCACCCAGGCCGCCAGGCCGAACAGCTTCCGCCCCGTGGCCTTGGGCCGTTCCAGCCGCTCGTGGAGGTCGGCGAGATGGTCGCACACCACGGCCTTGTGCCCGACGGTGGCCATGTCCAGCTCGGTGAGCCCGCGCAGCCGCTGGAAATCCGCCTCGCTGGGCAGATCAAAACCCTGGGCCTCCGCGTAGGCCAGACCGGGCCGACGGGACTGGATGAAGGCCTCCAGATTCCGCCACTGGCCGCTGCCCTTGGCCGCCAAGACTTGGGCCAGATTCTGCGGCGACCGCCGCCCTTCGTGGGCGGCCATGTGCAGCTGGGTCGCCAGGGCCCGATGGAAGCCCGCCTCGGTCAGCAGGGGCTGGAGGCGCAGCACCGCGCGCAGGCCGAGGATGCCGTGCGGCACGTGCGGCAGGTAGGCCTCCCAGTCGATGCGGGGGACGAGGGTCTTCACCGCCTCGCGCACACCGTCGCGCACCCCGTCCGGCTGGGCGAGCTGGGTCGCGAAGGCCGCGAAGAACCGCTCCGTCGGAGTCTCCAGCTCCTGCTGCCAGTGCGGATCAACAGTCATGCGCCCTCCAGCGGCAGGTCCCAGGCCGCGGCCACGAGGCGCGCCCAGTGGTGGTTCCAGGCGCGCTTCCACACGAGGCTCCCCGCCTTCATGTCGGAGGCTTCGAGCCGCTGGCGGAGGTCGGATCTCAACGCCTCGGCCGCGGGGCCCAGCGCGGCCTCTGCCAGGGCCAGCAGGGCAGCCCGGACCTCCCGCTCCTGGTCGTGGTGAGCCAGGTAGCCCGCGGATTCCGGGGAAGGCACCGCGGCACGCAACCGCTGCCACGCTTCAAAGGCGGCCTTCGCGGCTGGATCGTCCTTCAGGGGCGCCTTCACCTGGGCCCAGCCCTTGCCGGCATCCAGTTCAGGGCCCGCCCGGACCACCGCCTGGCGTAGCTTCACGGCCTTGGCCACGTCGCGATCGAGGTGCTTGAGGGCCACGAAGGTACGCGGCTTCTCCCGCTTCTCCCGACGGTCGAAGAAGGCGTTGAGGGCTGACACCACCAGATCCATGGGCACGTCGCCGGCCTCCCAGGCCAACACCTGCCGGTAGTCGTCGGTGCTGAGCAGGCCGGCGCGGCCCCAGGCCCGGAAGGCCCACTCGCGCTCCAGCCAGTCTTTCTCCTCGCGGGTATAGGCCATCAAGGCGCAGCCGGAGCTTCAGGCACCAGCACGGTGCCATCCTTCAGCTGGAGCACGCCCTTCTCCCAGGCCTGCACTTCCTCGGGGATGATCGTCGCCTTGGCGAAGCCGCGCAGGCGGAAGGAGCCCGAGCCCAGGAGCTGCCCCTTCCGGTCCCAGATCTCCAGCTGCCAGAGGGTGCCCTGGTGGCCACCCACCTTGAGAAAGACACCCTCCTTGGCCTCGGCGCACCACACGGCCTCGGGAGGCACGGAGGCGGGGCGGGAGGGGATGCCACGACAGGCCAGCAGGCCTGCCGCAAGCGTGAGGGGCAGCAAGGCTGTCGTCACCAGGATCGTCGTAGGTCGCGCCATGCCGACATTCTACCGCCACCAAGCTAGACTGGAGATCGAGGGCAAGATGGTCCTGATCCGAGAACAGATCCGCTACAAGAGCCGCAAGGAGATCGACAAGCTCCGCGAGGCGGGCCGCGTGGCCGCCAACGCCCTGCGCCTGGCCGCCCGCGCCGCCAAACCCGGCGTGAGCCTCCTGGAGATCGACCGCGTGGCCGAGGCCTACATCCGCCAGCAGGGCGCCACGCCCGGCTTCAAGGGCTACCACGGCTTCCCCGCCACCCTCTGCACCTCGGTGAACGACAAGGTGGTGCATGGCATCCCCTCCAAGTACATCCTCCAGGAGGGCGACATCATCGCCATCGACTGCGGCGCCAAGCTGGATGGCTATCACGGCGACACCTGCCTCACCGTCGGCGTGGGCAAGATCAGCGACGAGGCCCGCCGCCTCATCCAGACTGCCCAGCTGGCCATGTTCGTGGGCATCGAGCACTGCCGCCCCGGGGAGCGCCTGGGCGACATGGCCACCGCCGTGCAGACCTTCGCCGAAGAGCGCGGCTACTCCGTGGTGCGCGAGTACATCGGCCACGGCCTGGGCCGGGACCTCCACGAGGATCCCCAGGTGGTCTTCGCGGACCAGCGGCCCGGCACCGGCTTCCGCATGGAGCCGGGCATGACCATCACCATCGAGCCCATCCTCAACCTCGGCAGCCACAAATGCCTCGTGGAGCCCGACGGCTGGACCGTCCGCACCCGCGACGGCCAGCTCTCCGCCCAGTTCGAGCACGACATCGCCATCACCAAGGATGGACCGGACATCCTTTCGATCCCCGATCCTGAATTCGAGTTGGAGGACGGGCTGTAGTAGTCGGCTGTCAGCCATTAGCTATCAGCTCTCAGGCGCGCGGGCTACGCCCGTGCGCCTACGAAAAACGCGAACGCGTTTTTCGCGTTAGCCCTTGGCCCAACGACGGATCGCCTCCGGCACTTCGAGTTGCGGCCCCTTGTAGTCCATCAGGCGAAGTACCTCCGCCATGGGGACGTTGCCGTCCTTGCCTCGGAAGAGAGCCCTCACGACGCCTTCAGCGGCGAGGTCGCCGCCCTGCTTCAGGAACCGCTGATCGAGGAAGACCCACTTCTCGTCCCAGCCGAGCAGGCGCGTATGGAGGGTGAAGGGCTCGAACAGCTCGAGGCTGCGTCGGTAGCGCATGGTGATGCCGCCCACCAGGGGCTTCCAGCGGTTCCCAAGCATGGCCCGGCCCAGCTTCGTCCTGAAGGTGAGGTCGAACCGTCCCAGGTCCATGATGCTGAGGAAGCGCCCATTGTTCATGTGGACGTTCATATCCAAGTCATTAGGCCACACGCGGAAATGGAGCACGGAAACGCCCAGGGGATCCAGGGCCGGACGGCGCCAGAGCGTGAGCAGTTTCCAGAGGGTGCGGAAGAACAGAACCATCCTCTGAGCGTAGCGGATGGTTGCGCTACCTTGGAGCCATGGTTCTCGCGATCCAGGCTCCCGCCAAGCTCAACCGCTTCCTCGCCGTGCTCGGCCGGCGGGCGGACGGCTTCCACGAGCTGGAGCTGGTCACCACCGTGCTGGAAGGTGTGGCCGAGCTGACCGACACGCTGGAGGGCGAGGCTGCGGCTGAATTGTCCCTCACCATAAGCGGTCCCACAGGCGAGGGCCTGGTGGCGGACGAATCCAATCTGGTGATCAAGGCCTGGCGCCTGCTGGAGGAGGCCGCGAAGCGCCCCCTGCCTGCGGCCCTGCGCCTGGAGAAGCGCATCCCCCACGGCGCGGGACTCGGCGGCGGCAGCAGCGATGCGGCGGCAGCCCTGGGCCTGGGCAACCGGATGTTCGACCTGGGGTTGGACGACGAGGTGCTGCTAAGGATGGCGGCCCGCCTGGGAAGCGATGTACCACTGTTCCTCTTAGGGGGAACCGTGCTTGGACTTGGCCGCGGAGAACGGGTGTTCCCCCTGCGGCCCGTGCCATTGGAACCCATCCTGCTGGTCCATCCGGGCCTGCATGTCAGCACGCCCAGCGTGTACCGGGCCCTCCAGGACGTGGGCTATCCCGATGCCGTCCGGGGGGATCGCCACCCCGGAGCCCTGGCCTCCCTCCCTGAAGGCGCCGCGCCGCCCTGGCGCAACGACCTCACGGGCGCGGCCCTGTGGGTGTGCCCGCCCCTGGCCGACGTGCGCGATGCCCTGCGTGACACCGGCGGCGAGTCCCTGCTCTGTGGCTCCGGCAGCTGCTGGGCGGCCCGGTACGAGAGCCCTCAGGCCCGCGACGCCGCCGCGGGGCAGATCTCCGGCCTCCGGCCCGATTGGGGCCTCTGGCGCGTCTGATTGGCCCCTGGAGTAGGATGGCCCGATCCCATCCGGACGGAGGGCAGGTGGCGGTATCCACGGAAGGCGCAACGCCAAGGGTTCTCGTGATCCTCGGCCACCCCCGCCTGGACAGCTTCTGCGGGGCCTTGGCTGGCGCGTATGAGGCGGGCGCCCAGGCCGCCGGCTTCGAGGTCGAGCGCCTGAATCTCGCCGGCCTCACCTTTGATCCCAATGTGCGCTACCCCTCGCCACGGGACCAGGCCCTGGAGCCAGACCTGGCCCGGGCCCAGACGCTGATCCACTGGGCCAACCATCTGGTCTTCGTCTACCCCGCCTGGTGGGGCACCTTGCCGGCCCTGCTCAAGGGCTTTCTGGACCGCGTACTCACACCGGGCTTCGCCTTCGCGGCCAACGAGGAGGATCCCGCCACCTGGGCGAAGCTGCTGAAGGGGCGCTCGGCGCACCTGCTGGTGACCATGGACACGCCATCCTGGGTCTACCGGCTCATCTACCGCCAGCCCGGCCACCAGGCCATGCGGCGCGCCACCCTGGGCTTCTGCGGCGTCGCGCCCACCTTCATCTCCGCCTTCGGCCCCGTGAAGCCCGCCACCGCCGAGACCCGGGCCCGGTGGCTGGAACAGGCCCGGGCAGAGGCGCGGCGCCTGCCGGAGCGCCTCCACCGCCATCGTTTCCGCGCGCGCACCGGGGCCTGGCTGCGGCTGCTCCGCCTGCAGTTCTACCCCATGGCCTGGGTGGCCTACACCATCGGCGCCTTGGCGGCGGCGCGGCACGGGGGAAGCTTCTCGACTCGGATCTACTGGCTCGGCTACCTGTGCCTCTTTCTGATGGAGGCGCTCACGGTGGTCAGCAACGAATGGTTCGATCAGGGGACCGATCGCCTCAATCGCCACGCCGGCCCCTTCAACGGTGGCAGCCGCGTGCTGGCGGACGGAGAGCTCGGCCCCAGGAGCGTCCGGCGGGCCATGACCGGGCTGGCCCTGGCGCTGGGCATGGGGCTGGCGGTCCTGGGCGCCGCCCTGGCCCCGTCCGGCGGGTCGGGCCTGGTGGCCATGATCGCCCTGGCGGTGCTCGCCGCGGGCTACACCGTGCCGCCCCTCAAGCTCGTCTACCGGGGCCTGGGAGAGCTGGACGTGGGTCTCACCCACAGTTTCGCGGCCATCTTCGTGGGGGGCCTGCTGCAGTCAGGCATCTGGCGGGACCCGTTCCCCTGGCTCGTGGGCCTGCCCCTGTTCCTGGCCACCCTTTCGGCCATCACGCTGTCCGCCCTGCCGGATCACGAGGCGGACGGGGCCGTGGCCAAGCGGACGCTGGCGGTGCTCCTGGGCCGCCGGGGGGCGGCTTGGGCCGCCCTGACGTTCGCGGTGGCGGCCGCCCTCTGCGGGGTGGCCTGGCAGTGGCGGGGGATCTTCGGCGGGATCAGCGGACTCGTCATCTTCCTGGCTGTCCCTCACGCGCTGCTGCTGGTCCGCGCCATCCTCCGCTACCTGCGCCGCGGCGCACCCTGCGAGCGCATCGACGGCATCATGGTCCTGGCCCTGACCTACCTTCTGTGGTTCGGGATCATTCCACTGGCCCACCTCCTCTGAATATCCCTGTGCCCACAGGCGCCGGGCCGGGCATGATGATGGGTTCCGAGGTATTCATGTCCGGCTCCGCCCTCCGCATCCGTGGCCTCCACAAGGCGTTCCCCAAGGTGGTGGCCGTGGCTGGCGTGGACCTCGACGTGGCCCGGGGTGAGGTCTTCGGTCTGCTGGGCCCCAACGGTGCCGGCAAGACGACCACCCTCGAGATCATCGAAGGTTTGACCGAAGCGGACACGGGCGATATCGAGATCCTGGGCCTGACCTGGGCGAAACAGGGCCAGGAGATCCGCGCCCGCATCGGTGTCCAGCTCCAGAGCACCAGCCTCTTCAACAAGATCACGCCCCGGGAGGCCCTGGACCTCTACGGCAGCTACTACCCGAAGCGCCGGGACACCGATGAGCTGCTGGACCTCGTGCAGCTCCAGGAGAAGGCGGACGCCTACCACGTCACCCTCAGCGGCGGGCAGCAGCAACGGCTGGCCCTGGCGCTGGCCCTGGTGAACGATCCCGAACTGGTCTTCCTGGACGAACCCACCACCGGGCTTGATCCCCAGGCCCGGCGCAGCCTCTGGGATGTGGTCCGCCGCATGAAGGCGGAGGGTCGGACGGTGATGCTCACCACCCACTACATGGACGAGGCGGAAGCGCTCTGTGACCGCCTGGCCATCATGGACCACGGCCAGGTCATCGCCACGGGCACGCCGGCTTCGCTCATCGCCGATCTGGCCATTCCCAGCGTCGTGGAGCTGACCTTCGAGGGAACCGCTCCCGAGCCCACGGCCTTCGCCGCGCGGCTGGACCAGACCGTGGAGCGCCGCGCGGATCTGTGGGAGATCCCGACGCCGGACCCCAAAGCCCTGCTGCCCCGGTTGCTTGAAGCCGCGGAAGCCACCGCCGTCCCCTTCCAGCAGGTCCACATCCGGCGGGCCACGCTGGAAGACGTGTTCCTGCACCGCACCGGGCGCAGCCTGAGGGAGTAGTGATGACACCCCACCTTGAAAAGAGGCCCTAGGATGCTCTGGCGCCAATTTGCGATGGAATGGCGGCTCTACAGCCGCGATCGCGTGGCCATGTTCTGGACCTTCGCCTTCCCGGTGATCCTGTTGCTGGGTTTCGGCACCATCTTCCGGGACGGTGGCGGGCCGAAGCTTTCCGTGGTGCGCGTGCAGGCCCTGGCTCCTGGGGCTCAGGACGCCGCCCTGGATCAGGCCCTGGCTGACCTCCAGCTCAAGGTCATGTCCCTCCCGAAGGCCGAGGCCGAAGCCCGCTGGGCGAGAGGCGAGACCGCCGCGCAGCTGGAATCGAGATGGCACGGGTTATCGGCTCCGCCTGAACAGCTACCTCATGGCCCAGGCGGGCGCCACGGCGGGACTGGTGAACCAGGCCTGGCTGGTGGCCCAGGCGCGCCTCAGCGGGTCCCCCGAGCCCGGTCGCATCCCGATCCTGGTGGAAAGCCCCGGCCACAAGCACTCCGCCAACTACGCTTCCTTCCTGCTGCCGGGCCTGCTGGGTCTGAACCTTGTCAGCATGGGGCTCTTCAGCGTGGGCATGGTGAACGTGTCCTATCGCGAGAAGGGCAAGTTCCGCCGCCTGGCCGTCACACCCCTGCCCAAGTGGGTCTTCCTGCTGGGCCAGGTGCTCCATCGGCTCACGGTCACCATCATCCAGGCCGCCATCCTGCTGCTGGTGGGAAGCCTGGTCTTCGGTATCCAGAATCAGGGCTCCTTCCTGGACCTGCTGCTGATCATGACCTTGGGCACGGGCTGCTTCATGGCGTTCGGCTTCGCCCTCAGCGGCTTTGCGGAAACCTCCGAAGGCTACGCCGCCATCTCCAACCTGGTGTTCTTCCCGCTGATGCTGCTCAGCGGCGTCTATTTCACCCTGGACTCGGCACCGGCTTGGCTGCAGCACACGGTGGCCGTGATGCCACTGGCCCCGTTCCTCCGGGCCCTGCGGGCCGTGTTCAACGACGGCGGCACCCTGGCCGGGCATGGGGTCGGGTTGGCCATCGTGGCGGCTTGGGGTTGCGCGGCTTTCGCCCTGGCGGTCCGCCGGTTCCGCTGGGCCTGATGTCATCCATAACTTGGGCCACCGGCAAGATCGGTCGATAACAGAGCCATGCATCCTCCGACGGAACCCCGGGACCCGGCCGAGGCTTTGGCCTTGGTGCGCCGATATTTGAAGGCGACCTACCGCATCGCCGAAGCCGCCCTGCGAGCCACGGACCTGCAGGAACTCTACAGCCGGGTCCACGCCATCGCCCGGGATCTCATGCCGGCGGAGAACCTCTATTTCGCGCTCTGGGACCGGGATTCAGGGACCGTTTCCTTCCCCTACTTCGTGGATGCCTCGGATCCCGTCCCACCGCCTCGGACCCTCCGCCTGGGATTGACGGAATATGTGCTGCGCACCGAGAAGCCCCTCCTCCTGGATCGGGAGATCCTGCACAGCCTGGAAGCTTCCGGTGAGGTCGAGCCCCTCGGAACGGACACCCTGGACTGGCTGGGGGTTCCCCTCATCGGAGCCCGGGGCGTCTTCGGAGTCCTGGCGATCCAGATCTACGACGGCCAACGCCATTACACCCCCGAGGAACGGGACCTGCTTGTCTTCGTATCGGGGCAGGTGGCCATGGCCATCGAACGCAGGGCCGCCGAGGATGCCCTCCGGCTCAGCGAGGACAAATTCTCGAAGGCCTTCCAGGCCAGCCCGGACGCCATCAACCTCACACGATTGACGGACGGCACCTACTTCGACGTCAGCGAAGGTTTCACGCGCCTCACCGGGTGGACACGGGAGGAGGCCGTGGGCCGCTCAGCCTTGGACCTGGGGATCTGGACCAACCCCGAGGATCGGGAGCGGGCCGTCCAGCTCATCCGGGAGCACGGGGCCTTCACGAGCCTGGAATTCCCGTTCCGAAGGAAAGATGGCGGGATCGTCACCGGCCTCATGTCCGGGAAGATCATGGAGGTGGACGGCATCCCCTGCCTGCTCTCCATCACCCGCGACATCACGGATCGCAAGGCCGCGGAACAGGCGCTGCGGAGCGCGGAACGGCGCCTCCGGACCGTCCTGGCCTATTCCCAGGCCATCATCTACCAGCTGGATCCCGAGGGCTGCTTCACCCTGTCCGAAGGCCTGGGACTCGCGAAGATCGGCCTGCGACCCGGTGAAGTGGTAGGGCACTCCGCCCTCCTGGAACCCGCTGGATGGGATCCAGTGGTGCTGGACCAGATCCGCGGGAGCCTCCAGGGTCAGCCCTCCCGGGAAGTGGCCCGCTTCCGGGACCGGATCTTCGACAACCTGCTCACGCCGGTCCTCGACGATCGTGGTCACCTCGAATCCGTCATCGGCATCGCCACGGACGTCACCGAACGCCAGCAGGCGGAGGAGGCCCTCCGCGCGGAACGCGGCCTCTTCGTGGGAGGCCCTGTGATGGTCCTGAAGTGGCGCACTGGGGAAGGTTGGCCGGTGGACTACGTATCCCCCAACATCCAGGCCATTCTGGGCTACTCGGCAGACGACCTGGTCAGTGGCCGCGTCTCCTACAACTCGCTGGTGCATCCCGATGACGTGGTGGTCATCCACGAAGCCGCCGCCGCCTTCAAAGCGCAGGGCCTGAACCACTATGAGCAGCAGTATCGCCTCCGCACCGCGAAGGGCGAGTACCGCTGGTTCTATGACTTCAGCGTCGCGGTGGCGAGTCACGGGGTCGATCCGGGCTACCACCTGGGCTACCTCCTGGACCTCACGGACCGCCGCCGGGCCGAGGAGGCCCTCCGTCAGACCCAGAAACTCGAGAGCCTGGGTGTGCTGGCCGGGGGAATCGCCCATGACTTCAACAACCTGCTCACGGTGGTGCTGGGGAACCTGAACCTCGCCCAGCTCAAGCTCGAGGACACCTCCCAGGCCCGCCCGTACCTCGCCAACATGGAAGCCGCCATCCTGCGCGCCACGGAGCTGACCAAGCAGATGCTGGCGTACTCGGGGCGGGGCCACTTCGAGGTCCGGCCCCACGACCTCAACACCGTCGTCAGGGACCTCACCCACCTGCTCGAGGTGTCCATCTCCAAGAAGATCCGCCTGCACCTTGAGCTGGCACCGGACCTCCCGGCGATCCAGGCCGACGCCGCACAGTTCCAGCAAGTGGTCATGAACCTGGTCACCAACGCCTCCGACGCCATCGGCGATCAGGAAGGCGCCATCCATATCACCACCTCGGCCCCGGATCTCGACACCTCGACCCTCCGACACGAGTTCAGACTCGAGGCCCCCAGACCCGGCCGCCATGTCGTCCTCGAGGTCGAGGACACGGGTTGCGGCATGACACCCGAGGTGATGGAGCGGATCTTCGACCCCTTCTTCACCACCAAAGCCACGGGCCGCGGCCTGGGGCTCTCCGCCATGCTCGGAATCCTTCGCGGCCACGGCGCAGGGCTGAACATCCATAGCCAGGTCGGCCGGGGAACCAGCTTCAGGCTCTGCTTCCCCGCCACGGAAAAGGCCTCCACCTGCGGAGCGCCCCAGGCCCTGATGCCCGACAAGCCCTCCCTCCGCGGCCTGGTCCTGCTCGTGGACGACGAGGAGCAGATCCTCGAGACCACGGGAATGGCCCTCGATTCCCTGGGATTCCAGGTGCTGGTCGCCCAGGATGGCCTCGAGGCCCTGGATCGGTTCCGGGAATATGGGAAGGACCTCGATCTGGTGATCATGGACCTCACCATGCCGCGCCTGGATGGCCGGGAGGCCTTCCGGACCATGCGGAGCCTGGATCCGACCATTCCCGTGGTCCTCAGCAGCGGGTACTCGGAGCAGGACTCCCTCCAGACCTTCCCCGAGGGCGGGCCGATGGGTTTCCTCCAAAAACCCTACCAACTCAAGGATCTGAAGACGGTGATCCAGAGGGCCCTGGGGAACTGAGCCGGATCCCAAGCTAGACTGGTCGGCTGGAGAACCTCATGCCGTCTTCCAAGCGCGCCAGACTGGCCATCTTCCTCACCGTGTTCACCGACCTGCTGGGCTTCGGCATCGTCATCCCGATCCTGCCCCTCTACGCCAAGGAGATCGCGGACCACCCCAGCGCCTGGATGGAGGGCGTCAACCACTTCCTCGGCCTCGGCGGATCGGGCACCACGCCAGGGGCCTTCTGGGCCGGCGTGGGCTTCCTCAGCTTCAGCCTGATGCAGTTCATCGCCTCCCCCATCCTGGGCCGCACTTCGGACAAGATCGGCCGCAAGCCGGTGCTGTGGATGAGCCTGGTGGGCTCCGCCATCGGCTACCTGATGCTGGCCCTCACCAGCCGCTTCGAGTGGATGCTGGCGGCCCGCGTTCTGGATGGCATCACGGGCGGCAACATCTCCGTGGCCCAGGCGGCCATGGCGGACAGCTCGGCCCCCGAAGAGCGCTCCAAGGCCATGGGCATGATCGGCGCCGCCTTCGGCCTGGGCTTCGTCCTGGGCCCGGCCATGGCCGGCATCCTCAGCGGCAGCGCCTTCGGGCACCACCTGCTGGAGACCCGCGGCTGGCACCTGCCCTTCTTCGTGGCGGCGGGGCTGTCCCTGACCGCCTCGCTCTTGGTGGCCCTCTGGGTTCCCGAGACGCTCAATGAGGAGTCCCGGAACCGGGCCCGGTCCCAGGAGACGCGGGGGCACGCGCTGGTGAAGGCCTTCCAGCGCCCCGGCATGCCCCAGCTGCTGATCATCTCCCTCCTGGCCATGGCCGGCTTTTCCATGATGGAGGGGACCTTTGCCCTGCTGGTCCAGCACCGCTTCGGTTTCCACCAGCGGGAGGTCGGCTACCTCTTCGCCGGCATCGGCATCCTCCTCGTGATCTACCAAGGCGGCCTCGTCCGGGTGGTGTCCAGACACCTCCCCGAGCGGATGGCCCTCATCACCGGGTTGCTCCTCCTCGGCATCACCCTGCCCCTCATGCCTGTGGCCCCCTGGATGTGGCCCTTCGTGCTGCTGTTCATCCCTCTCTCCTGGGGCAGTGGCATGAGCAACACCGCCGGCTCGGCCCTCGCCAGCCAGCTGACCCCGCCCGAGGACCAGGGCAGCCTCTTCGGCGTACTGAACGCCATGACCGGTCTGGGCCGCATCATCGGCCCGGCCGTGGGAACCTTCGCCTTCGCCCGCTGGGGCGGCCAGGCTTCGTACACCGTAGCCGGCCTGACCCTGGGCCTGGCCCTCCTCCTCGCCCTCACCCTCTCCCGCAAGGTGCCCGCATGATCCGCCTCGATGGACGAACCCTCACCGCCCCCCTGCTCGCGCGCATCGCCGCCGGCGAGGAAGTCTCCCTCGACGAGGGGGCCCTGGCCCTCGTGGCCGAGAACCGGGCCGTGGTGGATCGCATCGTGGCCGAGGGCCGCACGGTCTATGGCATCAACACGGGCTTCGGGCAGTTCGCCACCGTGGTCATCGCCCCGGATCAGCTCCAGCAGCTCCAGCTCAACCTCATCCGCAGCCATGCCGCCGGCGTGGGTGAGCCCCTGCCCAAGGATCAGACCCGCGCCCTCATGGCCGCGCGCATCAACTGCCTGCTGAAGGCCCACAGCGGCATCCGGCCCGAGCCCATCCGGCTGCTGGCGGAATGCCTGAACCGCGGGGTGGTGCCCGTGGTGCCCAGCCAGGGCAGCGTGGGCGCCAGCGGCGATCTGGCCCCCCTGGCCCACATGGCCCTCCTCCTCGTAGGTGAAGGGCTGGCCTGGTCAGGTGAAGGGCAGATTCCCGGCGGCGAAGCCCTGGCCAAGGCCGGTCTGAAGCCCGTGACGCTCCAGGCCAAGGAGGGCCTCGCTCTCATCAACGGCACCCAGCTCATCACTGCCCTGGGGAACCTGGCTATGCAGAAGTTCGCACGGCTGACAGACCTGGCGGACGAGATCGCCGGCCTCAGCCTGGAGGCCCTGCGTGGCACCCGCGCCGCCTTCGACCCTCGCATCCACGCCGCGCGGCCCCACCCGGGCCAGGTCGAAGTGGCGGCACGCATGAGGGACATCCTGGGCGCCTCCAGCGAAATCTCGGAAAGCCACAAGGACTGCCACCGCGTCCAGGACGCCTACAGCCTGCGCTGCATCCCCCAGGTGCATGGGGTGACCCGGGATGCGCTCCGCTTCGCGGGGGCCATCCTCGAGCGGGAACTCAACAGTGCCACGGATAATCCGATGATCTTCACAGACACCCAGGAGTCCCGTTCCGGTGGCAACTTCCACGGCCAGTATCCCGCCTTCGCCTGCGACGTCCTCGCCATCGCGGCCGCGGATCTTGCCAGCATCTCCGAGCGCCGCCAGGAGCGCCTCGTGAACCCCGCCTATTCGGACCTCCCGGCCTTCCTCACGCAGAACGGCGGCCTTGAATCGGGCTTCATGATGGCCCACGTCACCTCGGCGGCCCTGGTCAGCGAGATGAAGGGCCTGGCCCATCCCGCCTGCGTGGACACCATCCCTACCAGCGCCGGCAAGGAAGACCATGTCAGCATGGGGCCCATCGCCGCCCGCAAGCTGCTGCGCGCCGTGGACGCCCTGGAGCAGGTGCTGGCCATCGAGGCCCGCATGGCCCTCGAAGGCCTGCGCATCCTCGGGATGGCTCCGGCGGCGGGCCTCCAGCCCCTGGTCGCCCGGCTGGCGGAGGCCTGCGCGCCCTGGACCGATCGCGTGATGTACGAAGAGATCAGCGCCACCCTCGACGCGCTCCACGCCCACCAGGAAGGGTGCCCATGATTCAACCCATCCCCTGGCGGCCAGCCTGCGAACAAGCCCTGCGGAGTTTTTCGGACGCCGACGCGATCCGGGTCTGGGGCATTGGCCACGAGGTGGATGGGGTCTATCAGCCCATCTTCAACTACCGCTACGAACATACCTACGCGGCGGTGCTTCTGGCCCGCTGGCTGGCGCCCCTCGTGGGCGCGGACCTGGAGGTGGTCGAATGCGCCGCCTGGCTGCATGACGTGGCCAAGCGCTTGAACGATCAACTGGGCAAGGACACTCACGCCCAGGATGCCTCGGCGCGCGTGCCCGAGATTCTCGAAGGCACGGATTTTCCGCCCGGAAAAATCCCGGCGGTACGCCACGCCATCGAGCATCACGTGGGCCTCAAACTCACGAAACGACTGGAGCCCATCGAAACCGCCTGCCTCTGGGACTGCGACAAGCTCAGCAAGATCGGCGCGGCCAGCCTCATCCACTTCGGCTGCATCAGCGGCGCCTTCCAGCCCATCACGACTGCCGAGATCCTGCGCCGTGGCGAGGCCTGGCTGGAGCTGGCCCGGGGCATCACCGCCAGCTTCAACACCGCCCCCGCCCGGGAGGAGGGCCAGCGGCGTCTGGCCTTCCTGGAGGCCCACTACGCGCAGTTGCACCGGGAATGGTCCGACCCCATGAAGGCGACCCCGGAATGAACGACTTCCTGCAGCTCGCCCAGACCCTCGCCATGGCCCTCAAGTCGCTCCAGATGTACACCGCGGCGCACCCGAGGGCCAAAGAGGCCGTGACGACCGCTCAGTCGGCGCTGGACCGCTGGCTGGCGGAGAGCGGCCGCCTCCAGTTCGTCGTCACCGGCGCCAAGGCCTTCGTGGACGGGGTGGTTCAGGATGGGCGCAACCTCCATGTGGCGACGCTGGTCCGGCTGGTGTCCGAACGAAACGTGAGCGGCTTCGTCTTCGAGCGGGGGGTGACCGAGGCCGAATGTCTCGCGTTCCTCCAGGCCCTGTCCCTCAAGCCTCAGAAACTGGAAGCGCAGGGCGGCATCGAGCTGCTTCTCCAGGCGGCGGACGTGCGGCACATCAAGGTGTCCCAGGTCCGCTACCAGGCCATCCAGGAAGGCGGGGAGGGCCCGGACGAGCGCACGCCCGCCAGTCTGTCAGGCCCACCCCAGGATCCGCTGGTGAAGGCCATCCGGGAGGCCCTCCTGGCAGCCTTGTCCGGCCTCCCCGGTCCTGCCGGTCCGGGCGAACGGCCCGGCCTCGGATTCCTGCGGGGTTTCCAGGCCGCGGATCTGAGCGGCCTCGGCCCCCTCGGCCATGAGCTGGGCCTGGAGGACACCATGCCGTCGCCAGCCCAGCTTGGCACCCTCCGGCAGGTCCTCATGGGCCTGGAACCGGATGTGCAGCTGAGCCTCCTGGCGGGGCTGGCTTCCCTCCCGGATCACCCGACCGGGTTGGCCTTGGGCGTGAAGGCCCTGGCGGGCGAGCTCCTCTCCGTGGCGGTCGGTTCCGCCCTAGCCCTCGGCGCCACCTGGCCCCAGCTCCACATCCCGCTTGAACACATCCTGCGTCCCCTGCCCGATCGGGAATCGCTGGTGCGCACGCTGGTGGCCCAACTCCGCGGCACGGGTCTGGACGCCACCCAGGCGGAGGCCCTGCTCCACCTGACGGACTGGGACACCCTCAGCCTGGAGGCCAAGCTGGTGAAGGTGCTCGAGGAGGACTACCTGTTCGAGCTGAGCCTGCCCCAGCGCCTGGCCTTCCTCCGGGAACTCCTGGACCGCCGCCAGTTCGATGCCTTCCTCCAGGTGCAGGATCTGCTCTTGGAGGCCCTTCGCGACGATCGTCCGCAGATCCGCCTCAAAGCGGCCCAGACCCTGACCGGGGTCGCCGCCTGGGCCTTGGCGCCAGGCCTGCCCCAGGATGGCGAAGGCCCCTTGGCCGAGGCCCTCCGCGCCCACTTCGCCTGGGAACCGGAACCCCCGGTCCACCGGTGGACCGCCGAGGCTCTGGTGGCCCTGCTGTCAGCCCAGATCCACCGAGGTGAGTTGGGTCAGGCCGTCTCCGACCTGCAGGAGCTCGAAGGGCTGTGCGCCTTCCTCGGGGGGCCGCGGCCCTGGCGCCTGGAAGCGCTGGACCGCCAGCGCGCCGCCCTGGCCCGACCTGACCTCCTGGATGCCGCGGCCAATCACATCCTGGGCGTGGACCGCCATCAGATGGCCGCCGAGGTGCAGCCTTATCTGGAATTCCTCGGGGCACCCATGGCCCGCCATCTGGTGGGCCGCCTCGGGGAAGAGGCGGACCGGACGCGACGAGGTCGGCTCGTGGAGGCCTTGCGGAGTCTTGGCCCCCTGTCACTCCCACCCCTGCTCGAGGTCTTGGCTTCGCCAGCCTGGTATCTGGTGCGGAACTCCCTCACCTTGCTGGCCGACCTGGGGGACGCTGGCTGCCTTCCGGCCATCGCGCCCCTCCTGCGCCACCCTGAGCCCAGGGTGCGCCGGACGGCGGTGCGGGCTCTCTGGAAGCTTGGCGGTCCGGCCTCGGAGCCTCAGCTGCTTGCCCGCTTGAAGGAGACGGATCCAGAGACCCTCCACGAGATCCTGTTCGCCCTGGGCCAGCTCCGTTCCGAGAGTAGCGCGGTGCCCATCGCCGAGCTGGCCCAGGACAGGCGGATCGGGGAGCGCCTCAGAATCCAGGCCATCAGCACCCTGGGCCTCATCGCCTCACCGCGGAGCTTGCCCACACTGGCCGAGCTGGTGCGCCGGAGGGGCCTGTTCGCCGCCTCGGAACCCCAGGCGATCAGACTCTGCGCGGCCCGGGCCCTGTTGGCACTGGGCCTGCCCGAGGCCCAGCAGGCCCTTCGGCGGGTGATCGAGGCCGAGCCCAAAGGCGAAACGCGTGAGGCCCTCGGCAAGCTCCTGGCACCTCCCCAAGCCCCATGACTGCGTGACGCAAGTCACAGAGCATGTGAAAATAGGGGTCTTTGCGGAGCGCCCATGTCGTCCCTGGTCAACCTCGATCCCGGCAAGCAGGCGCCTGAAATCGTCAATGCCATCGTCGAGATCCCCACGGGATCCCGCATCAAGTACGAAATCGACCACCACACGGGCCTGGTCCACGTGGACCGCGTGCTCTTTTCGCCGTTCCACTACCCGGCCGAGTACGGCTTCATTCCCGGCACCCTGGCAGAGGATGGCGATCCCGCGGACATCCTGGTGCTCATCAATGGCTCCACCTATCCCGGCGTGGTGATCCGCGCCCGACCCATCGCCCTGCTGCGCATGACCGACGACAAGGGACACGATGCCAAGATCCTGGCCGTGGCCACGGATGATCCCACGTACGCCCATGTGACTTCCCGCAGCGACCTGCCACCGCACTTCCTCCTGGAAGTGGAGCATTTCTTCCTCACCTACAAGGATCTCGAACGCAAGAGCGTGTCGAGCGACGGCTGGGGCGGCAAGGACGAGGCCCACGCCTTCGTGCGGGCCTCCATCGAGGCCTTCAATCGGCAGAAGAAGTAGCCGTCGATGACCTCTCAGGAGACTCCAGGCCTGGTCTGCTTCGACCTGGATGGCACCCTGGTGGATCCGCTGCTGGGGGTCCGGAATTGCGTGCGGAAAACCTGTGAGGCCTTCGGCCTTCAGCTTCCAGACGAGGCAGCGGTCCGCGCGTGGATTGGGTTCGGCATGCGCGATTCCCTCGCCACGCTTAGGGGCCTGGAAGATCCGGCCCGGCTGGAGGACGCCCTGGATTTCTACTGGGAGCGCTACCGGGAGGATGGCGTCTTCGAGCATG
Source organism: uncultured Holophagaceae bacterium (assembly GCA_963705865.1). Lineage (GTDB taxonomy): Bacteria > Acidobacteriota > Holophagae > Holophagales > Holophagaceae > Geothrix. Next base: position 5,005 of record CAVPLE010000094.1, on the reverse strand, counting down.
AGTTGTATCCCGGTGTGTTCCATCTGCTGCACCGGCTGAAGCGCCAGGGGCACCGCATCTACATCGTGTCCGCCAAGCCCACCCTGTTCGCCCGGCGCATCGCCTATCAGTTCGACCTCAACCTCATCTTCGACGATATCTTCGGCAGCAGCCTGAAAGGCCGTTGGCAGCCGAAGACCGAGGTGCTCGCGGGTCTCGTGGAACGGGGCACCATCTGGCCCGGCGGTGTGTTCATCGGTGATCGCGGCGTGGACATGACCGCTGCCCACGACCACGGGCTGGAAGCCATTGGCGTGGGCTGGGGCTACGGCAGCCGCGAGGAGCTGGAGCAGGCCGGTGCGGAGCGCATCTTCGACGGGATACCGGCACTGGACGCCTGGCTGCGCGTCCGCTTCCCCCAGGCTGAGTTGTTCGACGCGTTCAGTCGTTCGGAGTGAGAGCGCCTAACCTCAACCCCAGCGCGTGCCCGGTGGCACCTGGGGTTTGAAGGCGTCAGGCCCCGGCAGGGGTGGCGTCTTGGCATCCAGGAGTTCCAGCCGTTGGTGCGCGCCAGTGGGGTCTGTCCATTCGAGGGTGTGCAGCAGACCCTTGCGGCCAGTAGCCTTGAGGGCGGGTACCTCCGGCGACCGGGGCACAAGCCTCACCGCGTCGCCGCCCAGCGGTTTGGCCTGGTAGAGGGCTGCGATCCGCGCAGGATCCAGCAGGATCCCCAGCAGGGGGAAGTCTTGCACAGCCCGGGCCAGTTCCATCCGCTGAGCTGTGCGGGTGTCCGGGTCGTACTGCACCAGGTGACGGCCGTCCGAAGTCACGGTCAGCCCGGAATCGTAGACTACCTTCAGCTTTCCGCCCCGCCCCAGCAGCAGGTGCCCTTCCCGGGCCATCTTCCCGAACACGGCGCTATCGCTTTCCTGGCGGAAGCGGCTGGCCAGGACGGGCACCTTGGGGAAGGCGATCCACCAGCCCGGCAGGGCCGCGGCAAGGGGGACTGCCAGCAGGGCCAGGAGACAGAGGCCACGAAGGCGAAGGCTCACGTCAGCTCCGCTTCAGCTCGACGCTGAGCTTGGCCGTGCCGCCCTTGGCCGGCGTCGGGCGGAGGATCTGACCCTCGACCACCACCTCCCCCCGTTGACGCAGCTGGACGAGAATCTCGATCTCCTGGCCTTCCATGTCCGGCGGGATCTCCAGCCGGAGCACCGAGGGGGCACCCTGGCGGCCCACCGAAGTCAGCTCGTCCAGCAGCGAGGAGATGGCGTCCTTCGGATCAGCGCTCCTGGGACGGGGGGCGGGGCGCTTGCCTTCCACCTTCAGCGAAGCCAGAGCGGCAAAAGGATCAGCCTTCCCCGCCGCCTTGGGGACACTCGGAAGGACGGAGGCATGGTAATCCTCATGCGCAGGTGCCTCCTGGCCCGGCGGCAGGGCCTCCGTGGGCGTTTCCTCGGCTTGGAATGCGGAGAAGGCCTCCGCGTCGAACGGCCCGATTCCCTCATCCAGGAAGCTGAGAGTTGCATCCTCCGAAGGGGGCTCCGGCAGATGGGGGGCCTCGATGAAGATGCCAGTATCGTCATCCTGGTCGGGCAGCGGCATGCCTCCGGAAGAGGCCTGGGCCGATCCTTCCATGTCGAGCAGATCCGTGATGGAAGGCAGATCCGACAGGGTGAGGGCCCCGCCTCCGGAGGGCGCCTGGACACTGGGGGCCACCGGGCTGGGCGCGGGAGAGGCTTCTCCGAGCACGTGGGTCTTGATGTGCGACAGGGCCAGCTTGGTGATGCCCCGCAGGGTCTCGAAGACGCCCGTGCCGTCCGAGGCCACGGACTGGAAGGTGGGCATGCCACGGGGGTTGAATACAGTTTCGAGCTCGTCGACGGGTACCACGTTCTTCAGGTCCCGCTTGTTCCACTGGAAGACCACAGGAATGTCCTGCAGGTTCAACCCCAGTTCCCGCATGTTCTCTTCGAGGTTCAGCCAGCTCTCCCGGCAAGCCTCAAGCATGGGAACCTGGCTATCCACCACGAACACGATGCCGTCCACACCCTTGAGCACGAGCTTGCGGGTGCTGTTGTAGAACACCTGACCGGGCACCGTGTAGAGCTGGAGCTTGGTCTTGAAGCCGCCCACCATCCCCACGTCCATGGGCAGCAGGTCGAAAAACAAGGTGCGGTCGGTTTCGGTGTTGAGGCTCACCATCTCGCCCCGGGCCTTCAGGCTCGTCTTGCCGTAGATGGTGTTGAGGTTGGTGGTCTTTCCGCACAGACCAGGCCCGTAGTAGACGATTTTCGCCGTCATCTGCCGGGTGGCGTGGTTGAAGAACACCATTCTTGAACCTCTTGGGAAGAAAAAGTTTAGCCCGGAAAACCTCCCGGGCTCAATGCAATTGCGGGTTTTCCCCGGTCGGGGTACCCACTCAGGCTCAGGGCAAAGCCTTCAAGAGGGCCAGCACCTGCTGATCGTGGTCCTTCGTACGTACGTCGCGGACAATCTTTCGGATGACCCCCTGCCGGTCGATGAGGACCGTGGTCCGCTTGGCAAACCCGAGCAGGGGCATCTTCACGCCGTAGGCCTCGATGATCCGCTTGTCGGGATCCGCGAGGATGCTGAAAGGCAGGTGGAACTTCTCGGCAAACGCCTTGTGGCTCTGCGTGGTATCCGCGCTCACGCCGAGTATCACCGCCCCAACTGCCTGGATCGCCGCGAATCCGTCCCGCAGGCTGCAGGCCTCGGCCGTGCAGCCCGGCGTATCGTCCTTGGGGTAGAAATAGAGCACCACCGCGGACTTGCCCTCGAAATCCGCAAGGCGAACCAGCGCGTCGTGCTGGTCGCGGGCCTCAAAGGCCGGGGCTTTCATGCCTTCCGCGATCGTCCCTGCGGATGCCAACCCGAAGATCGTGAAAAATCCCATCGCCACCCCCCATCTCCGGACCATGGTCGCCTCCCAAGGGGAGGGAGTGTGGCACCATCGGCTTGGATCAGGGAACAAGAAACGGAGCCCCCCATTTTGGACGTGACGACACGCATCGCCCTCATCGCCGGTGACGGGGCGGGACCCGAGGTCATGGCGGAAGCGGAGCCGCTCCTCGACTGGGCCCGAAACCAGGGCCGCCACCTGGAGACCGTGCGCCTCCCCTATGGTGCGGAGCACTACCTCGTCACTGGAGAGACGCTGCCTGAGGAAGCCTATGCCGATCTGCGCGACGGGTTCGACGCCGTGCTCTTCGGGGCCGTGGGGGACCCGCGCATTCCAGATGGACGCCACGCCGAAGAGATCCTGCTGCGCCTGCGCCGGGGCCTGGAACTGACGGTGAACTTCCGGCCCTGCCAACCCCTTCCCGGCTTGAGCAGACAGGGGCTCCACCTTGAGGTCTTCCGTGAGAACACCGAAGGGGCCTACTGCCTCCAAGGGTCCACCGAGCCCGGGCGTGCCGTGGATCTGGCGATACATACCGAAGTGGCCGTGCGTCGCCTGCTGGAAGCCGCTTTCGCCCGGGCGCAGGCACGAGGCTGTGCCTTGACCATGGCCCACAAGGCCAATGTGCTAAAGCATGGCCACGGGCTCTGGCTCCGGGTGTTCCAGGACCTCCGCGCCGCCCACCCTGAGGTGCCTGCACAAGGCATGCACGCGGATGCCCTGCTCTGCGCATTGGTCCAGGATCCGTCCCCCTTCGGCGTCATCGCCGCCGACAACTACCTGGGCGACCTCATCAGCGACCTCACGGCGGCCTTCGCCGGCGGCATGGGCACGGCACCCTCCTTGAGCTGGGCCCCGCACCGCCCCTTCCGCTGCGCGGCCCTGGCGGAGCCCGTGCATGGCTCTGCCCCGGACATCGCCGGCAAAGGCCTGGCCAATCCAGTGGGCATGCTCCTGAGCACCGCCCTGCTCTTTCGGCACCTGGGCTGGGAGCCCGAAGCCCAGGCGGTGGAACGGGCCGTGGCCTCGGCCATGCGCGACGGCGCCCGAACCCGCGATCTGGGGGGCAGCCTGAGTACCGCGGAGATGGGAAAGACCATCCGCGATCAGTTGCTCTAGCCCTGCATTCCGCCGCTCATGAAAAAGGCTTTGGTAAGCGGAGGTTTGCCGAGGAGCGGAGGAAAGCGGAGAGCAAAACGAATACTTTTCTCCGCTTTTCTCAGCGACTCATACCAATTCGCGTTCAATCGTAAAAGAATCCACCACGGAGGCACAGAGCATGGGCACACGGTAGGCGGCGGGCCAAGATGTCCCAAAAGGATCCGGGCCCGCCGCCTACCGTGGCTTCCGGCTTGGCCGGAAGCGGCCTTCGGCCTGCCCATGACGGAGGATCACCGAGGCCTCCGTGCCTCCTCTGTGGCCTCGGTGTCTCCGTGGTGGATCTCTATCTTTGAACGCTACCTGGTATCAGCTTTCATCAGCTTCTTGATGGCGTCAGCTTGACCTTCAGCAGCTGCGCATGACGCCGACGAGGACCCCCTGGATGTCGATGTTCTGGGGCGGGTAGCAGCGGGGCTGGAGTTCGGGGTTGTGCGGAATGAGCCAGACGCCCTTGGCATCCCGCCGGAACTCCTTGAGGGTGACTTCCTCTCGATCGATGAGCGCCACCACGCGGTCGCCATTCCGGTATTCGCCCTTGCGCTGCAGCACCACCAGATCGCCGTCGAGGATGGCGTCATCCACCATGGAATCGCCCCGGACGCGGAGCACGAAGAGTTCCTCCTTCTGGCGATGGATGCTGTTGGGCACCTCGATGGGGAGGGCGCGACTCTCGGGCAGGATGGGTGAACCGGCGGCCACGTCCCCGCAGAAGGGGAAGATCCGGACAAGGCTCGCGGGCTCATGGCGCTCCGTCCGTGGAGCCGCCTCCTCTGGCGCCGAGCCTGCCGCCACCACCAGGTTGTTCCCCTTGCCGTGGCTGCGGACGAGGAAGCCCTTGTCCATAAGGTGCTGGACATGCTTGTGAATGGTGGACACCGCACTGGAACCCACCCCCTTCGCGATTTCCGCAAGAGTCGGGCTTCGCCCTTCATCCTGCACAAA
>CAVPLE010000093.1:0-12385 GCA_963705865.1 uncultured Holophagaceae bacterium | reverse complement strand
CACCGTATTGCTAACGGGTGCTCCAGCGGGAGGCCTGGCTGCACATCCTGGGCAGCTTCGTCCACCTGGAACGCACCAAGAAGCAGCTTCCGGATGGCCGCTGGGAAACGTTGGAGAGCCTGATCTTCCCCCGCTTCCACCAGTGGGATGCGGTGCTGAAGCTCGTGGGCTCCGCCCGTGCGGAGGGGCCTGGAAAGACTTACCTGGTGCAGCACTCCGCAGGTTCGGGCAAGTCCAACACCATCGCCTGGACAGCCCATCACCTGGCCAGCCTGCATGATGCCCACGACAAGAAGGTGTTCGATTCGGTCATCGTCATCACCGATCGCACCGTGCTGGACCAGCAGCTCCAGGACACCATCTATCAGTTCGAGCACAAGGCCGGCGTGGTGGAGCGCGTCACGGACGAGGACGGCGCCAAGTCCGAGCAGCTGGCGGCGGCCCTGCTGGCCCGAAAGCCCATCATCATCGTCACCATCCAGACCTTCGGGTTCGTGCTCAAGCGCATCCAGACGGACGAGGCCCTGCGGGCCAGGAGCTTCGCCGTCATCGCGGACGAGGCCCACTCCTCCCAGAGCGGCAGCGCCGCGGCCAACCTTCGGAAAGTGCTCGGCAAGGAGGCCCTGAAGGAGGACGAGGACGGGGAGATCACCTTCGAGGATCTGCTGGGGGCGGACATCGCGGCCCGGACCCGGCCCGGCAATGTGGCCTACTTCGCCTTCACCGCCACCCCCAAGCCCAAGACCATGGAGCTCTTCGGCACCCTGGGCGAGGATGGCCAGAAGCACCCCTTTCACAGCTACACCATGCAGCAGGCCATCGAGGAGGGCTACATCCTGGATGTCCTCCAGAACTACACCAGCTACAAGGTGGCCTGGCGTCTGGCCCACAACGGCCAGGATTACGACGACGCAGAGGTGGACAAGTCGGACGCCGTGAAGGCCCTGGTGCGCTGGGTGCGCCTGCATCCCGTGAATATCGCCCAGAAGGTGGCCGTCATCGTGGAGCACTTCCGCCAGCATGTGGCCTGGCGCCTGAATGGCCAGGCCAAGGCCATGGTGGTGACCGGCAGCCGCAAGGAAGCGGTGCGCTACAAGCTGGCCATGGAGAACTACATCGCCGAGAACCACTACAAGCTGGGCGTCCTGGTGGCATTCTCGGGCGAAGTGGTGGACGAGGATTTCGGCACCCAACCCTTCACCGAATCAAACATGAACCCCAGCCTGAAGGGCACCACCATCCCCGAGGTCTTCAAGGGTGGCGAGTACAGCGTGCTGGTGGTGGCCGACAAGTACCAGACGGGCTTCGACCAGCCCAAGCTGGTGGCGATGTATGTGGATAAGCGGCTGGCCGGGGTCTCCACGGTTCAGACCCTCAGCCGCCTGAACCGCACCTACGAGAAGGACGGCTGCAAGAAGGATTGGACGGTGGTGGTGGACTTCGTGAACGATCCCCAGCAGATCCTGGCGGACTTCCAGAAGTACTACCGCACCGCCGTCCTCCCCACCGGCACGGACCCTCACCTGCTCTACGACCTCCAGACCAAGCTGGATGCCTCGGGCATCTATCTGCCGAGCGAGGTAGATGCCTTCGCCAAGTTCTTCTGGGATCCCAAGGGACGGCAGACCCACATGGAGCTTCAGGCCCGGCTGACGCCCGCCCTGGAACGCTTCCAGGTGCGGCTGAAGGCCGCCCGGGATGCGAAGGACGGAGAGGCACTGGATTCCCTGAAGCTCTTCGTGAAGGACCTGGGAACCTTCTGCCGCCTGTACGAGTTCCTGAGCCAGATCGTGGATTACGGGGACAGCGACCTTGAGAAGCGCTATGTCTTCTTCAAGCACCTCATCCACCCCATGGAGGAGGCCCTTCGCACCGAAACGCCCAAGGACCCCATCAACCTCTCCCAGGTGAAGCTGACCCACCTCAGCATTCGGCCCCAAGACCCAAGCTACCTGGACCTGGTGAAGGAAGGCAGCGGCGTCATGGAGCCGGTGGGAGATGCTGGCACTGGCCTGGGGCGAGACCGTGTGATGGAGCACCTCTCCCAGATCATCGCCCGGCTGAACGAGTTGTTCGAAGGCCAGCTCACGGATGATGACCTCGTGAACTACGCCATCGGGGTGCGCGACAAGCTCATGGAGAACCCAGAGCTCGCCCAGCAGGCCGCCACCAACAGCAAGGACCAGTTCGCCCAGGGCGACATCAAGGAAGCCGTCGTTGGCGCCGTCATCGAGCACATGGATGTGAACAACGACATGGCCAACCAGGTGCTGAACAATCCCCGCACCCTGGAAGGCTTCATGCGGCTGATGGTGGATCTCGTGTACGAGGGGTTCGAGCGGCGGAGGGCAGGCTAGGCGGCGCAGATCGTCTACATGGAATTCCGATAGCCGTGGCTGAACACGTCTTTCTGTTTCCCATGCGATGATTCCCGCATGGACGCCCCTCTCTCCGTCAAGCGCCTGCTGGAGCAGGTGAAAACCCGGCTGGAGCCGCCGTTCGCGGCGGTGTGCGTGGTGGGGGAGGTGTCGAACTTCCGGGGTTCGGGGAAGCACTGGTACTTCACGCTGAAAGAAGAAGGCGCGGCACTTTCCTGCGCGGTGTGGGCGGGGCAGCAGCGCTTCCTCCAACACAGGCCGGCGGACGGCCAGCGGGTGGTGCTCAAGGGCAGCCTCAACCTCTATGTGGCGGGTGGCACGATCACGCTGGCGGTCACGCACTGCGAGCCCGCGGGCGTGGGCGACCTGCAGGCGCGGCTGCGCGCGCTGGAGGCGGACCTCCGCGCCCAGGGCCTCTTCGACCGGCCCAAGCGCCCCCTGCCCCGCTTCCCGCAGAAGCTCGGCATCGTGGCGGCCCTGGGCGGCGCGGCCCTGCGCGATGTGCTGGAAGTGACGGCCCGCCGGGCCCCAGGCATCGACCTGCTCATCGCGCCAGCGGCCGCCCAGGGCGAGCGCTGCGTGCCGGAAACGCTGCTGGCCATCCAGGAACTCCAGGATCCCTATTGGGGCTGCGAGGCCCTGCTGCTGGTGCGGGGCGGCGGCAGCCTGGAGGATCTCTGGGCCTTCAACGATCCCGAACTGGTGCGCGCCGTGGCGGAGTGCCGCATCCCCGTGATCACCGGGGTGGGCCACGAGATCGACACGACGCTGGTGGACCTGGCCGCGGACCGCCGCGCCGCCACCCCCAGCCAGGCCGCGGAGCTGGCCACGCCGGATCGCGCGGCCCTGGGCGCGGAGCTGCGGCGGCGGACGGAGGCCCTGGCCGCGAAGACCGCCTGGCGCCTGCGAGGCCTGGAGACCACGCTCAACCTGCTGGTGGACCACGGCCTGCAGCGGGCGGAACCGCTGGCCACGGGCGGAACGCGGCTGGCGGCCCTGGGCCAGCGCCTGGCCCTGGCCCATCCCAGCCGCGGCCTGGATGCGGCGGGCGCCCGCCTGGCCCTGCTGCGGCAACGCCTGGGCCAGGCTGCCGGCCGCGCCGCCGGGGAAGCGGACCTGCCGCGGGTGTACGAGGCCCAGCGCGCCCTGGCCCCGGCGGTCCTGCGGGGGCTCCAGCGCCGGGATCAGCGGCTGGCGGTGCTGGCGGAGCGACTGCGGGGGCTGGATCCCACCGGCCCGCTCCAGCGGGGCTTCGTGCTGGCCCTGGACGCCGAGGGACGCCCCGTCACCACGGCGCTGGCCCAGCCCGCAGGCGCAGTCCTGCGCCTCCGGTGGCGCGATGGCGAGCGAAAGGCGCGGTTGGAATAGCGGCAAACTTCAGCCGACGGCGGTTTGTGACGATGGAGACCTAGGCAGGACTATGTCTAAAAACTGTTTTTTGCCGCAACCACTCATGAAACGCCTGACGATCGCCCTGATGACACTCATCTGGGCCTTCGGCTTGGCCGCGGCTCCGCAGCGCGTGGTCAAGGTGGCAGTCTTTCCCCATGTTCCAGCCATCTTCATGGACAGGCAGGGGCAGCCCTATGGCTTCTATGTGGACATGCTCCGCGAGGTGGCGGCCGAGGAGGGCTGGGACCTGCGCTTCGTCCCCGGCACTTGGCAGGAAAGCCTCGACCGGGTGCAGTCGGGGGAAGTGGACCTGCTGACCAGCGTGGCCTACACCCCGGAGCGCGACCGCTACCTGGATTACGGCCGGGAATCCTCGTTCACGGTGTGGAGCATCCTGTACGCCCATCCCGGCTCCGGGATCACCACGGTGCTGGACGTCCGCAACCGCCGCATCGCGCTCATGCGGGGGGACCTCAATGGTGAGCATTTCCGGGAGCTCTGCACCCAGTTCAACCTGCCCGTGTCCTTCATCGAGTTCAGCGGCTTCTCCGATGTGCTCCAGGCCGTGGCCGACGGGCGTTGCGACGGGGGCGTGACCTCCAGCACCTTCGGCTACTCCCAGGAATCCAGGTTCGGCGTGGAGCGCACACCGGTGGTCTTCAGCCCCTTCGACCACCATTTCGCCACCAAGGAGGGGCGGAACGGCGATCTGCTGGCGGCCCTGGACGCCTACCTCCGCGACGGGCGCAACCGGCCCGACTCCGGGTACCACCGGGCCATCCACCGCTGGCTGTCCCCCCAATCGAAGGCGGGGCTCCCTCTCTGGGCCTGGCGGACGGGCCTGGCCACCCTCGCGGCACTGGCTCTGTCCATCGCGGTGGCGTTCGTCTTCCGGCGCAGGGTGGGGAAGACCACGGCGGAGATCCGGGAGTTGAACCGGGGCCTTGAGCGGGAGCTGGTGGAACGCCAGCGCGTGGCGGACCAGATCCTCCACATGGTCCAGGGCCTCTCCGCCGCCACGGGGGAATCCTTCCTCCACGAGCTGGTCAAGCACCTGGCCCAGGCCACGGAAGCGGATGTGGCCTTCATCGGGGAGTGTTTCGACGTGGGCGGCACGGGGCGGATCCGCACCCTGTCGGTGCTCTCGATGGGTGTTCCCGCGGAGAATTTCGAATTCGACCAGACCGGAACGCCCTGCGAGCGGGCCATCCGCGGCGAGATCTGCGTGTTCGCCGACCATGTGCGGGAGAGCTTCCCCACCTGCGGGATGCTCCGCGACCAAAGTGCGGACAGCTATATCGGCGCGCCCCTCATCGATTCCCAGGGCCGGGCCCTCGGGGTGCTGGCGGTGCTCCACCGCGTTTCCCCGGCCTCCCCGTCCGAGGTGGCCTCGCTGTTGCGGATCTTCTCCACCCGGGCCGCCGCGGAACTGGAACGGCGCGGCGCGGAGGAGGCCCGGCTCCTGCTCGAACGGCAGATGCAGCACGCGCAGAAGCTGGAGAGCCTGGGCGTCCTCGCGGGCGGCATCGCCCACGACTTCAACAACCTGCTCACAGCCATGCTGGGCCACATGAACGTGGCGCAGCTGAAGCTGGCTCCCGAATCCCCGGCCTTGCCCCACCTGGACAGCCTGGAGCAGATCATCCACCGGGCCGCGGATCTCACCCGCCAGATGCTCGCCTACTCCGGCAAGGGCCGCTTCGTGGTGCGCCCCTACGACCTGAATCATGTGGTCGAGGAAGTCACCCACCTGCTTGAGGTCGCCATCCCCAAGAAGATCGCCCTGCGGTTCCAGCTGGCGCCGGTGCTGCCCCTGGTGGAGGCCGACGCGGCGCAGATCCAGCAGGTGATCATGAACCTGGTCACCAACGCGGCCGACGCCATCGGGGACGCCGAAGGCACCATCCGCCTGACCACCGGCAGCCTCCAGGTGGACCGCGCCTACCTCGACCAGGTCTTCCACGGTCAGGACCTGGCGCCGGGCGCCTACGTGACGCTGGAGGTGAGCGACACCGGCTGCGGCATGACGCCCGACATCCAGGCCCGCATCTTCGAGCCTTTCTTCACCACCAAGCGCTCCGGTCGCGGCCTGGGCTTGTCGGCGACGGTGGGCATCCTCCAGGGCCACCATGCCGGGCTTCGGATCTACAGCGAAGCGGGCCACGGCACCACCTTCAAGCTGCTCTTCCCCGCCAGCGAGCTCCTGGCCGAGGCAACGCCTGTTCCGGCCGCCGTCGCCGCGCCCGCCGGGAAGGTCAAGGTGCTGCTCGTGGACGACGAGGAAATGATCCGCGAAGCGGCGGAGGCCGCCCTGGTATCGCTCGGCTTCACCGTCCTCACGGCAGGGAACGGCTTCGAGGCCCTGGAGGTCCTCGCCCACCGGGGCGGCGAGGTGGACGTGGTGCTCATGGACCTCACCATGCCGCAGATGGACGGGCGGGAGGCCTTCCAGGAGATCCGCCGCATCCTGCCCCAGCTCCCGGTGATCCTCAGCAGCGGCTACAGCGAGCAGGAATCCATCCAGGACTTCATGGGTCGCGGCCTCAGCGGCTTCCTCCAGAAGCCCTACACCCTGCGCACCCTGGAGCAGGCCGTGTTGGGCGCGGTGGGCAAAGGTCCCAAAGACATGTGACTATCCGCACCGCGTGGTAGTAAGGTAAAAAAAATCGCCGGTGCCCAAATGTCCAATGAAGCCGATGCCGAGTCCTCGCCCTCTTCCCGGAGGCGGATTCTGGAACCGGGCACGCAGGTGGGGCGGTTCCGGGTGGAGGCCCTGCTCGGCACCGGCGGCATGGGCGAGGTCTACCGGGCCTGGGATCCCACCCTGGAACGCAGCGTGGCCCTCAAGGCTCTGCGGGCGGGCGCGGACCGCGAGGCCACCGCGCCGGAGCGCTTCCGCCGGGAGGCCCTGGCCCTGGCCCAGCTCAACCACCCGAACGTCTGCCAGGTGCATGACTGGATGGAGAACCCCAGCGGTACCTACATCGCCATGGAACTCCTGGAGGGGCGGACCCTGGACCAGGCGGCCCCGGAGCTCACCGTGCGCGAGAAGCTCCAGGTGGTCAGCGCCGTGGCGCATGCGCTGGAAGCCGCCCATGCGAAGGGGCTGATCCACCGCGATCTGAAACCCGGCAACATCATGGTGGCCCAGACACCGGGCGCCCGGAAACTCCAGGTGAAGGTCCTCGACTTCGGCCTGGCGCGCCTGGTGGACCCGACGGGCCCGGGCGACACCCGCGTCACCCCCTCGGGCGTGCCCACCCTGGGCACGCTGCAGGCCCTGGAGAAGGCCGGCCGGGCGAAAGCTGGCGAGAGCGGTGAGGAACCCTCCGGCAACCAGTCCTGGGAGCGGATCACCCAGGCGGGAACCTTCATGGGGAGCCCGAGCTATGCCTCGCCGGAACAGATCCAGGGCCAGGCGGCGGGTTCCTCCAGTGACCTGTTCTCCCTCGGCATCGTGGCGTGGGAGCTGCTCGCGGGAGAACATCCCTTCCCCGGCGAAGGCCGCGCGCGGATGCTCGCCATCGTGCAGGGCAGCCACTGGGATCTCAAGGTCCGCGGCCTGCCCTCGGGGGCTTCGGAGCTCCTGCTGTCCATGCTGGAAGCCCACCCCTTCAAGCGGCCCACCGCGGCCCAGGTGGGCCGCCGGCTCGACCACCTGCTGCGGCCCCGCAGCGCCCTGCGCTGGGCCGGCGTCTCGGCCGTGGGCGCCCTGGTGTTGGCGGCGGGCGCGAACTGGTTCACCACCCGGGGGATCATCGCCGACCTGACCCGCGAACGGCCCGCACGGCTGGCGATCCTGCCCTTCACCAACGCCACCGGTGACGCCCACCTGGAGCCTCTCACCCAGCTGGTACTGCCCCAGATGATCGAGGCTTCCCTGGGCGGCCAGGCCAAGCTCACCCCCGTGGATGCCGACAGTCTGGCCCGCGGCCGGGTGGCGCTGCGGCTGACGCCCCGGGGCCCGATCACCGCGGAGGACCAGGCCCGCCTGATCGCCGCCCTGGGCGCCCAGCTGGTGCTCAGGGGCACCCTCTCCCGGGGCGAGGGTGGTGCCGTGGTGTTGGCCTACGAGCTGAAGGACGCCGCGGGGAAGGTCCGCCACAGCGGTGAAACCCGGGAAGCCAGCGATCGCGTGGCCGTGTCCCTGCCCCTGGCCCGCAAGGTGGCGGCGAATCTCATCAAGGCCGTGGATCCCTTGGTCTCCCAGCCCAAGGGGCTGCTGCCAGTGGCCCCGGAGGCCCTGGAAGCCTATGTCCATGGCGCGGACCTCATGGACCGGGGGGACTTCAAGGAGGCTGCCCCGGCGTTCCAGGCCGCGGCGCTGAAGGCTCCGGATTTCGCCCCGGCGATCATCGGCTACGCCCGGTGCCTGAGCCGCCTGGCTGATATGCCCCCCGAACCCGTGTTCCAGTGGGCTCGCTGGTCCGCCCGCGCCCATGGCGACCGGGTCAGCGAGATGAAGGCTCTGCACTACCTGTCGGTCCGGCAGGGAGATCGTGGGCAGTGGGAGGCCTCGGACCGCACCGGCCGCGAGGCCCTTGATCTGGCCCGCGATCTCGGCGACGCCTCCTTCGAGGCTGGGATCCACGCCACCCTGGGCGTGACCTTCCAGCGCCAGCACAAACCCGCCGAGGCGGAAGCCGAGTACCAGCAGGCCCTGGCCACGTACCAGCGGCTGGGCGATCACCTGAACGCCACCCGGTCGCTCAACAACCTGGCCGTGATCGAGAAGGAACGCGGCCACCTCAAGGACGCGGAGGCCCGCTACCAGAGCGCCCTCCAGATCGTGCAGGCCTATGGCGATCGCTGGGGCGAATCCTTCATCACCAACAACCTGGGGGACCTGGCACTGGCCCAGGACGGCGGCCTGGACCGGGCCGAGGCCTTCTTCCGCCAGGCGCAGTCACTGCGCGAAACCATCGGTGACGCCAATGGCCTGGTCTACTCCCTCATGGGCCTGGCCAGCGTCGCCCAGGCACGGGGCGAGCTGGATCGCGCCGAGGGGCTGGAGCGCCAGTGCCTCGACCAGGCCCGGAAGACCCAGCTCCGCCCCATGGAAGCCACCGCCCTCTACAACCTGGGCGAGGTCAACCGCGACGCTGGCCGCTACGATGCGGCCCGCATGTTCTACCGGCAGTCCCTCGCCCTGCACCAGGAGCTCGGAGACACGCTCATGGAAACCCACTGCCTGGCGGCCGAAGCGGAATGCATGGCCCGTGAAGGCCGGCGTGGCATGGCTCGCGCCCTGCTCGACCGGAGCCGCACCCTCTCCACCGAGGAGACGCCCTACATCCTCCGCGCCCAGGCCTGGCTGGCCCGGGGCGAAGGTCGGCCGGACGAGGCCAAGGCCCTCTTCGCGAAGGCCCTCGCCAGTGCCCGCATCCAGGCCCCGGAGCTCATCCGCGAGCTGAGGGATGCCTTGCGCTAGGCAGGCGCTGATACCCATTCGCGTTCAAAGATAGAGATCCACCACGGAGACACCGAGGCCACAGAGGAGGCACGGAGGCTTCGGTGATCCTCCGTCATGGGCAGGCCGAAGGCCGCTTCCGGCCAAGCCGGAAGCCACGGTAGGCGGCGGGCCCGGATCCTTTCGGGACATCCTGGCCCGCCGCCTACCGTGTGCCCATGCTCTGTGCCTCCGTGGTGGATCCTTTTACGATTGAACGCGAATGGGTATCAGACCATCAACATCCCGCCGTTGACGCTGAGTACCTGGCCGGTGATGTAGCCCGCCTCGTCGCTGGCCAGGAAGGCCACGGCGGCGGCGATGTCATCGACAGTGCCCATGCGGCCCAGGGGGATCTGCTTGGTGAACTCGGCCTTCACCTCCGCGGCCAGGCCCGCGGTCATGGCGGTCTCGATGTAACCCGGCGTCACGGCGTTGGCGGTGACGTTGCGGCTGGCCAGCTCCCGCGCCACGGACTTGGTGAGGCCGATGAGGCCCGCCTTGGCGGCCACGTAGTTCGCCTGGCCCGCGTTGCCCATCTGGCCCACCACGGAGGCGATGTTGATGATGCGGCCCCAACGCTGCTTCATCATGGGCTTGGTGGCGGCCTGGATGGCCGTCCAGGCGCCCTTGAGGTTGGTGTCGATCACCGCGTCCCAGTCCTCCTCCTTCATCTGGATGAGCAGCTTGTCGCGGGTGATGCCGGCGTTGTTCACCAGGATGTGGATGGCGCCGTGGCGCTCCACCGTCGTGGCGACCGCGGCCCGCACGGAGGCTCCGTCCGAGAGGTCGGCCACCACCACATCCGCCTTGCCGCCCTCGGCGGAGATGGCATCGGCCACCTCCTGGAGCTTCCTCAGCGTGCGGGCCGCGCAGATCACCGTGGCCCCCTGGGCGGCGAGGCGCTTCGCGATGGCCTCGCCGATACCCTGGCCGGCACCGGTGACGAGGGCGACCTTGCCTTGCAGGCTGAACATGGGACCTCCGGATGGATGAGTGCCCAGTCTAGCAAGGCGGGGCGGGACAGCCCGTTCAGGCGTCGGGACCGCCGTCCATGGGCACTTCGACTTATTTCAGGGCCTTCAGCCACTGGGCCATCGGAGCCAGGTCCGCCAGGGGGGTGTTGTCGCCGTAGGCCGTCAAAGCCGAGGCCCCGTCCAACGTCGTCCGGGGGCGGGTCTCCCGTTTCAGCAGATGGTTCGCCTCTGGAAGTTCGATGACGGTGCCCTTGAACCCGGGAGGCACCGCATCCGGTTTCCAGGTCTGCACATCCCGGTCACCCCACGCCACGGCGCAGGGCACAGGGAGGCGCTGGGCCAGGGCCCAAGGATCCAGGTCCAGGGTGGCGCGGACGAAGCTCCGGCTTTCAGCTTGGGCCAAGATCCGGGCCAGCCGCAGGACGCCGGGGGCCACCTGGGCGCTGGCGTCGGGAAGAGGTTTGTCTTGTCGGATGGCGGCCTCGGCCGCGGTCAGGTAGTCGAGGTTCGCCTTGGCCACTTCCGGGGGCGCTCCGGCCGCGTCCAGCTGGGCCTTCACCTGGGCCAGGATCACGCGCCCCATGCTGAGACCCGGCATGGCCAGCAGCAGGGCGGCGTCCGCCTCGCCGGCGGCCAGCAGGGACAGCAACGCGCCTTCGCTGTGACCCACCAGCAGCAGTTTCTTGCCTCGGGCCTCCGGAAGTGCGCGGGCCGCCTGCATGGCCGCCTTCAGGTCGCCCACCTGGGCGTCCAGGGAGATGTCGAGCTTGGGGTCCTTCGAGCCGATGAACCGCTTGTCATAGCGCAGGGAGCCGAGGCCCTGCCCCTGCAGCCAGGCGGCGAAGTCGCGCCCGCCGTGGCTGGGCGTCGGGATCAGGGGATTGGACCAGTCGCGGTCCGTGGGGCCGGACCCGGCCACCATCACGGCGAAGTAGCGATGCTCCCCGCCGGCCTTGACGCTGCCCTTCAAGGGGAAGGCGTTGAAGCCGGGGAAGGTGATCTCGCGATCCGCCGGGGCAGGTGCCCGGACAGGCTCCGGGGGGAGCGTCGGGACTGGCGCCGGGGCGGGGGCTGGGACCGTCTGGGAGAACGCTGCGAGCGCCGTGAGGGGAAGGCAGGGCCAGACAGGGTTCATGAGGTCTCCAGGGTCGCGGGCATCCCTTCATCCAGGGTAGACGAAGCGTGGGCCCCTCCCTTAAGAGTGCCTAAACAAACCTCCACGGGCCGCGCAGTCGAAGGTTCGCCGCGGATCACATCCCTTTCATACCGATTCTCTTTCGATGGTGAAGGATTCACCACGGAGACACGGAGCATGGGCGCTCGGCACCGGTGCGCGAACCATGGCAACCTCCTGCGAAGGCCTCCCTGGTCCTCCCAGCGGGGGCGGAAGAGGAGGGCAAGGTTCGTTTTCCGCTCTCTTTTCGAGTCTTTTTTTTGCCATCGCAAATGTGATAACAAGACGCAAAGCCAGGAACCTTATGCCAAGCCACGCCCCTTCGGAGGCGCCCGCAGAAAGCCAGGCGGTTGACGAAAGCTCCTGAGGCCCTCAAGATTGCTGCTTTGGCAGTAATTGCTTAGGCACTCAATCAGGACGTCGCCATGCCTGTCGAACCCGAGAATACCGAGTCGCTGTACACCCCCGAGAACTACCAACCGGAGGAAAGCCTGGGGCGCCTGATCGCGGACGTCTCGCGGCGGATCCTGGCCGGCTTCGATGAGGAGATGGCCAGCCAGGGCATGGGCATCACCGGCGCGCAGTGGGTCATCCTCATGCGCATCGCCCGGGGCTGCGCGTCCACGGCCGCCGAGCTCTGCCGCTTCGGCCACTGTGACACCGGCTCCATGACCCGCATGCTGGACCGCCTGGAAGAGAAGGGCCTCATCCGCCGGGTTCCCAGCAGCAAGGACCGGCGGATCACCCTCCTCGATCTGACGGAGGCGGGCCGCGCCCTGCTGCCCCACCTGCCCCCGGTGGCCATCAAGGTGCTGAACGCGCACCTGAAGGGCTTCTCCCGGGAGGAACTGGATCAGCTCAAGGGTTTCCTGAACCGGATCCGGGCCAACAGCGGGTTGCCCGCATGAGGCGGGGCCGTTCTTTTTCGCCATCGATGGAGGTTCGCATGTCCTGCACCAGCTCCCGGGCCCTCGGCGTCCCCCACGGCCAGAGACGGGCGCTTTCGCTCGCCCTG
>CAVPLE010000092.1:0-7254 GCA_963705865.1 uncultured Holophagaceae bacterium | reverse complement strand
GCTGCTGCTTCGGCGGCTGCAGCCGGCGTGCTGGCGGCCAGCGTGTGCGCACCACTTCCAGTTCGATCCAAAGATCCACGGCAGCGTTCACCGTGAGGCAACCGCCCATCATGGCGTAGATGGGCCACAGATCGAGGGTGCCGCCCGCAAAATCAATGCGGACGGGAACTCGCCAGCATTCTGGGTTCATGCGCTCAGAGCCCCAGGTCGCTCAATTCCTGCTGGGCCGTGCGGGCCTCGGCACTGCCCGAGAAGCCGTCCACCAGTTCACGGAAGGCCTTCACGGCGGCGGGCTTCAGTCCCTGTTTGAGGAAGCACTGGGCGCGCTTGAGCTTGGCGGGCAGGAACTGTGGCGAGGCGGCGTGATCCTTGATGATGCGGTCGAAGGCCACCTGGGCCTTGTCATAGGCCTTCTGGTTGTACTGGGAGAGACCCAGGAAGAAGAGGGCATCCGGACGCTTCGCGCTCTGGGGGTAGCTCTTCAGGAAGTGATCGAGGCCTTCGGCCGCGAGGGGATAGTTGCCGCGGTTGTAGTCCAGCACGGCGGCATTGAAGGCCCGCTCGTCTTCGGAGGCCTGGGCGGTCGGCTGGGCTTCGGCGACCATCCGCGTTCCGCCCTTGGGCATGCTGTTGAGGCGGTTGTTCAGCACTCGCGTCGTGTCCTGCACCTGGCGCAGGCTCTGCTGCAGATCCGCCTGGAAGCGGCGGTCCTGGGCCCGGGCCTCCTGGGCGGCCTTCTGCTCGGCCTCGGCCCGCTTGTTCCCGTCCTCGGCCTGTTGGCGCAGCTTGAAGACTTCGAGCTTGAGGTCACCCACCTCCTGCTCCACACGGCGGAGCTGGTCCTCGGAATTGCAACCGACGGTGAGCAGCGCGATCAGGGCCGGAAGGAACAGGGTGCGGACGTTCATGGGGCCTCCGGAGTTCCTGTTTATCCTAAACGAAAAGCGGGGGCAGTTGCCCCCGCTTCGTGTGTGGTGGAACGCTTACTTGAGCTTGAACTCGCCGCGGCGGTTCTGGCTCCAGCAGGCTTCCTTGGCTTCGGTGCAGAGGGGCTTCTCCTTGCCATAGCTGATGGTGGTGAAGCGGGCCTCATCCACACCCAGGGTCTTCAGGTAGGCCAGGGCGGCCGCGGCGCGGCGATTGCCGAGGGCCAAGTTGTACTCGTTGGTGCCGCGCTCGTCGCAGTGGCCTTCGATCTCGACCTTGGCGGCAGGATAGGCCTTCATGAAGTCGGCGATACCCTGCAGGAGAGGACGATCCCCTTCCTTGATGTCGGACTTGTCGAAGTCGAAGTGGATGGTCTTCAGAGCAGCCTCAGCGGCCTTCTGATAGGCAGCGGCCTTCTCGGTCTCGGCGGCCTTGCGGGCGGCTTCGTCGGCGGCGGCCTTATCGGCGGCGGCCTTGCGGGCAGCTTCATCGGCAGCGGCCTTGTCGGCGGCGACCTTGTCAGCGGCATCCTTGTCGGCCTTGGCCTTGTCCCAGCCGTCGTACCAACCCTGCATCTTGTGCGGGTTTTCCTTGGCTTCCTTGGCACTCAAGTACGGATTGGTCTCGCGGGCCTTGCCGTCCTTGAACGCCTGGTAGCCCTCGTTGAAGGCCGCCTGGGTCTCCTGCTTGATCTGCTCCGCCGTCTTGGGGGGCTTGCAAGCGAGGCTGCCGAGCGTGAGCACGATGGCAGCGGGGACGAGGTAGGTTCCGTATCTCATGGGATTGTTCCTCCTGGATGAGCCTGAGTATAGATGGATGACACTCAGGAAATTGTCATTTATTTTTTAACGTGCCCGGGTCCACTTGGGGCTTTGGCAGCCTGGAAGTTCCGTCATTCGTACCACCTGGCGGCCCGAGAGATCAGTGGTGAAGATCTGCATTGAACCGAAGCGATTGCTTGTAAACACGAGCCGGCGCTCATCAGGTGACCAGGCCGGGGACTCGGAAGTGTTCACACCAGTGGTGATCTGATAGGCCTTTCCTTCGCCTAACTTATAGATAAAAAGATCGAATTTGCCCTCAAAGCGCGAAACATAAGCGATCATCGCACCATTGGGACTCCACGCCGGGCTGGCGTTGTACTGCCCTTCGCTGGTCAACCGGCGCAGGTTGGAGCCATCGTCCTGCATGAGAAACACCTGTGGCCCACCCTCGCGATCCGAGGTGAACGCGATCTGGGTACCGTTGGGATTCCAGCTAGGCTCGGTATTGATGCCATTACCATCGGTCAGACGCCGTGTGCGTCCAGTTGACAGTTCCAGCACCATGATGTCGCTGTTCCCGCGGCGGTCGCCTTGGACGAACGCGAGGCGACGGCCATCCGGAGACCAGGCGGGCGAGGAGATCATGCCCCCCGAACCGCTGGCAGGATATAGTTTCTCGTGGGGGCCATCCCGTCGACGCTGGCCCCAGATCTCGGGGGCTCCCCCCTTGTAGGTCACATAAGCCAGGCGGCCGTCTGCTGCCACCGTGGGCGACAAGGTAAGGCTGCCATGTCGAGTGAGCTGGATCAGATTCGCGCCGTCCCGGTCGATCTGGAACAGTTCCTTCACACCCGGCGCCATCTGGCGGATGAAGACCACCCGGCTGGAGGCCACGCCGCGCTCCCCGGTGAGTCTGGCCACCAGGTCATCGGCGAGGGCATGGGCCAGACGCCGGAGGGGCACCATCCGGTCAGCCTTGTAGGGCTTGGTGAAGACCGCCTTTTCCGCGGCCGTATCCAGAGCGGAGGCCTCGAGTTGGAGGTCGCCCGCCACCCCCCGGGTGAGTCGGACTGTCAGCAGCCATTGAGCGCCGGCCTCCTTCCAGGCTTTCGCCGGGGCCGAGTCGGCCGGCAGCCGTTCCTGGAGCACCGCGAAGACCCCGGTCTCGTCCAGATCGCGCTTGAACACGGCCGTGAACTCCGTAGCCACCTGCGCCTCTTCCAGGCCGGACAACTTGGGCGGAGCCATGCCCAACACCAACTTCGCGCTGCTGGAGGCGCTCAACACCACCTCGGTCTGCTGGGCCTGCAGGGCCACGACAGCGAAGGTGAGCAGGAAGGTCCGAACAAGGAATCGCAACATGACAGCTCCGGGCCTGGGGAAGAGTCCAGCCTATCAGATCGTCTACCGACACCCGGTCAGGTGGCGGATGAGCCCGGCATTGGCTGGCGGAATGGGCAGCCTGACCATCTCTTCCAGCGTGAACCAGCCCCAGGCCAGCTCCGTGCGAGGTCGTCCCGGCCCTTCACCCAGGAAGGGATGGAGCCGCACGGGTCCCTCCAAAACCGGCAGCGCTGTGGCCGCTCCGAGTTCCATTCCCACTTCCTCCAGGAGTTCCCGGCGAAGGGCTTCGATGGGTGTCTCAGAAGGCTCCACCTTGCCTCCCGGGAATTCCCAGAGCCCTGGCATCACGGGATTCGCCGCGGCCCGGCGCTGGAGGAAGTAGCGCCCCTCCCGGCGGATCACGGCCAGGGCCACCTCGGTCATTCGAGGCCTTCCCGGCTCGCGAACTGGGCCAGGCGATCCGCGTAGCGGCGGCGCAGGGTCTCCACCCACACCAGTTTCAGTCGACCGTAGGCAGGCCGCAGATCGGTCACCACCCAGGCCTGCAGTTCCGCCACGCTGGCGCAGCGGTCCAGGCTGTGGTGCAGCGCATCGCGCGAGTCCTCGTCCACCCGCTGAAGGGCGGCCACCGGGGCGTAGCTGATGCGGTGGATGGAGGAGACGCCCAGCTCTGCGATCCGGGCGCGATGCAGGGCCGTACCGTAGCCCTTGTGCTGGCCGAACCCGTAGCCCGGATGCTGTTCCTCCAGGGCGATCATGAGAGCGTCCCGGTGGGCCTTGGCCAGGATGCTGGCGGCCCCGATGGCGCAACTGATGGCGTCACCATCCACCACCAGGCGCTCCAGCAGGCCCGTCCTCGGCCCGCGGTTGCCATCAACGAACAGGATGCGGGGCCGGACGGCCAGGTCCTTCACGGCCTGCCGCATGGCCATCATCGTGGCCTCCAGGATGTTCTCCCGGTCGATGGCCAGGGAATCCACTTCGGCGATGGCGTAGGCCGGCAAGATGGCCTTCAACTCTGCCGCCAGGACCTCGCGCTTTTCCGGCGCCAGCTGCTTGCTGTCCCGGACGCCCCTCAGCACATGGCTCCAGCGGCGCACGGTGTCCGCATCCAGCACCGCGCAGGCAGCCACGACAGGACCGGCCCACGCGCCCCTGCCGGCTTCGTCCAAGCCTCCCCAGGCCACGCCCAGGGGCACGTTGCCCAGGTCCCAATCCAGGGGGTTCATCGGGTCATCCCAGGAGAGCCCTGACCCAGCACCGACCTGCCGGCTTGTTGGAGAAATCCAGAATCGAAACGGTCCATGCGCCCAAGGTACCGCGAATTAGGCCGAGCCCAACTGGGATACACTGCGGACATTCAAGGCCAATAGCCACCGATAGCCCGCCCACAGGGTGGATGAAGGTCTGTTCCCCATCATTTTCGGATACCCCATGAGATCCCTCGCCTCGTTCCTGCTTCCCATCCTGCTCCTCGGCCCTTCCCTCCGAGCCCAGGAGACCTCCCTTGCCCCGGCCATCAAGGCCCGGGTGACAGAGGCGAGCTTCGAGGTGGTGGTCCTCCGCCCCGATCCCGCCAAGGATCCCGTCTCCTACGAGAAGGAACTGCCCTGGGACCTGGTGCCCTTCAACATCCGCAATGACCGCTACATCTCCATCGGCACCGCCTTCGCCGTCTCGAAGACGGAACTGGTGACCGCGCACCACGTCTTCAAGCCGGTCCATGCCTCCATGGGCTACCAGACCTGCTTCATCCGGGACGCCAAGCAGCATGTCTGGGAAGTGGACCAGATCCTCGCGCTCGACGAGCAGCGGGACGTGATCAAGTTCACGGTCAAGGGCCGGACCTTCGACCGGTGGCTGGACCTCCGGCCTGGATTCCAGGTCAACGAGACGGTGTTCACTGTGGGCAATGCCTATGGTGAGGGCCTCGTGATCCGCCCCGGCGAGGTGATCGGCACGCTGCCTGAACCCATGCGCGGCGCCTGGAACCTCCTGAAGAGCAGCACCGGCGTGAACCCCGGCAATTCCGGCGGTCCGCTGGTGGACCCCCAGGGCCGTGTGGTGGGTCTGGTACAGGGGAAGAAGGACAACATCTGCTATTCACTCCCCACCGAGGAACTGAAGGCGGTGAAGGCGGACACCGCGGCCTTCGATAACAAGATCAGTTTCTCCTTCGCGCTGTTCCCGGAGAACTCGAAGGCCCTCGACCGGACTTTCAACCTGCCCCTGCCCCGCCCCTACACTGAACTCCGCAAGGAACTCGCGACCCGGGAGTCGGTGTTCTACGCGCAGTCCATGGACGACCTCTTCAAGAGCCTCGGCACGGAACTGTTCCCGGGCGGTGAGGCCAGCGAAGCAGCCATCGGCGACATCCCCAACAGCGCTGATCCCGAAGTCATCTTCCGCGACAAGACGACCAAGACCTGGAATCTGTCCGGCTTGGAATACAAGAGCAACGAACTCCCGAAGAATGGCCGCCTCCGATATGCCCAGGCCAACGGGGTGTACCTCTTCAGGATCCGCCGACCGGACAATGTCAACCTCGGCGACCTCCTGGCCAAGCCGAAGCTCTCCATGGATCTGCTGCTCAAGGGTGCCCAGGTCACGCGGACCGTCGGCGGCCAGGACATCCGAGTGACCTCGTTCGGCGAGCCCTACCAAGTCAAGCCCTACACGGACCGCTTCGGGCGTCCCTGGCAGCAGGCCATCTGGTTCACGCCCTATGACGACGGCACCATCCTCACCTACACCACCCTCGTCCCCTCGGGTGTGGTGATGGCCGTCAAGTTCGTGGACTCCTCCGCCCTCATGCCCTGGCTCTACGACATGGAGAAGTTCCTGGATTACACCTATGTCCCCTACGGCGGCAAGCTCAGCGACTGGATGGAATACCTCCAGCACCGCAGCCAGCTCCCCGTCGCGCTCCGGGACATGGCCTTCGATTTCAAAGAAGGCAAATCCCTTCGGCTCCAGGCCCTCTGGGCGAAACTGAACCTTGATCCTTCCCAGGTCGACCTGTCACCCAAGGCCTTCCTCATCCTGAACATGGGCTTCTCCCGGAAGGGACAAGATGTCGCCTGGGATCTCCGCCGCCTGAGCATCTCGGAGGACGAGGAGGACAACTACTTCGTCGTGCTCAAGCACATCCATCCCACACCGGGCATGCCGGAAAGCGACCAGAAGCGTTGGAAGGAGATCGCCAAGCAGCGGCACCCCTACACCCAGCGCACTTTCGAGGAGGAGGGCGCCAGCCGGATCGCGGCGGTGCACCCCGCCTTCCTCAAACCTGGTGTGTCCCCTGCTGAAGGCCCCGACCTGTTCACCCTCTACCTGGCCCGGGTGGGCAAAGTCGACGACCAGGAGATGCAGTCCCGGATTCAGGCATTGCTCCGGGCCATCACCCCCGTTAACGGGGCCCCGGCGCCGCAGGTGTTGCAGGCCCACGCACCCACCGCGCCCGCAGCTGCACGCTGAGGCCATCTCAACCCTTCCAAGGCGCCCTGGCGATCAGCCAGGGCGGTCTGGGTCAGGCCACCTCAGCACCGGAGTGATTCCCAGGCGATCAGCCAGGTATCCAGCACCCCTCTGAAATGGCTTCTCGGCGGCCCCGGCAGGTAGATGGCCCGGATGGGCACGTGGGCCCAGCGCAGCTTCCAATCCGAGGCCTTCATGGCAATCTCCATCTCGATGGCGAAGCCGGTCGAGCGGAGCTCCAACCGGTCCAGCACCTTCTTGCGGATCAGGCGGAAGCCACTCTGGCTGTCCTCCCAGGTCACGCCAGCGATGCGGCCCAGGGTCCAGGTGCCCAGCGCGTTGGTGCGCCAACGTTTGGGCGGGATTCGCGCCCGATCCTGGAACCGCGAGCCGATGACAAAGTCGGCATCAGAGTGGGTGGCGAGATGATCCAGGAACCGCCGCAGGTCCGCCGGATCGTGTTGGCCATCCGCGTCCAGGAACAGGTAGAAGTCGAAATCATCGGGGCGCAACCGCGCGATACCTGCCCGCATGGCCTGGCCCTTGCCGCCGCCCTGACCCGGTTCCAGACGCAGCACCTCGGCGCCCTGGGAGGCTGCCACGGCCCCGGTGCGATCCGTGGAACCGTCGTCCACCACCAGAACACGGTGGAGGCCGAAGGGCTTCAGTCCCTCCAGCACCGGTCCGATGTGATCCGCTTCGTCGCGGGCGGCAAGAATCGCGGCGATCTTCACCGGCGCCC
>CAVPLE010000091.1:0-29788 GCA_963705865.1 uncultured Holophagaceae bacterium | reverse complement strand
GGCCGCGCCATTCTTTGCTTTTGGGCCGTTCACCTGGGGCGGCCCTGAAGTAGCCCGTCATCGCGCCGCGAAGCGGCGCATCAGAGATCATTACCTCCAGACTCCAGACTCCAGACTCCAGGCTCCAGACTCCGGCCTCTACTCCAGCCTCCGGCCTCCGGTCTCCTACCTGAACCCTACTCCGCCCGCTCCACGCGATTCCGCCCGCCCTGTTTGGCGCGGTAGAGGGCCTCGTCGGCCCGCTTCAGGAGTTCCTCGGCATCAGGCATCAGGGCTTTGCCTCCGCGGGCAGCCACCCCCAGGCTGATGGTCTTCCGGAGGGTCGCGTTGCCGAGGAGGTGATCCATGCCGGCGAATTTCTGCCGCAGGTTTTCCGCCACTCTCATCGCCGCGACGCCGTCGGTGTAGGGAAGCACCAGGGTGAACTCCTCGCCACCGTAGCGCGCGGCCAGATCGGTGGCCCGCAGGCTGGTGTTCAGCATGGCGCCCATATTGCGCAATACCACATCGCCCATGGGGTGACCGTAGGTGTCGTTCACGGCCTTGAAGTGGTCGATGTCGATCATCACCAAAGCGAGGGGGACCATGGTGCGCCGCGCCCGCCGCACCTCTTCGTCCAGCCGGGAGATGAGGAGGCGCCGGTTCGCCAGGCCCGTGAGGGCATCGGTGACGGACTGGGCTTCGAGCCGGACGTTCATCTCCCTCAATTCGTCCTGGAGCCGCTTGAGCTTGGTGTGGATACGCACCCGGGCTAGCAGTTCCTTCTCATGGAAGGGCTTGGTGACATAGTCGGAGGCGCCCCGCTCCAGGATCTCCGCCTTGCGGTCCAGATCGTCCTCGGCGGTGAGCATGATCACCGGAATCTGCTCCAGTTCCTTGCGACTGGCTTTGAGGCCCAGGAACTTCAGGCCGTCGAAGCCTGGCATCACCAGGTCGCAGAGCACCAGGTCCGGGGGTGTCTCCATGATGATCTTGAAGGCGGTGAGGCCATCCGCCGCCTCCAGGAAGTGCGTGAATTCGCCATCCCGCAGCAAGGCTGCCTTGATCTCGTTGCGGATCATGGCGTTGTCGTCGACGATGAGGACGCGGCCGGCCATCAGGTTTCCCGGTTGGCAGCTTGATGCAGCCGCTCGCGCCAAGTCTCCCAGGCCCGCGGATCGAACGGGATGGCGCGGGCCAGGTTCCGGCGCATGGCCCGGGTCGCCTGGAGGGGGGCTCGCCACAGGGATTCGGGCAGGCGGGCCGCGGCGTCGGCGCAGGCGGTCCAGCCCTCGGGCGTCTGGCAGACCAGCAGCCACTGGTGGCCAGCCTCCAGGGTGAGCCGCACCCGGTCGTCCCAGTTCCAGGTCGCGCAGCCGCCCATCTCCAGATCGTCCGGCAGGAACCGGCCCTGGATGCCCCAGGGATTCGAGACGACGGAACCGCGGTGCAGGCTGGCGGGCAGGGGGGCGGAGGCAGGCGTGCGCAGGTGGGCCACCATCACCAGCCGGTCGGGGTGGGCCAGAGGGATGAAGGCCTTGGCGTTGTGGTCCACCTGGCTGGTGGCTGAGAGCTCCGGCAGGCCCAGGTGGCTGTCGAGGGTGGTGCCACCCAGGCCTGGGAAGTGCTTCAGGCAGCCCCGGACGCCGGTGGATTCCAACCCATGGAGGAAGGCCCCCGCCGCGGCAGCCACCTCGCCGGGATCGGCGCTGGCGGCCCGGTCGCCGATGCCGGCCTCCGGGTGCCCGTCCCAGAGGTCGACCACGGGCGCGAAGTCCACGTTGAAGCCGAGCAGGCCAAGACCTTCGCCCCAGAGCCGGCCCCAGGCGGCACATCCCTCCGCGCCGCCGCGAGTCCAGATCCGCCGGAGGGGCGGCGTGGGGCCCACCCAGGGCCGCAGGCGGCTCACCGGGCCACCCTCCTGGTCCAGGGCCACGGCCAAAGGCAGTTCTCCGCCATAGCGGGCCTGGAGGCCGTCCACCAGGGCCCGGCAACGCGAAGGGCCGCCTTCAGGGTCCGGATCCAGGTTCCGGGCGAAGAGGATGAGGCCACCCGGTGTGAACGGAAGCTCCACCTCCGGGGCATCCAGGCCGCGGAAGCCGGTCCAGAGAAGCTGGTGCGGACCGGTCATGAGGCGGCCGTCCTCCCCTGGCCCAGGGTGCGCTCGTAGATCCGGGCCTCGATGAAGATGCGCAGCGCCTCCGCGTCCAGCAGGTTCATCCTGGCCTCCTGGTCAAGGATCTCCAGGCTCCGCTCCACGCTCACGGCGGCCTTGTAGGGGCGGTCGGAGGCGGTGAGCGCGTCATACACGTCGGTCACGGCCATGAGGCGGCTCTGCACCGGAATGTCCGGTCCAGTCAGGCATCGCGGGTAGCCGCGCCCGTTCATCCGCTCGTGGTGGGCGTAGGCGATGTCGGGCACGGCCGCCAGCTCAAGCGTCCACGGAATCTGGGTGAGGAAGCGGTAGGTGTGGGTGACGTGGCTCTGGATCTCCTCCCGCTCCTCGACGGACAGGCTGCCCTTGGGGATCCGCAGCAGATCAAGGTCGCTGGGTTCGAAGAGGATGCGGCGGTCCCCGCTCCAGTGCTGATAGGTGAGGTCCTCCAACGTGTCCAACTCCCGGGCCACCTCCTGGGGCAGCACCGTGGGCTCATTGCTGCGCCGGACCAGGTCCATGATGCGCCGGGTCTCTTCCTCCTGCTCCCGCAGCAGCCGCCCGAGCTGGTCGTGATCAAAGGACTGCCCCCGGGCCCAGGCGTCCAGCATCCGGTCCCTCATGGTTTCGAGGGCACGCTGATGGAGGCGTTGGTAAATGCTCTCCAGGCGTTCATGGTGGAGTTTCTTCGCTTTCACCAGCACCTGCTCGCGGACGCCCACCTTGCCGAAGTCATGCAGCAGGCTCGCGTAGCGGATCTCGCGGACCTGGACCGGGGTGAACAGGAGCTCACCGTACGGACCGTTGGGTGTCATGTTGACGGCTTCGGCCAAGCCCACGGTGAGTTCGGCCACGCGGCTCGAATGGCCGGAGGTGCTGGGATCGCGAGCCTCGATGGCGGTCACGGAGGCGTTCACGAAGCCTTCGAAGAGCCGCTCGATGTCGTTCTTCAGGCCGAGGATCTCCTGCGTGCGGTCCTGCACCATGCATTCCAGGTTCTGCTGGTATTCCTCGTTCTCCCGCAGCAAGCGGTAGTGCTCCAGGGCCCGCCCCAGACTGGCCTCGATCTCCACCAGCTTGAAGGGTTTCTGGATGAAGTCGTAGGCCCCGCGCTTGAGGGCCTGGATGGCCGATTCCGTGGTCGCGTAGCCGGTCATGAGAATGCCGAGGCTGCGCGGATCCTCCTCGTGGATGGCCCGCAGCAACTCCAGCCCGGACAGTCCGCCAGGCATGTTCAGGTTGGTGAAGATGACCGGGAAATGCGTCAGCCGCACCAGTTCAAGAGCCTGGGCGCCATCTTCGGCCCCTTCCGCGGCATAGCCCTCCTCCGTCAGAGCTTCCACCAGCAGATTTCTGAGGTCCGCCTCGTCGTCCACGATGAGGATGGGAATGGGAGTGGGGAGGGGCAAACGGGCTCCGTCTTCCTGGCCTCATCGGGCGAGGCCAGCGAGATGGCAAGTTTCGCATGAGTGTGGCTTTTTTTGCCTGAACTGCCTCGAACCAACCGGAGCGCCGGGTGAACGGTTGCCGGGCGAGGGCGCCTACTGGACGGCCTCGCCCTCGACCAGGAGCTGGCCGTCGCGGACCGAGAGCAGCGCCCGGCCGCCGGGCTGGAGCTGGCCCTGGAGGATGAGGCGGGACAGGGGATTCACCACGGCCTGCTGGATGAGTCGCTTCAGCGGGCGGGCGCCGTAGTGGGGGTCGAAGCCCTCGGCGGCCAGCCAATCCAGCGTCTCCTCCGGCGCCTCCAGATCCAGCCGCTGCTCCTTGAGCAGGGCCTCCACGCGCTTGAGCTGGATGCGGGCCACGGCCTTCATGTCGTCGCGGTCCAGGGAGCGGAAGATCACCACTTCGTCGAGGCGGTTGAGGAATTCCGGCCGGAAGTGGCCGTGCAGGGCGGCCTGGACGGCGGCCTCGGCTTTCGAGGGTTCGCCACCGGCATCGAAGATGGCCTGGCTGCCCAGGTTGGTGGTCATGAGCACCACCGTGTTGCGGAAGTTCACCGTGCGGCCCTGGCCGTCCGTGAGGCGGCCGTCCTCCAGCACCTGGAGGAAGAGGTCGAAGGTGCGCGGGTGGGCCTTCTCCATCTCGTCGAGCAGGATCACGGCGTAGGGGCGGCGGCGGATGGCCTCGGTGAGGCGGCCACCCTCCTCGTAGCCCACGTAGCCCGGCGCGGCGCCGATGAGGCGCGTGGCGTCCGCCTCGTGGGTGAACTCGCTCATGTCGATGCGCACCAGGGCGTTCTCATCGTCGAAGAGGAACTCCGCCAAGGCCCTCGCCACCTCCGTCTTGCCCACGCCCGTGGGGCCCAGGAAGAGGAAGCTGCCGATGGGCCGTTTGGGATCGCCCAGGCCCGCGCGGTTGCGGCGCAGGGCGTCGGAGATGGCCGTCAGGGCCGGATCCTGGCCCACCACGCGCTCGCCGAGGCGGGCCTCCATGTGCAGCAGCTTTTCCACCTCGCCCTCGAGGATGCGGCTCACGGGGATACCGGTCCAGCGGCTCACGATGGCCGCCACATCGGGCTCGCCCACCTCCAGGCGCAGCATGGCGCTCTCCTTGGGCGAGGTGGCGACGAGCTGCTTCTCCAGGGCGGGGATCTCGCCGTACTCGAGGCGCGAGGCCCGTTCGTACTCGCCCTTCGTCTTGGCCTGGTCCAGCTCGATGCGCAGGTCGTCCAGCTTCTTCTGGAGGCCCCGCGTGCCTTCGATGACCTTCTTCTCGTTCTCCCACTGCGCCCGCAGGTGGCTCAGCTCCTCGTTCAATTCCGCCAGTTCTTTTTCCAGATCGGCCAGCCGGGCGCGGCTGGCCGCGTCCTTCTCCTTGGTGAGGGAATGCTTCTCCAACTGCAGCTGCATCTCGCGGCGCTCGCGGACGTCGATCTCCGTGGGGCGGCTGTCGATCTGCATGCGCACGGCGCTGGCGGCCTCGTCCATGAGGTCCACGGCCTTGTCCGGCAGGAAGCGGTCGGAGATGTAGCGCTGGCTGAGCTGGGCGGCGGCCACCAGGGCCGCGTCCTGGATGCGCACGCCGTGGTGCAGCTCGTAGCGCTCCTTCAGCCCGCGCAGGATGGAGATGGCGTCCTCCACCGAGGGCTCCTCCACCAGCACCGGCTGGAAGCGGCGTTCCAGGGCGGCGTCCTTCTCGATGTGCTTCCGGTACTCGTCCAGGGTGGTGGCGCCGATGCAGCGCAGCTCGCCCCGGGCCAAGGCCGGCTTCAGCAGGTTGGCGGCGTCCATGCTGCCGGCCACGGCACCGGCGCCCACCAGCAGGTGCAGCTCGTCGATGAAGAGGACGATCTGGCCCTCGGCTTTCTCCACTTCCTCGACGAGGCCCTTGAGACGTTCTTCGAACTGGCCCCGGTACTGCGTTCCGGCCACCAGGGCGCCCATGTCGAGCCCCATGACGCGCAGGCCTTTCAGGCTTTCCGGCACGTCGCGCTTGTGGATGCGCTGGGCCAGGCCCTCCACGATGGCGGTCTTGCCCACGCCGGGTTCGCCGATGAGCACGGGGTTGTTCTTGGTGCGTCGCGAGAGCACCTGTAGGACGCGGCGGATCTCCTCATCGCGGCCAATGACCGGATCCAGCTTTCCGGCGGCGGCCAGGGCGGTGTAGTCCTTGGCGTACTTCTCCAGGCTGGCGAACTTCTCCTCGGCCTTCTCGTCCTCTACTTTCGAGCCCTTGCGGGTCTCGCGGATGGCCGCCTCCAGCGTCTTCCGGTCCAGGCCGAAGCTTTCGAGTACCTTTTTGGCGTCTGTGTGGGCATTGGTCAGGGCCAGTAGCAGGGCGTCCGTGGCGAGGAACCGGTCCCCCAGGCCGCGGCCCGTGTCACTGGCGACTTCAAGGAAATGCCGGAAGGCAGACCCGATCTGAGGTTCCGCGCCGCCCACCGCACGGGGCAGCTTCGCGACCAGTTCCTCGGCCGCATCGGCCAGCCCCTGGAGGGATTCCGGAGCCAGACCGGCTCGCTCCAGCAGGGGATGCAAGCCCGCCTCGGGGGCCAAAAGGGCCTCGAAGAGATGCTGGGGCACCAGCTCCGGATGCTGATCCTGCACCGCCCGCTGCCGTGCCGCCACCAGCGCGTCGTTGGCTTTCTGGGTGAAGGGAAGGAGGGACATGGAACACCTCGGCTTCCAGGATGATTCAAATATGATTGATATGCACTAAAATTTTCTTCTAAGTTTTCATAAATCTAACCATGAGAACCCTACCCAATCGCCTCCTCGGCCAGGGCCAAGCTGGCGGTGAGGCCCGGGGACTCGATGCCAAACAGGTTCATCAGGCCGGGGACCCCATGGATGTCCTCCCGCTGGATGACGAAGTCCGGGGCGGGTTCCCCGGGGCCGTGGAGCTTGGGTCGCATGCCGGCGTAGGCGGGCTGGAGGGCGCCATCGGGGAGCCCCGGCCAGTACTTGCGGACCTCGGCGTAGAAGCCGTCCGCCCGGCGGAGGTCCACGTCGTAGTCCTCGCGGTCCACCCACTCCAGGTCCGGCCCGAAGCGGGCCTGGCCGGCGAGGTCCAGGGTGAGGTGCACGCCCAGGTGGCTTCCATCAGGCACGGGATAGACCAGTCGCGAGAAGGGGGCCGCGCCGGACAGGGAGAAGTAGCTGCCCTTCGAGAGGTGCAGGGGCGGCACGCTGCCGGGGCGGATGCCCGCGAAGCCCCGCGCCACGGCCTGGGCGCCCAGGCCCGCGCAGTTGAACACGCGTTCCGCGGCGAGGCTCATGGGCTCGGCCCCGCCCACCTCCAGTCGCAGGCCCTCCGGCGTGTCCAGGCCGCCGAGGACCGGGCTCTTCAGCACCACGGCCGCGCCCGCGGCCTCCGCGTCCATGCGCAGGGCCCGCATGAGGCCGTGGCTGTCCACGATGCCCGTGCTGGGGGAGAGCAGGGCCGCGGCGCAGCGGAGCCGAGGCTCCAGACGGCGGGCTTCGTCGGCCTCCAGCCACTGGAGATCCAGGACGCCGTTGGCTTCGGCCTTGGCCCGAAGCCCCCGCAGGGCCTCCACTTGGCCGGGTTCCGTGGCGACGATGAGCTTGCCGCAGCGGCGGTGCTGGACGGCGCGGGCGGCGCAGTAGGCATAGAGGGCGCGGTTGCCGGCCACGCAGAGCCGGGCCTTCAGGGAATCCGTCGGATAGTAGAGTCCCGCGTGGATGACCTCGCTGTTGCGCGAGCTGATGCCGGTGCCGACGCGGTCCTCGGCCTCCAGCAGCACCACCTCGCGGCCCCGGAGGGCCAGCTCGCGGGCCAAGGCCAGTCCCACGACACCCGCTCCGATGACGATGCACTCCACGCGTTCCATGGGTCCATCTTCGCGGCAGACTCGGCGATGTGGGAAGATCGGAGATTCGCCTTTTCCGATCCTCCGACCCTTTGGCCATCTGATCGCCCACCCATGTCCACCCCGATGATGCAGCAGATCGCGGGCCTCAAACGCGAGGCGGGGGACGCTGTGCTGCTCACGCGGATGGGGGATTTCTACGAGATCCTGGGGGAGGATGCGGTGCGGGCGGCGCCGGTGCTGGAGATCGCGCTCACGCTGCGCGGCAAGGGCACGGATTCGGAAACCCCCATGTGCGGCGTGCCCCATTTCGCCCTCGACTCCTACCTCCCGAAG
Organism: uncultured Holophagaceae bacterium; assembly: GCA_963705865.1. Lineage (GTDB taxonomy): Bacteria > Acidobacteriota > Holophagae > Holophagales > Holophagaceae > Geothrix. The sequence continues at coordinate 22,043 of CAVPLE010000091.1, read as the reverse complement.
TTGCTGGCGGCAGGCTTCTCCGCGGCCATCGCCGAGCCCACCGCCAAGGCCGAAGAGGTGAAGGGCCTTCTGCCGCGCGCCATCAAACGCATCATCACCCCCGGCACCTGGCTGGACGACGACGCCCGCTGGCTCTGCGCGCTGCATCGCTCCGGCAGCGCCTGGGGCCTGGCCCTGCTGCAGCTGGCCTCCGGGGCCCTGCGGGTGCTGCCGGGCGAGGGCGAAGAGGCCCTGCGGGCCACGCTGGAGCGCCTGGGCCCCCAGGAGCTCATCCTGGCCGAAGGTGCGACAGACTGCCCCGACCTGGAGGCCGCCCGAACACGGCTGCCCGCCTGGCGCTTCGAGCCGTCGCGGGCGAAGCAGCAAGTGCTGGCCTTCTTCGGCTGGCAGCACCTGGAAGGCGTGGGCCTCGACCCCTTTCCGGCGGCTTTGGGCGCCTTGGCGGCCCTCCTCGATCAGGTGGAAGCCACGCAAAAGGGTCGCCCGGCCCACCTCCAGGGCGTGTCCCTGGAACTGGGCGCCTCGGGCCCGCTGCTGGACGCCACCAGTGCCCGGCACCTGGAAGTGCTGGCCAACGGCCTGGACGGCGGCCGCGCGGGCTCGCTCCTGGCGCTGCTGGACCAGTGCCGCACGCGGCTGGGCTCGCGCCTGCTGAAAGCCTGGCTGGAGCAGCCGCTGCGCGATCGTTCCGCCCTGGAGCACCGCTGGTCCCAGGTGGCTTGGTTGACCGAAGACCGCCGCCGCACGCCCATCCAGAACCTGCTGGGCCAGGTGCCGGATCTCGACCGCCTGCTGGGTCGGGTGGCCCTGGGGCTCGCCACCCCGCCGGAGCTGGCCCAGCTCCGCGAAGGCCTGGCCGTGCTCCAGAAGCTCCCCGCGCGGATCCAGGATGAGGGCTGGGCCGCCGACGTGGCGGAACTCGACCTCTGGCCCGCGGGCACCCCGCTCTGCACACTTCTACTGGAGGAGCTTCAGCGAGTCCTCGCGGAAGCTCCTCCGCTGGACCTGGAGAAGGGCGGCGTTATCCGCGAGGGTGTGGACCCGGAGCTGGACGCCGTGCGCCGCCTGGCCCGGGATGCCAAGCAGGTGATGCTCGAACTCGAGGAGGAGGAGCGCGCCGCCTCGGGCATCGCCAGCCTGAAGATCAAGTACAACCGGGTGTTCGGCTACTACTTCGAGATCACCAAGGCCAATCTGGGCGCCGTGCCCGCCCACTTCCTCCGCAAGCAGACCCTGGCCAACGCCGAGCGCTTCACCACCGAGAAGCTGGTGGCCTTCGAGCAGCGGCTGCTGAGCGCCGAGAGCGACCAGGTCCGCCTGGAGGCCGTGCAGTTCCAGCGCCTGCTGGCCCTGGTGCTGGAGCACCGCGCGGACCTCACGCGCCTGGCCCGCGCCGTGGCCGCCCTGGACGTGCTGGCGGCCCTGGCGGAACGGGCGCGGCTCTCCGGCTGGACCCGGCCCGAGCTGGGTGAGGACCGCGAGCTGGTGCTGGCTTCCGCCCGCCATCCCATGCTGGAGGCGCGACTAGGCCGCGAGTGCATCCCCAACGACCTGCAATTCAGCGCGACGCAGCCCATGGCCGTGGTGACGGGGCCGAACATGGGCGGCAAGTCCACCTTCCTGCGCACGGCGGCCCTGCTGGTGGTGCTGGCCCAGACCGGTTCCTTCGTGCCCGCGGAGCTCATGCGCTTCGGGCTGGTGGACCGCATCTTCACCCGCATCGGCGCCTCCGACCAGCTGGCCAAGGGTCAGTCGACTTTCATGGTGGAGATGACGGAGACCGCCCGCATCCTCAACCAGGCCACTGCTGCCAGCCTGGTGATCCTCGACGAGATCGGCCGCGGCACGTCGACCCGGGATGGCTTGGCCCTGGCCGAAGCCATCGCCGTGTTCCTTCGGGATCTCAAGGGTGGCGCGCCTCGGACCCTGTTCGCCACGCACTACTTCGAGATGACGAAGCTGGCGGACGACAGCCGCATCCAGAACCTCCATGTGGAAGTGCAGGAATGGGAGGAGCAGCTGCACTTCCTCCACCGCGTGGCGCCGGGGCCTGCGGACCGCAGCTACGGCATCCAGGTGGCGCGGCTGGCGGGCCTGCCCGGGGCGGTCATCCAGAAGGCCCAGCGCCTGCTGGCCCAGGCACCGGAGGCGCCGCCCCGGGCGCCCATGCCCAGCCAGCCAGCGCTGCCGCTGTTCGAAGCGGAACCCGATGGTCTCCGCGGCGAGCTGGAAGCCTTGGATCTCAGCCGCATGACGCCGCTGGAGGCCTTGAATTGGCTGGCGATGAAGCAAAGGGACCGGACATGAGCGTGCCGAACCATCCCCTCCGCCGGCGCGACCGGGCCCTGGACGCGTCAGCGGGCCTGAAGACGGCCCACCTATGATCTATTGGATTGCCCACACCCTGTCGCGCATCACGGGCCGCATCTTCTTCCGGCACCACACCCTGCATCGGGAGTTCCTCCCCGAAGCCGGGGGCGCCTTGATCGTGGCCAATCATGTGAGCTTCCTGGATCCGGCGGCCGTGGGAGCCGCCTTCCGGAAACCCATCTACTACCTGGCCCGGAAGTCTCTCTTCAAGGGCTTCCTGGGGTGGTTGCTGCCCCGGATCCAGGTTCTGCCCGTGGATCTTGGCAAGGGCGATCTCGCCAGCATGAAACGCATCCTGAGTCTGCTCAAGGAAGGGAATCGCGTGCTCATCTTCCCGGAAGGAACGCGCTCGCCCGATGGAACCCTTCAGGAGGCCGAGGCTGGCATCGGTTTCATCATCGCCAAGGGTGACGTGCCCGTGGTCCCCGTACGGATTTTCGGCGCCTTCGAATGCTGGGGGCGGGAGACGACCTGGCCCCGCCCGGGTCGGATCACCATCGTGGCCGGGCCGCCGGTCGATTTCTCGAGACTTCCCGCCGACCTGACCGGCCGCGCCCGCTATCAGGCCTGTGCCGATCTGGTCATGAAGGCGCTGGCGGAGATCCAGCTCTAGGCTTCCACACCAAAAACGTGCAGATCTGCCCGGAGGGTCTCGGGTCCGGTGTACGTGATGCCGTGCATTCCCATGGCTGAGGCGGCCGCGGCGAAGGCGGGGATGTCGTCGATGAAGACGCAGGCGTCGGGCGGCTGGCCCAGCTTGGCCAGGGCGTCCTCGAAGATCCGGGGATCGGGTTTGAGGGCGCCGACCTCGTGGGAGAAGGTGACGGCGTCGAAGAGGGGGAACACGTCGGTGGTGCGGATGACATGCTCCGCGTGCCAGGGGTTGGTGTTGGACACCAGACCCAGCCGGTACTTTGGTTTCAGACGTCGGATGAGTTCGAAGGTGGGGGCGATGGGCGTGAAGATGTCCGTGAAGGCGGGCACGAAGGCCGCTTCGGAGAGGGCATGGCCGCAGAGCGACGACATGCCGGCCAGGAATTCCTGCGACGTGATGGCGCCGGTTTCGTAGGTCGTGGGTAGATCGGAGCTTTGGATGAGCCGCTCCAGCACCTCGGGTGGCTGACCGCAGAGAGGCGCGAGGGCGGTGAGGATCCGGCGATTGTCGAAGGTGCAGATGACGTTGCCGAAATCGAAGAGGATGCCGCGGATGGGGGGGCCAGAGAAGGTGGCGGGGGTGGAGGTCATGGGCGTGTCCAGGAAACGGGCCCCTCAATGTCTCGCATTCGGGAGGCCGGAGCGTAGAATTCCGCCATGCTCCAGCCCCTCAGCAGAACTCGCATCCGCCTGGCCTGGGCCATCGCGCTCGCGGTGGACGCCATCCAGGTGCCGGCGGATCTCACGGGCCCCATGGGCTGGTTCCTGGGCGCAGGCCTCGATCTGATCACCATGATCATCCTGTGGGCCATGCTCGGCTTTCACTGGGCCTTCCTGCCCTCCTTCGTCACCGAAGCGGTGCCCTACCTGAACCTCGCCCCCCTTTGGACCTTGGCCGTGGCCCTCGCCACCCGGGGCCGCGGGGAGGTCCTGCCAGCCCTGCCACCCACCCCGCCCCTTTCCTGAAGGAGGTTCCCATGCAGGTGAACATCGGAAGCATCGACAAGACCGTGCGGATCGTCGCGGGCCTCGTGCTGTTGAGCCTCGTCTTTCTGCTGGAAGGCAAAGCCCGCTGGTTCGGCCTCATCGGTGTCGTGCCCCTGGTGACGGCCTTCACGGGGTTCTGCCCGCTCTACACCGTGCTGGGCATGAATACCTGCTCAAAGAAATAGCCGGCACCGTCGCCACGTCGTCCTTGAGGGCGACATGCCTGTTTTTTCCATATTCGATCACTCACTCCGTTTGGTGGGACACTGGCCTTCCTTGCGAAGGTAGGCCCCGTGCGAGCCTTCCCCCGACTCCGTAGCTGCCTCAGATCCGTGCTTCCGGCCCTCCTGTGGCTGGCGGGGCCCGGGGCCACCTGGGCGGGCGAGGAACCTGGACCTCCGGTCCCGATGACGTTCGGCGAGAAGCTGGATCTGTACCAGATGCGGACGTATCAGTACCTGCAACCTCGCGTGGAGCGGCTAGATCGCTGGTTCGTGCGGAAGGGGACCGAGCGGCCTCTGCCGGTGCCACCCCTCGAGCTGCGCCAGCCTACACCCGCAGCTCTACACCCATCTGGACTGGAGTCCGACGTGGTCCGCGGGCCATTGGAAGTTCTATCCCTTCGAGCGGATGTACTGGGAGAGCAAGGAGGGCGTCGGCGAAATCACGTCCGTGATGGGGGACCGGTGGCAGGGCTTCTGGAACCTCCGGCCGGCCGCCTCCTTCAAATGGAGCGAGAAAAAACGGGAAGTCGACTGGGCGACCCAGAACGGTGGCCGGGGCTGGGAGTGGGAGGTCAGCCTCAGCCTCGGCTACATCACGGAACTCCTGCGGGAAAGCGACATCGTGCGCCGCATCAACGGTGGGGACATGGCCCGGGGCACGAGCGTCCGGTTCGGCGTCTACGGCACACCGGGGCAGGAGAACATGTACCTCCTCACGGTCTTCTTCAAACGTGAGCTGCGGAACCGCTGGATCTACTACCTCGTCGCCCCTGAGATCGAGTGGAACCGGGCCTACGGCTGGGGACGGGAATACCGGTTGAATGTCGGCATCGAGATGCTGTTATGGCACGACCGCCTGGCTGCCAGGCCCGTGGCGAGCAGCGTGCCGTAATGGATGGCCAGGCCCCCCGCGGCTCGCTCCATTTTGAAGACAGGCCCTAATCCACCGCCGCGCCCCGGAACTCGTCCTCCTCGTGCCGGCTCTGTTCCTCCATGAGGAGCAGGCTCAGTTCCTTCTTCAGGGCATTGAAGCCGGGACTGGCCACATCGCGGGGGCGGGGCAGGTCCACGCGCAGGTCGCGCTTGATGGTGCCGGGGCGGTAGGTCATCACCACGGTGCGATCCGCCAGGTAGAGGGCCTCCTCGATGCTGTGGGTGACGAAGAGGATGGTCTTCTTCAGCTCGGTCCACAGCCGCAGCAGCTCATCCTGCAGGTTGCGGCGGGTGAGGGCGTCCAGGGCGCCGAAGGGCTCATCCATGAGCATGATGGGCGAATCCAGGGCCAGCACCCGGGCGATGGCCACGCGCTGGCGCATGCCGCCGCTGAGATCCTTGGGGTAGCGCTTCCGGAAATCCTGGAGGTGCAGCAGCTCGAGGAGGCTGTCCACCTTGGACTGGATGGCGGGCTTGGCGTCCCCCTTTATCTGGAGGCCGAAGGCGATGTTCTGCTCCACGGTCATCCAGGGGAACAGGGCGTACTCCTGGAAGACCATGCCGCGATCGGGGCCGGGGGCGGTGACGGGCGTGCCGTCGACCTGGATATGCCCGGAGCTGGGCAGGCTGAAACCCGCGACGGCGTTCAGGAGGGTGGACTTCCCGCAGCCCGAGGGGCCCAGCAGGCAGACGAACTCACCCCGGGCAATCTCCAGGTCGATGGCCTTGAGGGTGTACACGTCCTGGCCCCCACTCTGGAAGACCTTGTGGACGCCCTGCACGGAAATGTGGGAACCGCTGTTGAGGCTCATGTCCGTCATCCCTGCTCCAGACCGCGATGCCACCGCAGCATGCGCGAACTCAGGCGGCTCATGACCGTGTCGATGCCCAGGCCCAGGAGGCCGATGGTGAACATGCCGGCGATGATCTTGTCGGACCAGAGGTACTCGCGGGCCTCCAGGATGCGATAGCCCAGGCCGTTGTTCACGGCGATCATCTCCGAAACGATCACCACGATGAAGGCCGTGCCCATGCCGATGCGGGCCCCGGTGAAGATGTAGGGCGTGGCGGCCGGCAGGATGATCCGCTTGAACTGGGTGAACCGCGAGGCGCCCAGGTTGCGGCCCACGCGCAGGTAGATGCTGTCCACGTTCTGCACGCCGGTGACGGTGTTCATCAGCACCGGGAAGAAGGCCCCGATGCTGATGAGGAAGATGGCCGGCGGATTGCCCAGCCCGAACCACAGGATGGACAGCGGGATGTAGGCGATGGGCGGGATGGGCCGGAGCACCTGGATGAGGGGATTGAAGAGCGCGTAGACCACCTTGCTGTACCCCATGCCCAGGCCCAGGGGCAGGGCCAGGCCCGTGCCGATGGCGAAGCCCACGAGCACGCGGTACAGGCTTCCCATGGCGTCCTGGGGCAGCTCACCGGAGAAGCACCACTTGAAATACGAACCCTGGGTGGGATCGAAGGCTTCCAGGGGCCGCAGGTAGGCCCACCACTTGGTGAGCACCTGCATCGGAGAGGGGAGGATGGTGGCGTTCACCCAGCCCATGGTGGACAGCAGCTGCCAGAAGCCCAGGGCCGCCAGCGGGACGAGGATGCCGGAGGCGGCGTGCTTGTAGCGCTTCATCCCTTCTTCACCTTTTTGACGGGAGCCGTCTTCTTGGGTGCGGCCGCCTTCGGCTGGTCGATGTTGAGCTGCTTCTTGGCCTCGGCCAGGAGATCGAGCTTCACCCAGTCGGTCGCCTTGGGCGGCTTCGCCATCTTGCCCACGCCGTACTTGGCCATCAGGTCCGTGGTGATCTGCACATGCTCCGTGGTGATGTCATAGCTGAAGGGGGAATTGCCGATGGCGTCCTGGTAGTCCTCGGGGCTGATCTGGTTCTTGAACATGTTCTCGCGGACGTACTTCTCGGCCAGCTTGGGATCGTCGATGAACTTCTTGGTGGCTTCCACGAAGCAGAGCAGGAAGCGGTGGGCCACATCGCGGCGCTCCTTGTAGAGTTTCTCGGTGATGACCAGGGCGCGGATGGGCTCGCCGATGGGCGTGTCATAGGGCTTCAGGAGCTCCACCCCGAACTTCCGGTTGATGGCCTGGGAGCTGTAGGGTTCGCTTTGGCACATGGCGTCGATGTTCTTGGCCATGAGGGCCTGGTTCAGATCGGCGAAGGGCAGGTAGAGCACCAGCACATCCTTGCCGGGCCTGTCCGACCAGGTGAGGCCGGCCTTGGCCAGTTCCGCCAGCAGCAGCACTTCCTGCGCCCCGCCGCGCGCCACGCCCACTTTCTTGCCCTTGAGTTCCTTCAGCGACTTGATGCCCGAGTTGGCCGCCACCACGATGCGCGCGCCGCCCCGGGCGAAACCGGCCACCACATAGATGGGCACGCCCGCCGCGCGGCCCGCGATGGCGGCATCCAGGGCCGCCGCGCTGGCGTCAATCTCGCCCGCCACGATGGCGGGGTTGATGTCGATGCCCTTGGCGAACATCCGCTCGTCGATCTTGAGGTTGTACTTCGGGGCGAGCTCCTTCATGTAGGACACGGCACCGTAATGGGCGAACTTCAGGTTGCCGAGACGGACCACGTCCTGGGCCAACAGGCTCAGGGTGGAAAGGGCTAACAGGAAGGCCAGAGGCTTCATCCGCATGGGGTACTCCTGGGGTTTGGATCATTCTAGGGCAACGTTCCCGGCAGGTGCACCGGTCAATCCTGCCGGCGTTTCGCCGCCATCAGGAACTCCCGCCCCGCGCGGCGCGGATGGCTATTTGTTGTATGCACAAGATGAAGGATCTCGAAACGAGGCTCGGCCAGCGCCCGGCAAGTTTCCATGGAGATGGCATGTGGCGGCGCGGGTCGCCCCTGCACGTCATGGAAGAGGACCGCCAGCCAGAAACCGCCCGGCGCCAGGTGGCGCGCGCAGGCCTCCACGTAGGCTGTTCGACGCGCCGGTTCGATGGCGGCGAAGCAGGTGTGATCGAAGATCGCGTCCCAGGGTCCTGTCCCTGGGGGGCCAAGCTGCGGAGCGAACCAGTCCGCCTGCGACCAGGTGATCCGGTCGCCGTAGCGCGCCCGGGCTCCCTGGAGCGCCAACGGCGCGAAGTCCAGGCCGGTGACCCTGAAGCCTTCCGCTGCCAGGCCGGCGGCGTCGTGACCGTATCCGCAACCCGGCACCACGATGGAAGCACCCGGCGCCAGGCCCAGGGCCCGGGCCTCGGCCAGCGCCTCCGCCAGCACCGGCGTGGGCTTGGCCATGTCCCAGGCGGGGCGGGCGTCGTCGTCGTAAAAGGCGTTCCAGTAATCGGGATGATCGGTCATGGCAGCAGGATCTCCTGGGCACCCACGAACGAGGCCAGCCGTTCCAGGGCCTCGTCCAGGCCACGTTTCCGGGCCTTCGTGGCCTTGACACCGGGTTCCCACCAGAGGCCCTTGATCTCCAGCAGGCCACGGGCGCGGTGCAGCTTGGGGTCAAGCCGGCCCACCAGGCGATCGCCTTCGAGGATGGGCAGCACGAAGTAGCCGTAATGGCGCTTGGGCTCAGGTACGAAGGCCTCGAAGCGGTAGTCGAAGCCGAAGCGGCGCAAGGCCCGGGCACGGTCGCGGAGGATGGGGTCGAAGGGACAAAGCAGGCGGGTGCGATCGGCCGGCTCAGGCAGCTTCGCCAGCCTCGCCTCCCAATCCGCCAGGGCGAAGGCGGGGCGGCTGTCTCCATCCGCCCCCTCCACCGCCACAGGGACCAAACGCCCGGCCTTCACGGCTGCGGCGCACCAGGCCTTGGCTCCCGGAGCCTCAAGGCTTGCCCAGAACTCAGCCAACTCCTTCGGCGTGAACACCCAGAGCCGCTCGGCGGCGGTGGCACAGGCCCATTCCAGATGCGCGGCAGGATCGGGGCAGGGCTGGGCGTGGTGTTCCGGCAGCACCCTTTCCGTGAGGTCGTAGAGTTTCTGGAAGCCCTCGCGCCGGGGGACCATCAGCTCGCCGCCGCGCCACAGGTAATCCAGGGCGGCCTTCTGAGGCTTCCAGCCCCACCAGGGGCCGCGCTTTTCGGGGTGCTCGAAGTCCGAGGATTTGAGCGGCCCTTCCTCGGCGATGCGGGCCTTCACACCCTTCACCACCTGCGCGCCGTCCGTGCCGCGGAAGTGGTTCTGCCACCAGGCGTGGGTCTGGATGCGCGCGCGGTCGCGGGCGAAGCGGGGCTTCCAGTGCTGGAAGAAGGCCGTGGGAATGGCGGAGGCGTCGTGGGTGAAGCCTTCAAAGAGGTTCCGCTTGTCCTCCAGCAGCTTCCTCAGCTGCTCGGGCTGGTAGCCGTCCAGCCGGCTGAACAGCGTGAGGTCGTGGGCCCGGGCCAGGACGTTGATGGTGTCAACCTGCACGAACCCCAGGCGTTCGATCAGCGCCTGGAGCGACCCCACCGTGGCCCGCCGCGCGGGGTCGTCCAGCAGGCCCTGGGCCCCCAGGAACAGGCGCTGCGCGGCGGAGGCGGGAATGATGGCGAGCACGGATCTCCTGAAGAAAAAACGCTGACCGCAGAGGAAGCAGAGGAAAGAAACAGATCCCAGGATGCCCGGCTCAAGAGGGCCGCAAAAGGGTCGGTCTGTTTTTGTGTCTTTTGTGTTCTTTGTGGCCAAATTCTTCTTTAACCACAAAGAACACAAAGGCCACAAACAAGAGCTTTTCCTCTGCGCTCTCTGGGGTGAATGCTTTTCTGTTCAGATTCGCGCGGCCAACTCGGCGCCTTGCCGGATGGCGCGCTGGGCATCGAGTTCGGTGGCGAGGCCGGCGCCGCCGATGAGGTGCACGGAGAGGCCCTGGGCCTGGAGAGGTTCCGCGAGGCTGCGTTCGGATTCCTGGCCGGCGCACAGGATGACGCTGTCCACGGCCAGGCATTTCGCGCCAGCGTCCTTGCCGTCGCGGATCCAGAGCCCCTCATCGTCGATGCGCTCGTAGTGGACGCCACCCTGCATTTTGACCTTCATGGCCTTGAGACCAGCGCGGTGGATCCAGCCCGTGGTCTTGCCAAGGCCGGCACCCATGCGGTCGGTCTTGCGTTGCAGCAGGAAGACCTGCCGCGCGGGTTCCGGTGGCTGGGGCGCGGGCAGCAGGCCGCCGCGGTGCGCGTGGGCGCCATCCACGCCCCATTCGGTCAGGTAGGCCGCCACCTGCAACTGCGGATCCGGCTGCACCAGGAATTCCGCCACGTCGAAGCCGATGCCTCCGGCGCCGATGATGGCGACCGTTTTTCCAGCTGTTTTACGGCCCGACAGCAGGTCGGGATAGCTGATGACTTTCGGATGGTCCAAGCCGGGGATGGGGGGCGTGCGGGGCAGGACGCCCGAGGCGAGGATGATCTCCTCGAAATCCGCCAGCAGCGCCACGGTGGCCCGCTCGCCCAGGCGCACGGTGACACCTGCTTTGGCCAGGCGGCGCCCGAAGTACCGCAGCATCTCGTAGAATTCCTCCTTGCCGGGCACACGCTTGGCGTAATTGAGCTGGCCGCCCAGTTCTGGCTGCGCCTCGAAGAGCGTGACGACGTGGCCGCGCTCCGCCGCGTGACAGGCGAAGCTCATGCCCGCCGCGCCGCCACCCACCACGGCAATGCGCTTGGGGGCGATGGCCGGCTCGAAGACCAGCTCGGTTTCGTAGCAGGCGCGTGGGTTCACCAGGCAGGTGGCCCGCCTGTTCTGGAAGACGTGATCCAGACAGGCCTGGTTGCAGGCGATGCAGGTGTTGATGTCCAGCGCGCGGTCCTCGGCGGCCTTGTTCACGAAATCGGCGTCGGCCAGCAAGGGCCGGGCCATGCTCACCATGTCGGCGCAGCCTTCCGCCAGGATCTCCTCGGCCACCTCGGGCGTGTTGATCCGGTTGGTGGTGACCAGGGGGATGCGCACCTCGCCCTTGAGCTTCTTCGTCACCCAGGCGTAGGCGCCCCGCGGCACCATGGCGCCGATGGTGGGCACCCGGGCCTCGTGCCAGCCGATGCCGGTGTTGATGATCGTGGCGCCGGCGGCCTCCACGGCCTTGGCCAGCTGCACGACCTCTGCCCAGGTGCTGCCATCGGGCACCAGGTCCAGCATGGAGAGGCGGAAGATGACGATGAAGTCGGGCCCCACCGCCATGCGTACCGCCTTCACCACCTCCACCGGGAAGCGCATGCGGTTCTCGTAGGAGCCGCCCCACGCGTCTGTGCGGCGGTTGGTGCGGGCCGCGATGAACTGGTTGATGAGGTAGCCCTCGCTGCCCATGATCTCCACGCCGTCGTAGCCGGCCTTCTTCGCCAAGGCCGCGCAGCGGGCGTAGTCGCGGATCGTGGCTCGGACGCCCTGCGGGGAGAGGGCCCGTGGTTTGAAGGGCGTGATGGGGCTCTTCACGGCGGAGGGCGCCACGCTGAGGGGGTGATAGCTGTAGCGGCCCCCGTGCAGGATCTGGAGCGCGATCTTCCCGCCCGCGGCATGCACCGCCTCGGTCACCTGGCGGTGCTTCCCCACCTGCCAGGGCCACGAGAGCTGGGAGCCGAAGGGGGCGAGCCGGCCCCGCAGGTTCGGCGCGATGCCGCCCGTGACGATGAGGCCCACGCCGCCCCGAGCGCGCTCGGCGTAGAAGGCCGCCAGCTTGGCGAAACCGCCCCTGGCCTCCTCCAGGTTCGTGTGCATGGAGCCCATCAGCACGCGGTTGGGCAAGGTGGTGAAGCCCAGGTCGAGGGGGGCCAGCAGGTGGGGGTACGGCATGGGGGCTCCGGATGCTGAAGGCAGTGTACGGTGCCCATGGCGTCCGCGGCTCCCGCCAGGATGCCCGGTGTCGCTACCGGTCTTCCTGGCAGGCCGGGTTTTCCCTGGGCCTGGCCCGCCGCCACTGCCTCTGGGCCCCGCTCGATTTCGGTATCTTGACCCGGCTCAGCGCGGGCCGTTCAATGATGGACCACTCAATCCCACCGATCGTCCTCGCCCGCCCCTCCTGATTGGTAAGACCCTGGCCATGCCGTACCCATCCTGTTCCGCCGTTCGCCTCGTCCCTGTCACGGGAGTGGCGTCAGCTTGCGCCGGCCGGGCCCAGGAGCGCCCATGAGCAACCTGCGGGGCTTCCTTGAAAGCATCAGCATCACGGACGTGGTGCAGCTGCTCCACCTGAACCGGAAGACCGGCCAGCTGCTCCTGCAGAACGGGCGATTCAAGGGAGTCATCTACGTGAGCGGTGGCGCCGTGGTCCACGCCGAAAGCGGCCGGGCCATCGGCGAGTCCGCCGCCTTCGAACTCCTGACCTGGGAACGGGGCGAGTTCGAATTCCAGGCGGGCCCGGTCAAGCCCGTGGGGAGCATCCGGCGGAGCGTGCCCGACCTGCTCATGGAATCGGCCCGCACCCTGGACACCCGCCGGCGCCTCGGGGCCTATTTCCCGTCCCTGGACGCGGTGCCCTGGACCTACCTGCCCGAACCGGCCCTCACGGCCGGCCTGAAGCTTTCCCCCGACGCCCGGAAGGCCATCCCGCACTTCGATGGCTACCAGGATTTCCACCAGGTCATGGCTTCCACCCAGCTGAACGAAACGGCCGTGCTCGAAGCGGCGTTCGCCCTGCTGGAGGCGGAGCGCCTCCAGGTCTTCGAACCCGCGGTCCCACTGGCGCTGGAAACGTTGAAGACCGGCCTCTTCAAGAAGGGGGATCACGTGGAGCTCGGTGTCATCCACGAGTCCCGCTGGCGTGGCCTCCAGCCCTACAGCCATGGCTTCATCACCCAGGTGCGGATCCAGTGGCGCGGCGGTGTGGCCCACGAGGCGGTGCGCTTCGTTCCGGGCCTGGCCGATGGCGTGCTGGCCACGCCCGAACCCTTTCTCCAGAGTTGGGGCATCGGCCCCTCCGACTCCGTGGTGGTACGGCCCGCCCCCTGAAGCCCATTCCCCGGAGCAAGCCCTTTTCCTCGGAGCCAGCCATGGTCCAAACCATTGCCGACCTGTTCTATCAGGCCTGCGCCTTCCAGTCCCCGGACGCCCTGGCCTACCGCAAGGGGGGCACCTACGTGCCCATCTCCCACCAGGAGTTGCAGGCCCGGGTGGAACGCCTGGCCCTGGCCCTGGAGTCCCGGGGCCTGAAGGCGGGCGAGCCCGTCGCCCTGATCTGCGAGAACCGGCCCGAGTGGGCCATCGTGGACTACGCGTGCGCGATTTCCGGCCTGCCTTCCGTTCCCCTCTATCCCACGCTGAACGCCCCCCAGAGCGCCTTCATCCTCCGGCACTCGGAAGCCCGCATCGTCTTCTGCTCCACCGCCGACCAGGCCCGGAAGGCCCTCACCGCCAAGGGGCCGGACTCCGCTCTGACCTGGGTGGTGCAGATGGATGGCATCCCCGCCGATCCCTCCGTGATCCCCTTCTCCACCCTCATGGCCGAAGGCGAGGCTCTGGAGGCCCGGCGGCCCGAAGTGCGGGCTTGGGCCCGCCTTCGGAAGCCGGAGGAGCTGCTGACGCTCATCTACACCTCCGGCACCACAGGCGATCCCAAGGGCGCCATGCTCACCCACGGGAACCTGGTGTCCAACGTGGAGCGCACCCTCCAGCTGCTGCAGCTCAAGAAGGGTGACCGCTGCCTGTCCTTCCTGCCTCTCTCCCACATCCTCGAGCGGATGGCGGGGCACTATTCGACCATGCGGATCGGCGCCAGCATCTACTACGCGGAAAGCATCGCCACCGTGGGTGATGACCTGCAGGCCACCAAGCCGACCATCATCATCAGCGTGCCCCGCATCTACGAGAAGATCTACGCCCGGGTCCGCGAGGGCGTGGCCTCCAGCAGCATCGTGAAGCGGTTCATCTTCCACTGGGCCATGTGGGCCGGTGACATGTCCGTGCCTTACCTGTACGAGAAGCAGAAGATTCCCCTCTGGATCCAGTTCCAGCTCTGGTGGAGCCGCCACCTGGTCTTCCACAAGATCCTGGCCAAGACCGGCGGGAACATCCGCTTCGCCATCAGTGGCGGCGCGCCCCTGGCCCCCAAGGTCATGGCTTTCTTCTGGGCCATCGGTTTGCCCATCACCGAAGGCTACGGCCTCACAGAGACCAGCCCCGTGATCTCCTTCAACCGGTTCGGCGAGGTGGTCCCCGGTAAGGTGGGGCGCCCCATCTACGACACCTGGGACGGCAAGCCCTACGTGAAGATCGCGGAGGATGGCGAGATCCTGGTCCAGGGCCCCAACGTGATGAAGGGCTACTGGAAGAATCCCGAGGGCACGGCGGAGTCGTTCGATGCCGAAGGCTACTTCCGCACCGGCGACATCGGCGAGCTCAGCGCCCGGGGCCTCCTGAAGATCACGGATCGCAAGAAGGAGATCATCGTCACCAGCGGCGGCAAGAAGATCGCCCCTCAGCCCATCGAGGAGCTGCTCAAGACGGACAAGTTCATCACCCAGGCGGTCCTGTTGGGCGACCGGCGCAACTTCATCTCGGCGCTGATCATCCCCAACTTCGACAGCCTGCACCGCTGGGCCCACCAGAAGAAGGTGCCCTTCTCCAACAACCGCGACCTGGTGGCCCGCCCCGAGGTGCATCAGCTGATGATGGAGCGGGTGGAACAGATCAACCAGCAGCTCTCCAACTTCGAGCGGATCAAGAAGGTGGCCATCCTCGATCACGAATTGAGCCTGGAGACCGGCCAGCTGACCCCCAGCCTCAAGGTGAAGCGCCGGGTGGTCAACGAGATGTACGCCACCCTCATCGAATCGCTCTACAAGGGCGCCTGAGCCCCCGACCCTGAGGAATGGAAACGGGCCCCGGAGCGCTCCAGGGCTCGTTTCCATTCACCTGGTCCGGGACGCCTCAGTCCGGATCCACCTTCTCCACCACGATCACCATGCGGGTGACCACGGCGGCCACGGCGCCCCCGGCTCCCTTCCGGCCAAGCCGGAAGCCGCCCTCCGGCGGGCCCGTGCGAGAGATTCGCGGCGCGCAATCACCGTCATCACTGAAATCGGTGGCGAAAAAATCATTTGATTCCCCCCTCCCGGCACCCCTAGGCGCAGACCAGCAGATGGCGAGCCAGCCAGACCTGGAAGCGGCCCAGCAGCAGGGCCAGGTGAAAGGTGAGCGGCACGAGGGCCAGGCCCGCCAGGCCGCAGAGGGCCGCGGCCAGGCCTGGATGGGCGTTGACCCAGACAAGGCCGCCCAGGTCCCCGGTGAAGCTGGCGCCGAGGTGGAGCAGGTGCAACACCGGGACGGCCAGGAGGGCCAGCCCCGTGGTGAGGAAGGTGACGACCAGCGTGAAGTAGGTGATGCCCAGGGGCAGGAGCAGCAGGAAGTAGACGAGGCTGGTCCAGGTGCGGCGGTCGCTGACCAGGGTTTTCAGGCGCGCCAGCCAGCCTTCACCCGCGGGTAGCAGGGCTGGGGCTTCGGATCCCTCGGCGCCCACCATGGCCTTCAGAAGGTGCGCTTCGGCCACGGCAAGCAGGCGGATGCCGGCCAGGAAGGCCACGGCCACGGGCAGGCCGATGATGAGGATGGCCAGGCCCAGGCTCAGGGACAGGCCCGTCACCGCGTAGGTGAAGGTGAGGATGCCCATGACCATGGAGAGCAGCAGGTAGAGCACCGTCGTGTAGGCCCTGCGCGTGGCCAGGATCTCGAAGAAACCGGGCTGGGGTGGGGCGAGCAGGGACATGGCTCCTCCAGGGATATTCCAATCTACGGTTGGCCTGGGCATCGCGAAGGAGGGAACCGGCGAACGGGAGTCGAGGATCGGCCAAAGAACGGTTGGTCACGCGATATCAGGCCCCCCAGTGAGCGCGACCCTGGCCTCGGGGGACAGCGCCGGATGGCAGGCAATGAAGACGAGCCGCAGCACATCATCACCGCAGCGGAAGAGGTTGTTTCAAGCAGTTTCCTTGGGGACATAACGGAGGATCACGCACCCCGGATCGAACGGGTGGTTCCGGAATCGGCAGGCTTTGAAACTTTTTTGTGATTAATCATTAAGTGTTGTATTTGGTGGAGGTCCATTCAATGGATCTCCACCCGGTCAGAGCCGGGCCATGGATCTCCCTTTCAGCAAGGACGGTCTTATGGGCCTCAGCCCAGGTCAGGCACCCGCCAAAGGGCCAGCTCGTCGCCCAGAGCCGGCCTGGGCAGCAGGCCGTTCTCCACGGCGCCGTCATCGCTCTCGGCCTCGCAGAGGTAGGCGGCGATGGCGCCCAGCGGCTGGTCCGTGGGTACGAGCGACCAGCCCGCGGGGGCCTTTCGCGGGCCTCGCCGCCAGGACACGGACAGCTCGCCCACGGAGGCGGCTTCGAGGATGGCCCGGCCTCCCTCCGATTCCAGGGCTTCCACCACGGGCACCTCCACCTCGAAGGCGCCCAGGGCCTCGCGGAAGGTCAGGCCATGCAGACGCAGGTGGGCAGCCACGGCCGGCGGCACCAGGTAGGCCGCCGGGCGCTCCACCACGGTGCTGCCCACGAAGCGGCCGAGGTGCGGGATCGTCACGCTCGAGGGTGCGCCCTCCAAGGTGCGGGGCGTGCGCGTGAGGATCTCCACGGGCTGCGGGAAGGTTTTCAGGTCGTAGCGCACGGCGATGCGGTTCCGGGGCGTGCGGCTGGCTGCCACGGTCTGCACCACCTCGTCCCGGTGGGCGGCCACGTACTTGAAGGTCTCCAGCATGAAGGCGTAGGCCGTGCGGACGCGCTCGGCGAAGGGGATGTACGAGTAGCACTCCAGCAGCAGGTCCATGCGGCTGGTGAGGCCCCGGTAGTTGCTGCCGAAGCGCGGGTGGTGCGGGTAGGTCATCCAGCCCTCGCGCACGGGGGTGCCGGGCTCCGCGTCGCGGTCCGCATCCAGGGCCCGCTCGTCCTCCACGAAGTTGCCGTACCAGCCCGCGTCCAGGCCGTGGTTGGCCTTCAGGGCCGCGACGACGGGCGGCAGCAGGCGGTTCCGCATGTACTCGATGGGCTCGCTCCGCCCGCTCTCCATGGTGTGGGGGATGTCGTAGGTCATGGAGAACCGATGCACCGAGCCGTTCGTCGCGTGGTTGTCGATGGTGAGGTCCGCCGCCCAGGGCTGGCACACGCGGGTCTGCAGCAGGCGCATCTCGGCGCCTTCATATTTCATGTAGTCCCGGTTCAGGTTGATCTTGGCGGCGTTCACGCGGGTGCCCACGCCGCTGTCCGGGCCTACCTGGCCCGTGAGCTTGGGCAGGTGCAGCTTGCGGTTGCCCGGATCGATGGCGTCGTTGCCGTCGGGGTTGAAGAGCGGCACCACCACCAGCGTGAGGCTCTCCAGGATCTGGCCCGCATCCAGCCCCGGTTTCCCGTCGAGCAGGTCGCGCACGAGCATCAGGCAGCCTTCCTTGCCCTCCACTTCGCCCGCGTGGATGCCGCTGATGACCAGCACCACGGGCCGGCCCAGGCTGCGGGCCTCCTCGGGGGTCGTCACGCCGTGCGACGACAGCACCAGCAGGGGCAGCTCCCGGCCCTGGGGGCTCAGGCCGAAGGATGTGATGTGCAGGCGCTTGTCACCCTTGGCCGCAAGGCCGGCGATGAAGGCCATCACGTCCGCGTGGCGGCTGGTCTCCTCATAGCGGGTGGCTTCGGCGCGGGTGAGCAGGGGCATGATGTCTCCTTCCGGACAGGATTCACAGAGTCCGTTTCAGCACGGCCATTCCCATGTGGGACACGCGGTAGCGCCCGATGGCCCGCTCCCGGATGAGGTCGTGGCGCTCCAGATAGGTCAGGTCGGCTTCCGTGGCTCCAGCCTTGATCAGGTGGTCCCGGGCCACGTCCGGATGCTTGGACACCAGCTGGAGCAGCATCAATTGACGGGGGGTGATGGGTTCGGTCACGGGGGCTCCTAGCCACTGGTCTGGCGGCGGTAGCTGGGGCGGTGCAGATCGCTGATCTGCACGGTGAGATTCAGGCGCATGCCTTCGGCGCTGCGGGGGAAGGCCTTGGCGAGGACCGGCAGCAGGGCCTCGCTGAGCTGGGCCTTCACCTCATCCGGACGCCCTGCCAGAAGCTGCACGTTCAGGGTCACGAAGGCCCGATCCGGGGCCCCGTCCGCCACGAGGAAGGTGTCGTGGTGGATCACGCGGCTCTTGAGGTCCGCCTCCTGGAAGAGCCCCATGGCCACCAGGGTGCCATGGAGTTCCCGCAGCAGGCCCGTCCAGTCGGGCTGGTCGAGCAGGTTGTTGGACGTTTCGAGGATGCAGTGGGGCATGGCGGTCCGAGGGCTCCGTAGCTGGTTACCGGATGCTAACGCCGATGGTCCGGCCGGCGCTGGATCCGTTTCGCGCCACCCATGTCCCAGTAGCTGGTTTCTTCCGCGAAGCAGATGTTCTCCAGGTCCGTCACGCGCTCCTGCAGGCAGGCCTGGGCGTCCGCGATGGCCTGGTTGTAGATGGCCGGGCCGATCTCCTTCAGGCAGAAGGTGAGGAAGGTGCCCGCGCCCAGCTCGCCCAGGCTTTCGGCGTATTCCTCGGCCACGAAGCGCTGGATGGCGCCGTGCAGGCGCTTCTCGGTGTCGGGGGAAAGCTTGATGTCCATGGGGCGACCCTATGCCGACTGGCGGCCGGGCAAGTGTACAGTGAGGGACTTCCCAGGAGGCCCTGTGCCGTCGAACGCCCACCGAGAACCCCGGCTTGGCCCCGACGGCCGGCTGCTGTTCGTGACGCGGGCGGCGCGGATGTTCTCGTACGGATTCCTGTCCGTGGTGCTGGTGCTCTACCTGGCCGACCTGGGATTCAGCGAAGCGCGCATCGGCCTGCTGCTCACGCTCACGCTGGTGGGCGACACGCTCATCTCGCTCTGGATCACCCTCCACGCGGACCGCCTGGGCCGGAAGAAGATGTTGATGGTGGGCGCGGCCCTCATGGTGGCCGCGGGCATCCCCTTCGCGCTCAGCGGCGACTTCACGGTGCTGGTGCTGGCGGCCACCTTCGGGGTCATCAGCCCCTCGGGCAACGAGGTGGGCCCCTTCCTGGCCATCGAGCAGGCCGCCCTGTCCCAGGTGCTGCCGGAAGCCCGCCGCACCGGCGTCTTCGCCTGGTACAACCTCACCGGCTCCTTCGCCACCGCTCTCGGCGCCCTGTTCGGGGGCTGGTCCGCCCAGGCCCTCCAGGCCGCTGGCCACACCCCTGTGGCCAGCTACCGGGTGCTGGTCTTCGCCTACGCCGTCGTGGGGCTGCTCCTCGCGGTGCTCTTCACGCGGATGTCGCCGGCCGTGGAGGCGCCGCCAGCCGCGGCCCACGCCAGCCGCTGGGGTTTGCACGGCTCGAAGGGCGTGGTGCTGCGGCTGTCGGCGCTGTTCTCGCTGGATGCCTTCGCCGGGGGCTTCGTCATCCAGAGCATCGTGGCCTACTGGTTTCATGTGAAGTTCGGCGTGGCGCCGGGGGCCCTGGGGTCGATCTTCTTCGCGGCCAACATCCTGGCGGGGCTTTCGTCCCTCTACGCCGTGAAGCTGGCGGCCAAGATCGGCCTCATCCGCACCATGGTCTTCACTCACATCCCCTCGAACGTGCTGCTGATCCTGGTGCCCCTCATGCCGACCCTGCCCCTGGCCGTGGGCATGCTGCTGTTGCGCTTCAGCATCTCGCAGATGGACGTGCCCACCCGCCAGGCCTACACCATGGCCGTGGTGGCTCCGGACGAGCGCTCCGCCGCCGCCGGCGTCACCGGCATCGCCCGCACCACCGGCGCCGCCATCTCGCCGGTGCTGGCCGGGCCCCTGCTGGCCGTGCCCGCGCTGGCCGGGGTCCCTTTCCTCATCGCCGGAGGTCTGAAGATCCTCTACGACCTGCTGCTGTACCGGAGCTTCCGATCGTCGGAGGTTGGCAAGTCGGAGAAGAACTGAACTGGACAAGGGCTGTCCATCGGAAGCGGGAAGGCTGAGCATTGCCCATCCCTGAAGGCCCCGTGACCGTGCTCATCCTGGGCCTCTACGGCGACAAGACCGCTCATCTCGCGGCCGTCCAACGCCTGCGAGGGCGGCTCCGCCAGGCTTGGGTGGCCGCCAGCCGTAAAGATGATGATTTATTGGTAAATTTTTGTATTTAAACGATTAAATTATGGTGTTACAACATAAAAATTACTAGGTATGGAAAATGAATGGGGACTACCCTCGGGGCCGCCCTCTGGAAGTGGGCTTCCATGCGGCACTCCCTCTTCACCTCTTCCCTGTGCTTTCGGCTGGCCTTCCTCGTGGCCCCGGCGCTGCTGGCCCAGAGTGGCCCCCAACCACCGCCCCGACTCATGATGTTCTACCGGGAAGAAGTCAAACCCGGCCACGCCGCTGCCCACGCGATCACCGAGTCCGCCTGGAGTCGGGTGCTCGCCAAGGGCAAGTCCACGGACCACTACCTGGGCATGACCTCCCTCACGGGGCCCTCGGAGGCCTGCTTCATCATGGGCTACGGCTCCTACGCAGACTGGGAAGCCAAGCAGAACGAGGCGGACAAGAACCCGGCCCTCAAGCAGGAGATCGACGCCATTTCGCTGAAGGATGGCGAGCATCTCGGCGGCACCCGCAGTTTCCTGGGGTCCCTCCGCAAGGACCTGAGCTACGGGCCGCCCGTGGAGATCGGCAAGATGCGGTACTTCCGGATCCGCACCTTCCGCGTCAAGCAGGGCATGAGCAGGGCCTTCGAGGAAGGCGTGAAGATGGCCCTCGCCGCCTACGAGAAGAGTCACTTCCCGGCCTCCTTCGCGTTCTACGAGGTCGAAGCCGGCACCTGGACGCCGACCTTCGTGGTGCTGCGCCCCATGAAGTCCCTCGCGGACATGGACGCCATGGACACCGCCAATAAAGCGTTCATGGACGCCTTGGGTGAGGATGGCCGCAAAGCGATGCAGAAGACCTTCATGGAAACGGTCAACGGCGTGGAGAACCATCTCTTCGCCTTCAACCCCAAGCTCAGCTACCCCGCGCCCTCCGTGGTCGCCAGTGACCCGGCCTTCTGGACTCCCAAACCCACCAAGGAACCCGCGAAGTAGGGTGGGGGTGGAACGGGCGTGAAAGGCCATGGAAGCCACGGATGAACACGGATGGAAAACGGATCAGCTTTTATCCGGGTTCATCCGTGTTCATTCGTGGCGATCTTCCTTTTTCCCCGTCTCAGTCTCCGGTTTGGCGAAGCGCGATCCGAATCCGCCGCCGCCATCAGCATCTTCTTGTCATCTTTCGATGTAATATACTTCAACTGGTCAACTGCATACTCGTAGTCGTTCTTCAAGAGCGATTCCAGCGACCATTTCAACAGGAAGCGCGCCTCTCGCTGCGCAAATTGCTTCCCTTCTGCCCGGAGCTTCACTATCAACATGTACTCGCCCGGGCTCAAGCCGGTGACATCGATAAACTCCGTGACCGGCATCCGTGCCGAGTCGATCTGCAATCGCCTCGGCGCTCATTTCTGAGTGCTTCGCCTTGAGCCTCAACTATCATATCAACCGTCTTGCCGACATAGTCCCGCACACACACTTCAGCAACAACCCGAGCCTACCGCAGCTCGCCGTCAAATTATTGCTCACGAAACACTCGGACTCGCCGGAAATCCGCCCTCTGCCCAAACCTGAAACGCCTGCATCGACATATCTGCACATCCTGGACAAATCCTCATCTTCGGAAAAAATCGCCCTCCGGCCGAAACGCCGGGCTCGATCTTCGACTCGATTCGTCGAAGCGTCATTGAGTCGTGGTCGATCAGACTGCACTTCATCTCGAATCACCGCTCGGAAGCGGCAACGACACCTGATTGATCAAGAAACCAACCTCCGACTTGGTCATCTCGTAGCTGTCCAGCACATAATTGCGCTCAACCGAGCGCCCCGTCACCTGGCGATCCTTGTCGCCGGTAACAATTATGCTGATTTCATAATTCGCGACGTACTTCTCGCCCTTCTTGATGTAGTGCAATCCGTCGT
>CAVPLE010000090.1:0-22100 GCA_963705865.1 uncultured Holophagaceae bacterium | reverse complement strand
AATATCGGGAGGTGGAAGGCATCAAACTCCCCTTCTCCGTGAGATCCACCAAGGGCGAGGCCCAGTACGACACCGTCATCCGGCTGGAGAAAGTGACTCTCAACGAGCCATTGCGTTCGGCAAGCTTCGCGATGCCCGCACCACCCCCCGTCGATTTTGGAATCGAAGGCGGAAAACAGGCCACTGTCATCCCGTTCCGGCTCATTGGCGACCATGTCTACATCCAGGTGAAGCTCAACGGGCAAGGCCCATTCACGGTCTTCCTGGATACGGGTGGCGTGAACATCGTGTCCCCCGCCCTGGCCAAAGCCCTCGGATCGAAGGTGGAAGGCACGGTCCAGGGCGGAGGGCTCGGGGCCAAGAGCGAGTCCTTCGGCGTCACGAAGGTGGCCAAGATCGAGGTCGGAGATGCCTGGATGACCGGTCAATCCTTCTATGTTGTCCCGGCGATGGAAGAACTCATGAAGGGATCGGGGGTCCATGGCGAAGGAATCCTCGGCTACGAACTGCTCCGGCGTTTCGTGGCCCGGGTGGATTACACCCAGTCCAGGCTGACGCTCTTCGATGGCAGGGACTGGAAGTATCAGGGGCAGGGATTCGCTGTTCCCTTCGTCTTCAATGGCCATCATCCCCAGGTCGAGGGCCAGCTGGACGGCATTCCAGGCCGGTTCGACATCGACACAGGCTCGAGCGGCACCCTGGACGTCTATGCGCCGTTCGCCGCCCTGCATGATCTGGCTGCCAAGGCCAAGGTGTCCTACAGGACCTTCACAGGCGCCGGGGTCGGAGGACGCACGGAAGGCACGGTCATCCGGGCCAGGGAACTGAGGTTGGGCGGGGCCTCCATGTCGGGTCCCATTGTCGCGTTGAGTTCCATGACTCAAGGCGCGACCGCCAACTCGGAAGCGGCAGGCAACGTAGGAACCGGCTTCCTGAAACGCTTCGACATCACGCTGGACTACCGGCACCAGAACATCTACTTCGAGCCGAACGCTCTTCATGACCTACCGGACACCTGGAACAAGAGTGGTCTGGTCATCGATCCTTCGGACCCTGGATTCACGCTGATCGACATCCTGGTTGATTCCCCCGCGGCGAAGGCTGGCCTCAGGAAAGGAGACCAGCTTCTGGCCATCAATGGAGTCGGCCTTCAGAAACTCACCTGGGCCGGATATAGGGCCCAGGTGTGGAACGCACCGAGCGGCACCCGCATGGAAATCAAGGTGCGTTCGGGAAAGGTGGAACGGACCGTCTCTCTGGTGCTCCAGGATCTTCTTTGATCTCTGAATCCGGTTCGGACCGTGTTGGACCTGAAGCAGCTAGTTCGTGACGAACGTGATGTTTCCTGCAAGCCTGCCGGACACACACGTTCAATCACTTGCAGGCCAGCCAGCTGGCTCCGGTGCGGACCTCCGCCGCCAGCTTCACGCCCAGGGCGCCCAGGTCATCGGCTCCTTCCATGGCCTCCTTCAGCAGGGCCGCCGCACGTTCCACTTCATCCTGGCGGCGCCTCCATGAACAGTTCGTCATGGACCTGCAGCAGCAATCGCGCCTTAAGGCCCGCAACCTGGAGGCTGTGGTGCAGGCGCACCATGGCCCGGCGCATGAGATCGGCGGCCGTGCCCTGGACGATGGTGTTCACGGCCTCGCGCAGGCCCTGGGTCTGGTCACTGCTGTTCGAGCTCTCCAGATCCGGGATACGCCGGATGCGTCCCCAGTGGGTGCGCACCAGACCCTCCGCCAGGGCCTTGTCCTTGGCGCTCTCGATCCATGCGGCCACCTTCGGCATGCGTTCGAAGTAGCGTTCGATGAAGGCCTTGGCCTCCTTCTGGCTGACGCCGATGTTGGCCGCGAGGGCGAAGGCTCCCTGGCCGTAGAGCAGGCCGAAGTTGACCGCCTTGGACGCGCTGCGCTGCTCCGATGTGATCTGGTCCATGGGCACGTTGAAGACTTCGGACGCCGTGCGGCGGTGGATGTCCTCCCCGGCCTCGAAGGCCCCCAGCAGCACGGGGTCGCCGGCCAAAGCTGCCACCACCCGCAGCTCGATCTGGCTGTAGTCGGCGTCCAGCAACACCCAGCCGGGCTCGGGCACGAAGGCGCCCGCGGATGGCGCGGCCTTCCTCTGTGCGGATGGGGATGTTCTGGAGGTTGGGATCGCTGGAGGCCAGCCGTCCCGAAGCCACCGCCGCCTGATGCAGGCGCGTGTGCACCCGCCCTGTGACGGGGTTCACCATCTGGGGCAGCGCCTCCACGTAGGTGCCCAGAAGTTTCACCATCTGGCGGTGCCGCAGCAGCTCGCTGGCGATCTCGGCCCCCTGCTTCTCCGCCAGTTCCTGGAGCACATCTTCATCGGTGCTGGGGGCTTTGGTCTTGCCTGTGTACTTCACGGGCTTGAAGCCCAGCTTGCCGAAGAGGATGGCGCCCAGCTGGGTGGGACTGTTCAGGTTGAAGGGCTCGCCGGCGAGTTCGATGACGCGGGCTTCGGCGCGTTTGCGCTCGCCGTGCATGCGCACGGCGAGTAGGGAAAGGACATTTAGATCAAGTCGTACACCGTGGCCTTCCAGGGCGGCCAGGACATCCACCAGGGGCAGGTCCACCTCTTCGTAGAGGCGCTTCAACCGTTCATCCGTGAACATGGTCCGCAGCTTGTCGCAGAGCTGGAGCGCGAGGTCGGCGTCCTCCGCGGCGTACTGCACGGCGTGCTCGAACTCGGCCTCGTCGAAGCGCTTCTGGGACTTGCCCTTCCCCACCACCTCCTCGAAGGCGATGGGCTTCACATCCAGCAGGCGCACGGACAGGTCGTCCAGGTTGTGGCGGACGCCGCTTTCCAGCAGGAAGCTCAGCACCATGCTGTCGTCCGCCAACCCCGCCACCGGCAGGCCGTGGCGGGCCAGCACCTGCAGGTCGTACTTGAGGTTCTGGCCGCACTTGCCCACTGCGGAATCCGCCAGGATGGGCGCCAGCACGCGCCGTACCTCCGCGAAGGGCAGGTTACGGGGATCCAGGTGAGGAGCCAGCTCCGCGAAGAAGGCGACCGCATCGCCCCGCAGGTCCAGCAGGGAGGCGGGCAGGCCGCTGTCGGGCAGCAGCCCTGGCAGGGAGCCTTCCGTATCCGCCGTGGCTGGCTTCAGGTGGGCGAGGGGCACGTAGAGTCCCTCGTTGGGTGCCCAGGCCAGGCTCAGACCTACGATATGGCCTCGCGTGGGATCGAGGCTGGTGGTTTCCGTATCCAGTCCGAAGCGGCCCACTTTGCGACAGGCGGCCACAGCCGCTTCCAGATCCGCCATGGTGGCCGCGGCCCGGTACTTCCGCTCGCTGCCCGCTTGCTGGGCACTCTGGGTGAACTCTTTGGTGAGGGTCTGGAAGCCCAGGGCCTTGAAGGTCCCCCGAGCCTTGGCCTCGTCCACACCAGGGTAGACAAGGTCCTTCGGATGCAGAGGCAGCGTCAGATCCGTCACCACCGTAACGAGGCGCTTCGTGAGCTCCAGCCATTCGGCCGCAGCCTCCAGCCCTTCTCGCTGCTTGGGTTTCAGGTTGGCCTTCGCGGCGATGACGCCGTCCAGAGTGCCGTGCTTCTCCAGCAGCAGGGCCGCACCCTTCTCGCCGATGCCCGGCACGCCCTTTACGTTGTCGGAAGCGTCGCCCACCAGGCTGAGGAAATCCACCACCTGTTCGGGCCACACGCCCATGCGGGTCTTCACACCCTCGCGGTCGTGCCAGATCTCGCCATCCTTGGTGTTCAGCACCTGGATGTGGAGGTCATCGTCCACGAGCTGCAGCAGGTCCTTGTCCGGGCTGACGATGACCGCGGGCAGGCCGTGGGCCGCCGATTCCCGGGCCAGCGTGCCCATCACGTCGTCCGCCTCATAGCCCGACAGTTCCACGATGGGGATGTTCAGGGCCTCCACCAGCTGCCGGATCATGGGGATCTGCGGGCGCAGGTCCTCGGGCATCTCGGCGCGATTGGCCTTGTACTCGGGATAGATCTCATGCCGGAAGGTGGGCCCAGGCATGTCGAACACGCAGGCGATGTGCGTCGGCTGGTGCTTCTCCAGCAGCTGGAGCACCAGCCGCGTGAAGGTGTAGGCAGCGCCGTTCTTCAGCCGCGGATTGGCGAAGTAGGATCGAAAAATGAAGGCGAAGGTGTCGATGAGATAAAGGCGGTCTTCGGACATGTCCCCAGTCTGGCAGGACTCGCCTCAGGGTCACCTCAGTCCATAAGCCCGGCGGAGGATCGCCTCCCACCAGGCCGCGGGCAGAAGAGCCTTCAGCTTGCCGACCCAGAAGGCGTCCCGGCCGATGACCACGCGCCGCGGGGGACGCTCGGCCACCAGGGCCTTCAGGATCTTCCGGGCGCAGCGTGCGGGATCCATGGCGAAGCGCTCGCCCTGATGCTTCCGCACCGCCAGGTAGCGGGCGAGGATGGCCTCGTAGCGGGTGCCGCGGGCCCGCTCGGGCAGGTCGCCCCAGGCTTTCGTCAGGGTTTCCCTGAATTCCGTGCGGATGGCGCCAGGTTCCACCAGCACCACGGCCACCTCCCGGCCAATCTCCAGGCGCAGGCTTTCCGCCAGGGCCACCACGGCGTGCTTGGATGCGTTGTAGGGGCCCGCCAAGGGGATGGACAGGCGTCCCAGCATCGAGGCCACCTGGAGGATCCGCGCGCCGGGTTCCCGCCGTAGCAGGGGCAGGAAGGCGTTGGTCACTCGGTGGAGGCCGATGACATTCGTTTCGAATTGCGCGCGGAGTTCCTCCGCGCGCAGGAGCTCAAGAGGCCCTACCTGGCCGTAGCCGGCGTTGTTCACGAGGGCCTTGAGGGGCAAATCGGCGCATGCGGCGGCGGCCGCCTCGATGCTTGCTCCATCGGTCACGTCGAGCGGAAGCACGCGGAGGTCCTCGCCCGCGGGCAGATCCGCCAGTGTCTCCACCCGCCGCGCCGTGGCCACCACACCCCAGCCTGCCGCCCGGCAGAGCGGCACCAGGGCCCGCCCAATGCCTGTGGAACAACCTGTGATGAGGACCCAATTCCGCATGCAGCCATCATTCCACACAGGGCAAAACGGGGCGCGAACGCGCCCCGTTTTGCCGTTGCCGCAAGCGGCGAGTACTACTTCTTCTTCGCAGGGGCCTTCGCGGCAGCCTTGGCCTCAATCTTCGTTGCCACCTGCTTGTAGGTGACGGTCACCTTGTCGCCGACCTTGAGAGCTTCCTTCCCGCCGGTGCCACCGTCGGTGTAGAAGCGCCAGGCTTCCTTGCCGAGGTCCAGGGTGAAGCTGTCAGGGCCCACTTCTTTCACGGTGCCGGTCTTCTGGTAGCTCGATGCGGCGGCGGCCCAGCCAAGGGCGGCGCCGAGCAAAACCGTGGCGGATAGGACGGCGAGCGACTTCATGCGCATGGGGCTCTCCTTAGAAAAGGTGCCCCAAGGCTAGCAGTGCGACGGCTGAATGCAAACGGATCAGACCAGGGCCAGCAGCCCCACCAGCCAAAAGCTCAGGTCCACGCTAAGCTCGAAGCGGTGTTTCCCCGCCGTGAAGCGCTCGTGGTAGAGCCACAGATACATTACTGGGTAGGCGGCGCAGATCACCAGCACCAGGGCCACGGCCAGGGGATGACCATCCTGGCGGTTTTCGAAGGTGAGCCAGAGGGTGCCTGCCAGCAGCGTGCCCAGGAGGCCCACCAGCACCGCCTTGGTGGCGGACTTGCCCATGAAGATGGGCAGGGTCTCCTTCCCCACGATCTGGTCGTTCTGCATGTCCCTGATTTCGTAGATGACCGTCCGGACGAAGGTGAGCACCCCCACCAGGAACATGGCCGCGAAGGCACGGAGATCCCAGGCCCGGCCTTCCTGCCAGACCGGCATGATGACGGCCACTGTCGCCAGGGCGAGGGCCACCACGGCGTCCTTGGAGCCGGGGACCTTCCTGAGGCTGAGGATCCATCCGCCGATACGGAATCGCCGCTTGTAGCCCGCGCCCACCAACGAGGCCACCGAGGCCACGGCCAGGGCCTTCAGCCCCAGGCTCGCCGCGAGCCCCAGGGTAAGGAGCAGCGCCGCCACCCCCAGGGCCAGGAGGACCCTACGGTTGCGCTCCAGGAACCGGGCCCGCGCGGGCCCCTTGGCGCCCAGACCCAGGGGATCCAGGAAAGGCGTCAGCAGATACATGGCCAGCAAGTAGGTCCCCGTCAGGAGCGGGTAGCGCCAGCCCATGGGCAGCCCCAGCCATTTGTGCACACCGAACGTCATGACGCCCGCCCCAGTAGCCAGCAGCGTGGAACTGCGGAACGCCGCCTGCAGGAAGCTGCGCCAGCGGCTGGGACCGTCGCCGAGCTGCTCCAGCACGTCCACCACCTCGTCCACCAGCCAGGTGGGCGTGGAGGCCCCGGCCAGCACACCCACGGTCTCGCGCCCCGTGAAAGCCTTGAGGTCGAGTTCCGCGGCCGTCTCCACGTACTGCACGGGCTTGCCGTAGTGGTGGGCCAGCTCGGCCAGGTGCTTGGTGTTGCTGGAGGCCTTGCCACCCACGACGATGACCGTATCCACGGTGCGAGCCAGTTCCTTGGCCTCGTCTTGGCGCATCCAGGTGTCCTCGCAGATGGTGTTCTCGAAGACAGCGTCCACGGCCCGAGTCCGGAGGTAGTCGGTGATGGCGTGGTAGTCCTTCACGGTGAAGGTGGTCTGGGCCACCACCAGCACCTTCCTGAGCTGTTCATCCGTGAGGGCCTCGGCCTCGGCCATGCTCGACACGATGACGGAGCCGTTGTCCGCGAAGCTGCGGTGGGCCACGCTTTCCGCATGGCCGTGGCTGCCCAGGATTACCGTGAAGTAACCCTTGGGGCTCCACTTCTTGATCTTGTGATGGACCTTGGCCACCTCTGGACAGGTGGCGTTGACGATCTTCACCTCGCCTCGGGCCTGGCGCTCCTTGAGCCCGCGCAAGTCCTGGATGGGGATGCCATGGGCGCGGATGACCACCGTGCCCGCCTGCACCTTGTCCGGCGCCTCCGCGACGGCCACGCCCCGCTTGCCGATGAGTTCCAGCGCCTGGGGATTGTGGATGAGGGGCCCCAGCGTCTGCACGGCGCGGCCATCGTTCCGCACCGAGGCTTCCAACACTGCATCCATGGCGCGCTTCACGCCCCAGCAGAACCCCGCAGTCTTGGCGACGATGACTTTCATGGGTGCCCCAGAATCCTGACCGGGTTGGTCAGGTTATTCATCATAGCGCTCCCACCGGCTTGGCGCACCGCGTGTCTGTCGCCACATCCACAATCATTAAGGTTCCGATTTCCTCTACGCTGGGTCCCAGACCAGCCTTTATTTCAAAAGCCTGGGGGTAATTCATCCATGGACTCCGACCACCCCGACAAGGATCTGCCCCTGAAGGAGGACATCCGTCTGCTCGGGCGGCTGCTGGGGGACACGGTCCGGCTGCAGGAAGGTGAGGAGACCTTCCAGCTCATCGAGCGGATCCGGCAGAGTTCGGTGCGCTTCCACAGGGCCCTAGATTCAAGCGCGGACACTGAGCTGAAGGCCACCCTGAAAGACCTCAGTCCGGCTCACGCCATTCTGGTGGTCCGCGCCTTCAGCTACTTCTCCCAGCTCGCCAACCTGGCGGAAGACCAGCACCACATCCGGCGCTCCCGCGCCCACCACACGGGGAGCGCCCCAGCCAGGCCCAGTTCCCTGGGCCACGCCCTGGACCTGGCCGCCGACGCGGGGCTGGATGCCAATGATCTGCGGGCCTTCTTCGCCAGTGCCCAGGTCCGCCCTGTGCTGACCGCCCATCCCACCGAAGTGCAGCGAAAAAGCATCCTGCACATCCAGATGGAGATCGCCCGCCTGCTCGATGAGCGCGACCGCCAGACCTCGACCCCAAGAGAAACGGCCCTCCGGGACGAACACTTGCAGCGGCAGGTGTTGCTGCTTTGGCAGACCCGCATGCTGCGGCCCCAGCGGCCGGCAGTGGCCGACGAGGTAACCGGTGCTCTCTCCTACTTCGACCGGGCCTTCCTGAGGGAAGTCCCTGCCCTCTATGCGGATCTGGAGGATCGGCTCGGGCTGGACCCGGCTTGGGGGGATGCGGAGTTGCCCCCCTTCTTCCAGGTCGGCAGCTGGATCGGCGGCGACCGGGATGGCAATCCTTTTGTCACCGCCAAAGTGCTTCAGCAGACGTTGCGGATGCAGTCCCGCACCATCCTCGAATTCCTCCTGCGCGAGACGCGCGCCCTCGGGGAGGAACTCTCCCTTAGTTTGCAGGTGGCCCGGGCCTCCCAGGAGGTTCAGGACCTGGCAGAACAGTCTCCGGATCAGTCTCCCCAGCATGTGGACGAGGTCTATCGGCGGGCCCTCGCGTTGATCTTCGAACGACTTTCGGCCACCCATCGGAAGGCGTTGGCCACCGAGATAGCCCCCCTGCCCGTACCGGAGGAACCCTACGGCGCACCTGCTGAGCTGAAAGCGGATCTGGACAAGCTGGACCTCTCCCTGCGCGCCCACGGGGGTCGGCTGCTGGCCCGGGGCCGCCTGCGGGACCTGCGCCGGACGGTGTCAATCTTCGGCTTCCACCTCGCGCCGCTGGACCTGCGGCAGAGTTCCGAGGTCCATGAACGCGTGGTGGCCGAGCTGCTGGAAGCCGTGCGACCCGGCACCCGGTACCTGGGCCTGGGCGAAGCGGAACGGGTGGCCCTGCTGGTTTCCGAGCTGGAAAGCCCCCGTCCTCTCGCCTCACCCTACCTGGCCTACAGCGAGGAGACCCAGGGTGAGCTGGCCCTGTTCCACGCCGCTGCCGAGGCCCAGCAACGCCTGGGGATGGAGGCCCTCCCCAGTTGCATCGTCAGCCACACAGAGAGCGTCTCTGACCTCCTGGAAGCGGCCGTGATGCTGCGGGAGGCGGGGATCCTGCGCCCGGCGCAAAGTCACCTCGACATCAACATCATCCCCCTCTTCGAAACCATCGAGGACCTCCAGCGTTGCGACGACATCATGAATGGGCTCCTCAGCCTGCCCTTCTACCGGCGACTGCTGGACAGCCGCGACGGTGTGCAGGAGGTGATGCTGGGCTATTCGGACAGCAACAAGGACGGCGGTTTTTTCACCTCGCGCTGGGAGCTCTATAAAGCTGAGCTGCGCCTGGTGGAGGTGGCCAGGCGCCATGGCATCCACCTGCGGCTTTTCCACGGCCGCGGCGGTTCCGTGGGCCGGGGCGGCGGACCCAGCTACGAGGCCATTCTCGCCCAGCCGCCCGGTGCGGTGCGCGGCCAGATCCGGCTGACTGAGCAGGGTGAGGTGATTGCCGCCAAATACGGCCATCCAGCCTTGGCCCGCCGCAACCTCGACGTGCTGGTAGCCGCCACCCTGGAAGCCAGCCTTCCAGATGGGGACGCGGCCGAGTTGGATCCGCGCTACTCGGAGGCCATGGATGCGCTATCGGGCGAGGCCTTCCGGGCCTATCGCGACCTCGTCTACGGCACCGATGGTTTCGAGCGGTTCTTCTGGGAGTCCACCCCTATCGCCGAGATCGCCCAGCTCAACATCGGATCACGACCCGCCAGCCGTAAGGCGGGCCACGCCATCACCGACCTCCGCGCCATCCCATGGGTCTTCAGCTGGAGCCAATGCCGCCTGATGTTGCCAGGCTGGTACGGGTTTGGCGCGGCGGTCGAGGCCTTCCAGCGGGAGCGTGGCGAGGCCGGCCTGAACCTGTTGAGGGAGATGCACGCCCGCTGGCCCACGTTCCGGGACCTGCTCTCCAACATGGACATGGTGCTCGCCAAGGTGGACCTTGGCATCGCTTCCCGCTATGCGGACCTGGTGGGCGATACGGCGCTGAGAGACCGGATCTTCGGCCGCCTGCAGGCGGAGTGTGGAGCCTCCCTCGACGCGCTCAAGGCCATCACTGGACAACGTGAATTACTGGAGGACAATCCCGCCCTGAGGCGCTCCATCCAGCACCGCTTCCCCTACCTCGATCCCCTGAACCATCTCCAGGTGGAGTTGCTGCGTCGCTACCGCGCCAGCGACAGCGACGACCTCACCGTGCGCAGCATCCTGCTCACCATCAACGGCATTGCGGCAGGCCTGAGAAACAGTGGGTGAACCTGGACCTCGGAGGCACGAAGCCCAGGTTCACAAAGCTTTTAAGCCGTCTAGAATCCTGCGGTTCCCTGGGGTGAGCCGACGCCCGTGACGTAGTCCCATCCGGTGAGGCAGGGGAACCCATTGTTCCCGGAGGTGATGTCACGGAAGACCGGTGTGGGCGGGGGATTCAGGTAGTTGCCGTAGATGGCTGTGAGCAGCTGGGTGGTGTTCGTGAAGGTCCCGCCGCCCAGGTTCACCATGCCAGCCAGGCACGGCGAGGAAACGCTCGTGCCGCCGACCACCCACCATCCGGAACGCCCCTGGTAACGCGTGGTGTCGTACACGGCCACACCCGTGCCCGGGTCCGCGTCGGAGGAGATGTCCGGCACGCCACGGCCGGAACCCGTCATGGACACGGCCGTCTGCCAGCTGGGCTTGGCTTCATAGGGGCTGTTGCCGCCTCCGCCAGCACTCCAGCCCGTCTCTCCGGTGAAGGTGCCGTTGGTATCCGTCGCCACGCTGGTGCCACCCACCGCCACCACATAGGGTGAGGTGGAGGGATAGATGGTCTTTCCTCCGGTATCGCCGCTGGCGGCGAAGAAGGCGGGCCCATTCACGTTGAAGTGGAAGTCAGAGTTTGTCTCGCCGGCGGATTCACTGCCGCCCCAGCTCATGGACACCTGCTTCACGCCCGCGAGGGACACCGCCAGATCCACCGCGGCGTAGAGGTTGACGTTGCTGTTGGATTGGGCCTCTACGAGAATGATCTTCGCGTTGGGCGCCAGAGCATGGGCCCACTCGATGTCGAGGGCCGCCTCCAAGGCCCACCCGGCATTGGTCCGTGGCTTCTTCCCCCCCTGGTAGACGACCTGGAAGACCGTGTTGGAGGAGGCCGTGGGATTGGTAGACGTTTCCTGGGGCAGGCCGAACGAGGCGGAGAAGGTGTTGAAGTCGCTCAGGGCTGTCGGGTAGTGGTAGGCATCGATGATGGCGATGACATCGTGGCCCCCCGTGGCGGGAAGGTCGTAGAAGTCGCGGAGCTGCGTCGGGGACATGCCGCCCCCGGGCCCCAGTCCACCCGCCGGACGGAGCAGCACCAGGTGGTTCGTATGGGATCGGACGCCGATGTCCTCTCGGGCCTCCAGACTGGTATCCGGGATCAGGATGTCCCCGTGGATGACCGGGGGAGGTTCCTGGCCCGCCAGCGGAGCCAGACCCAGCCCAAGACCGAGGACCAACGCAAGTACCTTCCTCCGTCGCATGCCGCCCTCCTATGGCGTCGTGCCCGGGAGCCCCCGGGCATCATTCAGGACCCCGTGGTAATTGATACCGTGTCTCACAAATATGAAACGGCACGGGAATTTACGGCCACCCTCTATCGCCGTCAAGGCATCGTGATGGGATAGGCAGGAGGTGTTATCAAGTTCCGTTTATGCTTCTGTTCCATTGATTCGCCAGTTTATCGGCCAGCTTTAACCTGAATTAGATCTCCGCGAAAGGCGCGAATGCGTCCTTCGCGGAGTCTTTTAAAGCGCCCATGTCAGGCAACGCCTTACCGGTAAGCGGTCCTCTATTTCCGAGCCGGCACCTGGATCATGGGCGTGGCGCCGCCCATGGGGGTGATGATCAGGTTGCCCTTGGCGCCGATATCCCGCAGGGCCTGGATGCGCTGGTATTCGATGATCTGGGGCGTCAGGCTTTGGCTCACGATCTGCTGGGCCTTGGCCTGGCCTTCGGCCTCGATGCGCTTGCGCTCGGCCTCCTGCTTCTCTTTCTGGAGCACGAAGGCCATCTTCTGGGCGTCCTGGTCGGCACTGATCTTGTCATTGATGGACTTGGTGATCTGGTCCGGCAGGATGACGTTGCGGAGCAGCATCTGCTCCAGCGTGATGCCCCGGGCCTCGAAGGAGGCCTTGAGCGTCTTCGACACCTGGTCGACGAACCCCTGGCGCTTGGACGTGTAGAGTTCGGTGGCGGAGAGCGCGGCGGCGGCGTCGCGCAGGCTGGCGCGGATCTCGCTGCGCACGATGCGCTCCTCGACATCCGGACCGATGGTGCGGTAGATCTCGGGGAGGCGGGCCTGCTGCAGCGCGTAGAAGATGGTGGCATCCAGTTTCACGGTGAGGCCGTCGCTGCTGATGACGGAGATGGAGTCATCCCCCCGCTTCTGGCCCTCGTCGCCCACGGTCGACATGGTGTAGTTCCGGGTGCGGACCTCCATCTCCACTACCTGCGCGAAGGGGTTGATGAAGTGCAGACCTGAAGGCAGGGGCTCGCTGTTCACCTTGCCGAACAGCACCTGGATCCCTGCCTGCCCCGGGGGCACGATGACGGCCATGGAGGCCAGCAGGACGACCAGGCCCAGGCCCAGCCCCACCCACTGCAGGATCACCAGGCGGGCGGACAGGGGATACCCAACCTTGGTCTTCCAACGCCAAGCCAGCGCGCCAACGACGAACAACAGAAGAGCGATGAGGACCACGGAGCACCTCCCAGGGGGCGGGTCAGGTTAACAGGCCAGCCTGCGCCGCCTGGACAAAGGCAGGGCCCCCGCCTCGCGGCGGGGGCCCTGCCCTGTGCGTTGAGATCTCAGTCCTCGGCCACCGCGAAGGCGGGGGCCACGTCCACGTTCTCGCGGACAGGCTTGGTCTCCTCGGCGGTCCTCCAGCCCCAGGCGCCGATGACGGCCTTGAAGGTGAAGATGATCACGGCGAGGGCGCCGAGGCCGAAGAGGGTGTCGCCGGGCATGCGCAGCCAGGTAAAGGTGCGCATCAGGGGGGACTGCACCACGGCGGCGCTGCGGGCATACCAGGTGCCATGCTCGAGGCTCTGGGCGACCTGGTAGAAGCCGCTGGGGATCAGCGACAGCGCCAGCATCAGGACCAGGCCCAGGTTCAAGCCCCAGAACCCCCACTTCAGCCACTTCTCGTCCCAGGCCCTGTCCGGCGTCATGCCGCGCAGGGCGAAGAGCATGAGGGAGATCGCCAGGAAGCCGTAGACCCCAAAGAGGGCGGCGTGGCTGTGGATGGGTGTGGTGTTGAGACCCTGGCCGAAGTAGAGCACGGAGGGCGGGTTGATGAGCATGCCGAAGACGCCGGCGCCCAGCAGGTTCCAGAAGCAGACCGCCGCGAAGTATTTGAACGGCCACTCGTAGCCGCTACCCAGAGCCCGGCCGGCCTTCAGGCTCATGGCGATCTCGAAGCCCACGATGGTGAGAGGCACGATCTCAAGGGCACTGAACACGGAGCCCAGGGCCGCGATGGAGGCTGGCGAACCCGTGTAGTACAGGTGGTGGAACGTGCCGATGACGCCGCTGCCCAGGAACAGGCCCATGGAGAGGCTCACGGCGCGGAGCGCGGTGCTCTCGCGGAGCAGGCCCATGCGGGTGGAGAGCAGCGCGATGGCCACGGTGGCGAAGACCTCGAAGAAGCCTTCCACCCAGAGGTGCACCACCCACCAGCGCCAGTACTCGGCCATGGCGATGTGGGTCTCGCGGGTGTACATGAAGCCCGCGGAGTAGAAGAGCGGGATGGCGATGGCGGACAACACGAAGAGCTTGAGCAGGCCCAGACGGCCCTTCTCGCCTTTCAGGGCGGGCAGCAGGGCACGCACCACCAGCACCAGCCAGCCGACCATGCCCACGGTCAGGAGGATCTGCCAGAGGCGGCCCAATTCGACGTACTCATAGCCCTGGTGCCCCAGCATGAAGGAACCCGACAGCTTGCCGACGATGGCCTGGTGGGCGCCCACGAGGGCCCCGACGACGACCACCACCAGGGCGGCGAGCAGGCCGGCCACCCCCGGCCACTGCCCCTTGGGCTCCTTGCCGCTGAGCTTGGGACCCAGGTAGAGCCCCGTGGCCAGCCAGCAGGTGGCGATCCAGAAGACGGCCAGCTGCAGGTGCCAGGTGCGGGAGGCCGCGTAGGGCAGAATGTGCGACAGGTCGATCCCGTAGAGGCCGTTGCCTTCCACTGCGTCGTGGGCCGTCAGGACGCCCATCCCGACCTGCACCAGGAACAAGGCCATGGCCACGGCGAAGTAGATGGCCGACCAACGCTGGCTGGGGGTCGCCGGAGCCGGAGGGATGGGCTTGGGATCCGGGAACTCTTCGGCCGGCTGATTGGCGTGGTGCCAGACCATGAGGCCCACGCCCAGGATGAGAAGGATGATGGAGAGGATGCTCCAGAGGTGGCTGATGGGCGTGATGGTGTTGCCCACCAGAGGTTCCTGGGGCCAGTTCTGGGTGTAGCTGTGATCTGCGCCTGGGCGGCGGGCGGCGGCGGCCCAGGCCGTCCACAGCCAGAAATCGGCCACGCGCTCGCCCTCCTGCATGGTGGGGATCCACCGGGCAGGAATGGCCGCACCCTTGTCGCCCTCCACCGCGATCTTCGCCAATTCGGCTCGGGTCGCCTGATAGGCGGCAGCCTGGGCGGCATTGAGGGTCAGCGTGCCCGTGGATAATTCATACCTATTATTCTGAAATATGGATACGGTGCTGGCCTTGGCATCCGCGATGGAGACCCCCTGGGCCTTCACACCGTCGAGGGTGTGGGCGGCCCACTGGTGCAGGGCCTTGGCGCACCAGTCCGGCGCCAGGTAGGCCCCGTGGCCCCAGATCGAACCGATGTGCTGGCCGCCGTGGCCCAGGTAGCTCACCTGGCCTTCGAGGATCTGCCCGGGGCCCACCAGCTGGGTGCCGTCCTCCGCCACCACATGCTGCGGAATGGGGGGCGCGTTCTGGGCGATCTGCCGCCCACCCAGTCCCAGCACGCCGAAGCCCGCGAGGAGCACCAGCAACACCAGCCACCACCTTGCCTTCATTGGAACCTCCGTCTTGCCCGCACTGGGCATCGGGAAGCAGTGTTCCACAATTTCCTATATTTAGGACCATTAATTCTTAATTGTGATCTCCGGCACGCTCCCTGCCCGGTTCGGATGCCTTGTGCGCTCTGGCAAAACCTCTGGCCCCCGGAGGCGGAATCCAAGTACCTTGACCTTGGTACTCCGGATCTCTGAAAGGGAATTTCCGTCTCATGGCCCACCCCGCCCTACTGCCCGTCGTCCTCACCTGCAACACGGACCTGCGTTTCATCGACCTGATCCAGGTGGTGGGCGCGGAGTTCCTGAAGCATCTGAGCTTCACCCAGGAGGATGGCGAGCGCCTGTGGCTGGCGATCCAGGAGGGCATCGCCAACGCCATGCGCCATGGCAACAAGCTGGACCGGGACAAACCTGTGAAGGTCACCTTCACGCCCAAGACCGATCGCTTCGAGATCCGCATTGAAGACCGGGGCCCCGGCGTGGATCTGGAAGCCCTGCCCGATCCCAATCTGCCGGAGAATCTTTTGAAGCCCGGTGGCCGCGGCGTGTTCTTCATGCGCCAGGTCATGGACGAGGTGCACATGGAGCGCCACCCGGCGGGCTCCACCTTGGTGCTCGTGAAGGCCCGGAAGGTCCGCGAGCCGCACCCGTGAGGGCGAAGCCTGTGGACTGGCGGCGCCGGGCCCTCTGGCTCGCCGGAATCACCATCGCCTACAACTTGGTGGAAGGCCTGGTGTCCATGGCGTTCGGTTGGGCGGACGATTCCGTGGCCCTCTTCGGCTTCGGCGCGGACAGTTTCATCGAGGTGGCCTCGGCCCTGCTGGTGCTATGGAAGCTGCTGGATCACGGCAATCTCGAGCGCGAGCGCAAGGCCACGCGCGGCATCGGCTGGCTGTTCCTCGGCCTGGCCCTGGGCATCGCGGGCGGCGCCATCCTCCAGCTCACGGCCCGTACCCATCCGCCCACCACGGTGCCGGGCCTCATCATTTCGGCCCTGTCCTTGTCGTTCATGGCCTTTCTCTGGCGCGCCAAGCTGAAGACCGCCAAGGCCCTGGACAGCGCCACCGTGGAAGCGGACGCCGCCTGCAGCCGGGCCTGCATCCAGCTTTCCGTCGTGCTGTTCCTCGGCAGTCTGTTGTTCCTGCTCGTCCCCGCCCTCTGGTGGGTGGATGCGGCGGCCGCTCTGGCCTTGGCGCTGCTCATCGGGAAAGAGGGCCTCGGCATGATCCGCGCGGCCAAGAGCGCGTGCTTCACCGGCGGGTGCGGCTGCGGGCACTAAGAGTGCCTAACAAAACCCCCATGGGGCCGCGCGAGGGTCGCCGGGCGAGCGAGGCGAGGAACGCGAGGAGACGCGTAGCGGGTACTACGCGCGACGAGCGTGACGCGGTATCACGACGCCCGCCGGCCCTCGCCCGGAGGGAGAAAGCCAGGTGGGCGCCCCGCGGCGTCACGGCCCTTGAACGATGTCCCGCATCGCCCTGCGGGCCCTTCCTTGCGGTGCATCCCACCTGGCTTTCTCGCGGCCTCGTCGGGGTTTTGTTAGGCACTCTAAGAGCGCACCTGCTGGTTGATGAAACCGCACTCGGCGGGCACTCGGATGTAGAACATGGACAGGCCTTCGGCCTCGATGAAGGCGATCAGTCGCTCAGCCTCTTCCTCCGTGGCCATGAAGGTCACTTCCACAGGCAGATCACCCGCCAGTTCGATGAAGTGGTCCGCATGGATGAGCCCGTGGCGACCAAACCCCGCGACAGCCTTGAAGGCCGTGCCGCCCTTGAGGCCGAGCCGCCGCGCCTCCTTCAGCAACCACTCGTAGATCAGGATCCCGTGGTGGGTCCGATCCTCCTGGACGAAGAAGGTCAGGTAGATGCCCTTCATGGTTCCTCCTCAGGCCTTCACGAACGCCTTCACCGTCAACAGGCCCAGCAGGGTCATGGAAAGGGAGCCCGCGAGGTGGAGAGCCATGTGACCGGCGGCCCAGGCGTACTCGCCACGGGTCAGGAGGTGCACCGCCTCTGCGGAGAATGTCGAGAAGGTGGTGAGCCCCCCCAAGAACCCAGTGATGATGAGGAGCCTCGCTTCAGGCGCCAAACCCGGATGCTGGGTGAACACGGCTACAGCCACGCCCACAAGGTAGCCCCCCAGCAGGTTCGCCGCCAGCGTTCCAAGGGGCAGGGAGGGAACAAATGGATTCAGGAGGGCACCCAGGCCCCAGCGCAGCCACGCGCCCAGAGCCGCACCGATGCCCACCGCCAGAAACGAATAGATAGCCATGCCTGTGTCCTCCAGGAGTCACAGGCGTCATCAGCCATCCAGGCGGTTATGGGGCGGACGCCATCGCCAGGAAACAGCCTATCACTTGGCCAAGTCACTGGCCTTCACGAAGCGCACCTGGCCCTTGCTGCGGGGTACCAGCTTCTCCAGGGCCTCGACGGTTTCTGGGTAGATGTGGCCGATCATGAGCACCGAACCATCTTTTTCCGCGAGCTTGAGGGCCCGTTCCCACTGCTTCTCCATCTCGGGGAAGGCCTTGTCGTCGTCCAGGAACACCTTCCGCTGCACGGCCGGGATGCCCAGCTGCTCGGCCACGTCGAAAGCCACGCTGTCCTTTTCCGTGCGGCTGTCCACGAAGAAGAGCTTCCGGGATTTAAGTTCCTGGAGCACCCAGCCCATGCGCGTGCGGTCGGGGGTGATGCGACTGCCCATATGGTTGTTCACGCCCGCGCGGTGGGGGATGCCATCCAGGGCCAGCCGCACGCGGCGGCGGACTTCCGGTTCGGGCAGGTTGTAGAGGATGGCATTGGGGCCCGGATCGCGGCCCGGCCCTGGGTAGCCGATGGGTTCCATGGGCAGGTGCAGCATGACCTCCTTGCCCAGGCGGTACGCGATGTCGGCACTGTCTCGCGTGAACTCCTGGTAGGGCAGCACCGCCACGCTGAAGGGCACAGGCAGGCTGCACAGCCGTGTCACCAGCTCAGGCTGCATGTAGCCGAGGTCGTCGATGACGAGGGCGAGGCGAGGCAACGGGCGCGCCGGTTCCTCGCTCTGAGGCTTTGCAGCCTCAGAGCCTGGCTTCGCCTTCGGCTCAGCGGGCTTTTTCCCGGGCTTCTTCGATTCCGGGCCCGGCGCCTCGCGCTTCGCAGGCGCCT
The DNA here is from genome assembly GCA_963705865.1 of uncultured Holophagaceae bacterium. Lineage (GTDB taxonomy): Bacteria > Acidobacteriota > Holophagae > Holophagales > Holophagaceae > Geothrix. Next base: position 4,055 of record CAVPLE010000090.1, on the reverse strand, counting down.
CGCGCTGGCCACAGCCCTGTTGGCCGAGCATCACACCTACGCCCAGGCCCAACAGCAGCGTGAACGTGGCCCAGCCCAGCAGGGCCAGGGTGGACGTGCGTTTCCCCTTGCCTCGCGCCAAGCTAGGAAGCCTTCGCGGGAGCGGGCGCGGCAGGTGCGGGCGCCTGCAGGGCCGCCATCACCTTGGCCAGTGCATCATCCGATTCCGTCAATTTCAGCACCTGGTCCGGCGCCACGCCTTGACGGTCGAGCTTTTCGCCACCGAGGCCCACCCAGCGGCGGGACACCAGCTCCACCGCCCCGCCCTGCTTCAGGAGGAAGCGGCTCCGCTCTACGCCCAGACCGGGCGTTTTTTCGCCAAAGGTCTTTGCGCCGCCCTTCTTCAAGCAGGAGGCCAGCACCTCGGGAAGACCCAGGGTCGAGTGTCCAACCAGGAGCGCCAGGTGGGTGAAGGGAGTTCCGGTGCCGACCACGGTCACTGCCCGGTCGGGTTTCCCGGCCTCCTGCAGGGTGCCAAAGGTCCCCTTGACGCCCAGCAAGCCTGCCACGGCGGAAGCCTCCTCCGCGGACCCGTTCCGGCATTGGCGCAGGTCCAGCAACAGCGTTTGGCCATGTTCGATCGGTGCGAGCAGCTTCTTCAATTCCTCAGCCCGCCCGGGGTTCAGGTCCGGCAGGGAGACCATCAACGCACCCGCCCCCTGCTTGAGGGTCGCGGCAGCCTTGGGCAGACGCTGCCGATGCAGGGTGGTCTTGGTGAGATCGCCCGTGGCGTTGTAGCGATAGAGGTCGAGGGTCGATCCCTCCGGTCCGAACATGCGGCGCTCCAAGGCCCAGGCGCTGAGCCGACCCACGGAATCGCCGTCCACCTTGCGGATCACATCCCCGGGCTGGATGCCAGCCTTGGCCGCGGGTCCGCCCGGCGTCACCGCCAGCACGGTGGCGTAGAGACTGCCTCGCTTCACGACCACCAGACCGGCCTCCGCAGGGCCGGGGTCCGGCAGCCGGAGATCCTCGGCCGACAGATAGGAATTCATGGGGTGCGAGCGCTCCAGCACCGCCTGGATGCCACCGGACACCACCTTCTCCATGTCGGGGGGGTCCACGTAGTTCTGCTGCACCAGGGCCAGCACATCCTGGATGTCAGAGAGGCCCGCCAGGGGATCCTGGGGCGGGGCTTTGACGCCCGGTTTGGGCTGCGCCCGGGGCTGCTCGCCCTGCTGGATCACCGGCAGGGTGAAGGCGGCCACGAGGGGGAAGGAGAAGACCGAGAGCCAGGTTCGGGCGTGCATGGAGATAGTCTACGTGGAAACGGGCTCTCGGCTGTCAGCTATCAGCTATCGGCGAAAGCAGGCCGGTCCCGACTCCGAAACGACCCTACCCCTGGGCGCTGCGAAACCAGTCGCTGCCGGACTGGAAGCCCTTCTGCTTCACGGTGGTCTGGGCGTGGCGGGCCAGGGCCAGGTCGATGAGCCGGGTCAGGAGTTCGGCGTAGGGCACACCGCTGGCGGCCATCATCTTGGGATACATGGAGATGCTGGTGAATCCGGGGATGAAGTTCAGCTCGTTCAGGAAGACCCGGCCGCTCAGTCGTTCCAGGAAGAAGTCCACCCGGGCCATGCCGTAGCCGTCCGAGGCCGCGAAGGCCTTGGCCGCCAGTTTCCGCACCAGATCGGCCAGCTCCTCGGGGATGTTGGCCGGGATCTCCGTCCGGCTCTTGCCATGCAGGTACTTGTCTTCAAAAGTGTAGAACTCGTCGGCCACGATCACTTCGCCCGGCTTCGAGACCAGGGGCTCGTCACCTCCCAGCACCGCCACCTCGATCTCGCGGATGTCCAGCCCCTGCTCCACCAGCACGCGCCGGTCGAAGGTGAAGGCCCGGTCCAGGGCTGCGGCCAGATCGTCGGCCCGCTTGACCTTCTCCACGCCGATGCTGCTTCCCAGGTTCGCGGGCTTCACGAAGAGAGGCAGGCCCAGCTTGGCGCATTCCGAAAGGCAGACAGCCTGCTCGCGCTGCCAGCGTTCCTCGGTGAGCCCCACGTAGGGCACCACGGGCAGGCCTTCAGATTCCCAAAGGCGCTTGGTGATCCACTTGTCCATGCCTGCGGCCATGGCCAGCAGGCCAGCTCCCGTGTAGGGCCGGTGCAACAGCTCCAGGTAGCCCTGGATCTGGCCATCCTCACCGCCTGCCCCATGCAGGGCGTTGAAGAACAAGTCCGGCAGGGGCGTGGCCTCGGCCCCCTTTTCCAGGGGCAGGAAGGGATGGCCGCTACGCTCCGGCAACTCGCCCGCCGCCAGCCGGGCAAAGGGATCGCCCGTCACCACCCAAACGCCATTCCGGGCGATGCCCAGGGGCCGCACCAGGAAGCGGACGGAATCCAGGTGCTCCGCGATGGCCCGTGCCGTGACGATGGAAACTTCGTGTTCTGGGGACTCCCCGCCGAAGAGAAGGCCGACGCTCAGATGCTCGTTCATGGCTCCACTGTACCTCCAATCAACCCCGATCGCGCACTGTGACACCCCGGACCGGCCCCATTGCGCTAGGCTGATTCCCCATCCTTCCGGAGTGCCCGTGCGGTCGGCCATTTATCCAGGCTCTTTCGATCCCGTGACCCTCGGCCACTGGGATCTCATCCAGCGGGCGGCGAAGCTCGTGGACCGGCTGGTGGTGGCGGTGCTCCACAACCCCACCAAGTTCCCCGCCTTCACCGTGGATGAGCGCGCCGCCATGCTCCAGGAGCTGACGGCCTCTCTGCCCCAGGTGGAAGTGACCACCTTCCACGGCCTCCTGGTGGACTTCGCCAAGGCCCAGAACGCCCAGTTCATCATCCGTGGTGTGCGGGCCTTCAGCGATTTCGAGTACGAGTTCCAGATGGCCCTCATGAATCGCAAGCTGGCCCCGGAACTGGAGACCGTCTTCCTCATGCCCAAGGAGAAATACAGCGCCGTGAGCAGCCGCTTCGTGCGCGAGATCGGCAGCATGGGCGGCAACCTGGCGGACCTGGTGCCGGACATCCTGCGGGAGCGGATCGCCGAGCGGCTGAAGAAGGGGTAGGAACCCTCGCCGCTAGCCGAGAATCCGCTCGACGCGCTTCACGTGCATCACGGGACGCCTCCGGGTTCACGGTAACACCTGCAATGTTCGCGGCCCCACCCCTTGGCAAGGGTGGGGCCGCGTGCTGATGCTCCGCTGCTTATCTGCGTCAGCGCAGCGCTTCCAGGGCGTTCGCGCGGCCCTTGCCCGAATAGGCGTCGACCCCGGGCTTGAGGATGTCATCGGCGCTCTGCTGGATCCTCCGCTTCAATTCTGTGGGCGGCATCTTGCCGTACTTGCCCACGATCAACGCCGCCACACCCGCGACATGAGGCGCCGCCATGGAGGTTCCGGCAGCGAAGAAATACTGCCAGGCGCCGCCGCTGGCGCGACCCGCCGGGCTGATGACCATGTCGTAGGGATATCCCGCCGCGGAGGCAAAGTCGCCACCGGGAGCGGCCACATTCACGACCGAAACCCCGTAGTTGGTATAGGAGGCGGCCCGGTCGAAGTCGGCCAGCGCGTACGGCCCGGTGGCGGACACGGCCATCCCATTGCCCGACTGGGCCGGGATCGCCCATAGCCGGCTGTCGAGATCGACCCCATCATTCCCCGCCGCACTAATGCACAGGGAGCCGGCGGCCGTGGCGTAGGTGATCGCCCGGTTGAGGGCGGCGATCAAGGGTCCGGATCCGCCACCGCCGGCATTCACGCGGTCGAAGGTGGCGCCCAGGCTCATGTTGATGACATCCGCCCGCACGTCCGGACCGGATGCGTACAGGATGCCCGAGATGATCCATGAGAACGCGCCGCTGCCCGTGGTGCTGCTGAGGACCTTGACGGCCACGATCTCGGCGAGAGGCGCCACGCCCTGGATGCCGCGATTGTTGATCGGGGCGGCGATGATGCCGGCCACATGGGTGCCGTGGTTGAATCCGTACACCGACGGATCAATGCCGGGCTCGGTGGGAACGAACGACCGGCTTAGCGCCAGGTTGACGTTGGGCCCGATGTCGGGATGGCC
>CAVPLE010000089.1:0-3363 GCA_963705865.1 uncultured Holophagaceae bacterium | reverse complement strand
CCGGAAGGTTTCGGGCACGAAGAACTCGTCCTCGGGGAACTCCACGTAGCGGCCACTGATCTCATTGAACTCCGAGCCGATGCGGTGCTTCATCCACTGCCGGAAGACGAAGATGGGTGCCTTCACGTGCAGCGTCAGGGCCGTGTGGCGGAAGGGCGAGGTGTGCTCGTGTTCCGCCAGGTAGCCGATCAGCTTGGCATCGCCCTCCTCGAAGGCCTCCTTCCGCTTGCCAAAGGACACCCGGGCCGCGTTCACCACGGACAGGTCCGACCCCATGTGGTCGATGAGGCGGACGAAGCCTTTGTCGAGGACTCGGATCTCATGGGCAAGCATCGGACCTCCCGGGTGCCTGGAGCAGTGTACCCAGGAGTGTCGACTTCCCTTGTAACGGACGGGAGGGATCTCCTAGTCTAGGTCCATCCATCAGAAAACCCCGTGGCAATTCTTTCTCGACGGCCCCATTCCGGGATCACAGACATGAAACAAGTTCTGGTCTTCGCCGCTTTCGCGATCCTCGCCCTATCCTGCGGAGGCGGATCGGAGACGTCCTCCTCCCTGTCCGGCCCCTCTGCCGTGCCTTCTTCTCCACCTACCGGGACGGCGCCCGTCCTTCTCTCGGTCCAACCGGACAGCACCTGGAGCGGGCAATACCTCCTGAACTACAGTCCGAGCTCGTATGGGACCTACGGAACGAATAACGTGACCTATGTTCCCCAGATGAAGGACATGAACGGAAACTGGGCCCTGCCAAGCACTGTGAATGTGGGCGTGTACGACCGGACCAAGCAACTTCCCCTGAATCTCGATGTGTTCCCGGAAGCTCTGGACGTGTCTGTCCGGGTCCAGATGGCCGTGGGGGGCAGCCTCCAGCCTTCTTTCATCAGCAATCCCCTGACCTTCACGACCCTCCCGTTCCCGCCGACCTTCTATGGCGGCTACGACTCAGCCCTGGGCCGAGTCCGGGGCCTCCTCACCAATCAGAGCCACATCCCGCACACCTTCCTGTTCGAGGTCAGCCCACTGGATTCCAACGGGGATCCAACGGGGTGGGTGCCAATGGCGTCCTGCCGCATCGCCCAAAATCCGTCATCCACCCGTCTGGATGATCTGGTCGTCGACCTGGACTTCCCGCCCGTCCTTGAAACGAGTCCCGTCAAGCTGCGGGCGACCACCCTCGCGGGATCCCTTTCCAGCATTCCCAGCCCCACCTACGCAACAACCCTCGGCCTGGCCATCCCGACCGGCCTCCAGGCGGCCGCAGATCCATCAGGCATCCACCTCTCCTGGATCAACCATTCGACCGCCGCCGCGAGCGTCGATGTCTTCCGGCTTCCCGGAAGGCCCGATAACCTCGCTGGATTGGACCTGCCCTTGGTTTCCCTCCCTCCGGATACCACCTCCTACACGGACATTCCTCCGGTAGAAGGCAGCTACCGCTATTTCCTGCGAGTGGTCAGCGGTAACCAGATGGGGAATACGCCAGAGGTGCAGGTGGCGACAGCCGGGGCCCTGACTCCCATCTCGGCCCAATTTCCCACACCTGGATTCAACCCCCTCTTGAGGATGCCAGACGGACACATGATCACCTGGGACAACTCGACAGTCTGGGAATCAGACAATAGCGGAGCGATCATTTCCTCGAATCCTCTTCCCGCCATGAGCATGATGGGGTCGCCTCGTAGCTGCGCGGTTGATTCCGCCGGCCGGCCCCACCTCCTTTACCAGGGCTCGGACATCAACGGTTATCACTACCACCACCTTTGGAGAGATGCAGAAGGGTGGCATGACGAAACGCTGCCCAGTACGTCCGGCATCTGGTCCGCCTCCACAAGTTATGACTTCCCCTCACTGCTGTTGGGAACCTTGGACCAGCTCTGGGTGGTAGCGGTGAATGTACTTAGCAACTCCCCCATGGAACTTACCGCCCTCCGTCAGGACGGAGCTTCCTGGTCCACGGTCAACGTGACGTCCCCCTCCGGCACGGTGCCGGATCTCTACTCGACCGACCAGTGCCTTGCCATGGCGGGGGATGGAACCCTGAGTTGCACCTTCTCCTCAGGGGGTCATCGCCACCTGCTCCAGAGAAGGCCGGATGGCACTGCCGCGCAGCTTGAAGTGCCCTACCTGGCAGATCCGGACTATCCACAGAACTCCCTCCCCGTATCAGGCCTTGCCGCTGGGACTGATGGCCGATTGCACATCATCCGAAGTAAGGGAGGAAACGATTGCTACTACCAGACCTTCGACGGAAGCGTTTTCTCCACAACCGAATCTGTTCCTCTCCCTCCCGCCCTGACAGGGACTTCCTTCGATAGCGCTTCACCCTTGCGTCTTAGCGTCTCGGCGGACCGCCTGGCATGGGTTATTCGGTCCGGTCAATTCTATTTCGTCGCGCTCCGCGATCCAGCTGGGTGGCACTTCAGCGGCCTCGATCTTTCCTGGTCGGCCTTCCTTCTTGGGTTTGATAATGAAGCCCTCTGGTGTCTTCATTTCGAATCTGATCCCCTGACGAAGGCACCTATCGCCATCCTCGAAACTCAGCCCTAGGATCTGGCAGAATACAAGAGGGTCCTCACGCGAAGAGGCAGCGGCTTTGGATGAATGCTCGGGGCCGCAGGGCAGATTTTGATCTTCGTGTCCTTCCATCATGACCAACCGGGAGTTCTTCCATGCAGTTCTTCATCGACACCGCCAACATCGACGAGATCAAGCGCATCAATGCCCTGGGCGTGCTGGACGGGGTGACCACCAACCCCAGCCTCATCGCCAAGGAGACGGGCAAGCCCTTCGAGCAGATCATCGCGGAGATCTGCGGCATCGTGGACGGCCCCATCAGCGCCGAGGTCATCGGCCTGGAAGCCCCCGGCATGATCGAGGAGGGCCGCCGCCTTTCGAAGATCCACAAGAACGTCGTGGTGAAGCTGCCGCTGATCGCCGAGGGCCTCAAGGCTTGCAAGGCGCTCTCGGCCGAAGGCATCCATACCAACGTCACCCTCTGCTTCAGCGCCACTCAGGCCCTCATGGCCGCCAAGGCCGGCGCCACCTACGTCTCGCCCTTCGTGGGCCGCCTGGACGACATCAACCTGGACGGCATGGAGCTCATCCGCGAAATCGTGGCCATCTTCGACAACTACGGCTTCGACACCCAGTGCCTGGCCGCCAGCATCCGCAGCCCGCGCCACGTCACCGATTCCGCCCTGGCGGGCGCTCACGTGGCCACCATCCCCACCAAGGTCTTCGACCAGATGCTGAAGCACCCCCTCACGGACAAGGGTGTGGAAGGGTTCCTGGCTGATTGGAAGAAGAGCGGGAGGTAGCGCATGGTTGGGTCGAGTCCATGTGAGCCTCGGCACGAGGCGAACA